>MEWR01000001.1:0-1932 GCA_001773455.1 Candidatus Abawacabacteria bacterium RBG_16_42_10
AACGTTGACCGCTTCGGTCAGGTTTTTTGTGAGTTAATTCATTTCCTTAACGCTTACCAGGTCTTCACCGTATAATGTCTGCCCACGAAACTTCATCGAAATGTCCTGGTCACTATGTGTTGCCAAAAAGTGTTCTTTCGCAAACATTATAAATAAGTAGGTATCATCGAAGTCCGCCTCACTCAGATATTGTTGAACTTCTTGCTCTACCTTCCTGCTAATATCCGCGAGAACTATAGTAATGTCGCGATCGCTTCGGCTCTCTACCCATGGATCACCAGCCGTTGTGGAACCTGCTTCGTAAAGCCCAACATAGCCGGAAACATTACTGTTGAGCCATTCATGCAGATTGCTTAGTTTCGAGTTTCTTAACTCTTGTTCCATGGCGCTCTTCTGCTTATCCCTTTAACCATCCAGCTGCCAAAAGAACTGCGGCAACAAGATTAAGAACAGCATGAGGCATCATTTGTTCTGGAGGAAGACCAGCTACAAGCATATAGATATGAGTTCCCAGGACAATAATTAATCCAATACCATAAAGCCACCAACTTAATTTTGAATGTGTCATAGAATTATTTAATTAAACTACATCGATTATAGCTTACGCTTTTCCTAAAGTCTTCTTGCCTTTTTCCCAATTCACTGGACAAAGTTCACCTGTCCGGAAAGCCTTGAGTACACGTAAAAGTTCATCAATATTACGTCCCACAGGTAAATTGTGAATAATAGAAGCTTGAAGAACACCATCTGGATCAATGAGGAAAGCCCCACGGAGAGCAATGCCTTTTTCTTCAACCAACACACCATAATCAGCAGCCACTTGCTTGGTCATATCAGCAAGAATGGGAAAATTAAATTGACCGATTTCCTTGGCCCAAGCTTGATGAGAATACACACTGTCCGTGCTCGATCCGATAATCTGACAGTTGAGATCTTCAAACTCTTTATAACGCTTGTTAAGTTCGAGAAGTTCAGTGGGACACACAAAAGTGAAATCCAAAGGATAGAAGAACAGCAGGATCCATTTGCCTTCGTAACTTTCGCTGCTAATCATTTTGAAGTCTTTGCCTACAAGAGCTTCAGCTTCAAAGGGAGGAGCGATTTCACCTACTTGCGCACACATGTTCAGATCTTCTTCACAACACATACCACTGCCACAGCAGGAATTCATATCATTACGCATAGTTATAACTGTTAATTAATAGTTTAGAACCATAAATTTGGGTCCGGTTCCAAAATAGCACGACTCTTTACGGGATTGAAATATGCAGCAGCAGCAATCATGGCAGCATTGTCAGTACAATACGACAATTTCACCGGATATAAGAGTTCCATATCCTTACCTTGGAACTTCTCAACAACCAAATCTCTTAAACGTTGATTAGCAGAGACCCCGCCAGAAATAAATACAGTTGGTGTCCGATATTTCTCCCAAGCCGCAAATAATTTGCTAGCAAGAATATCGAAAATTGCTTCTTGGAATTCAAGAGCTAAGTCAGCTTTTGTTTCCGGAGATAAATCACCTAACTTTTTAATCAGAACATATAAAGAAGTTTTTAACCCAGAAAAGCTAAAATTAAAATCTTCAATCACTTTTGGTCGAAGACCAGTGGGTACCTGTTGCAGCCAAGCTCGCGGTAATTTGAATTCTCCAGACTTGCCAAACTTTGCCAACTTCTCAATTTCTGGTCCACCGGGGTACGGAAGATCGAGCATTTTAGCTGCCTTGTCGAAGGCTTCTCCGGCAGAATCATCTTGAGTCTGCCCTAGTATTTCAATTTCTCCATGTTCTTTCAGCAATACCATGTCGTTATGACCACCCGAGACGCTAATAATCAGAATTGGTAATGTAGGTATTTTTTCTCTGCCCAAAAAATTGGCATATAAGTGCCCGACAATATGATTAACAGGTATCAACGGTTTCCCCCACTC
>MEWR01000001.1:1960-30842 GCA_001773455.1 Candidatus Abawacabacteria bacterium RBG_16_42_10
CAATAATCAAAGAACCAATAAGGCCTGGACCTTGGCTGACGGCGAGAGCATCAATGTCTTGTTGCCTAAGATTGGCCTTCATTAAGGCTTCCTTCACCACAGGAATCATATAGCTCACATGTGCCCGTGCAGCTACTTCCGGGACGACCCCACGAGTGAGTTGATGAAGTGGTATCTGAGAGGCAATAACCGAGCTAAGAACATGTACCCCATCTTCTACAATGGCGCAGGCTGTCTCGTCGCAAGATGTTTCAATAGCGAGGATATTCATGTTACTGGAAAGTCAAGAAGATTTTTTTCATTTTTCCTTATGGTATATTGGCAGAGATTTTGCAATATGCAAAAACGAGGGTGGGTGGTCCCCTTTAGTCGCCTCTGGAGACCCTGGCCCCAACGGGGACCCTTCGGGTGTGGGCGGGGAACATTACTATAGCCTATTAAATACCATGAAAAGACTTATTGAAAAATACATCATCTGGTGTGCGAAGAGGAAAATGAGAAAAAATACCGCCAAAGTAATTGCCATTACTGGAACCGTGGGCAAAAGCTCTACCAAAGAGGCGATTTTTACTGTACTTAAGTCACATTATAGCGTTCGCGCAAATTATGGAAGCTTAAACAATGAATTGGGTTTGCCACTAGCAATCTTCGGTCAAAGAAATGGTACCAATGTCTTTAGTTGGTTATGGGTTGTTCTTAAAATTACTTTCAAAACATTTTTATTTGATAAAAAAATCGACATTTATATCCTGGAATGTGGTATCGACACCCCAGGAGACATGGATGTAATACTCGACCTCATAGCACCTGACATTGTTGTCATTACAAGCGTTTTTGAAGAAGTACATATGGAATATTTCAAGGACTTTGCTACCTTGGTCACAGAAAAATGGAAATTGGCTCATGAGGCAAAAGAAGGAGCTCTTGTGATAGCTAACTATGACAATGTTCCCACTCTGGAACAACGCAGTAAACTCGTAAAAAAACGAGCAATAACTTTCGGACTAAACCAAAAAGCTGATTATTTCGGACATACTATCTCTTTCAATGAAGCAGGGACTGACTTTATGGTGAGACATAGAAATAACGAACAGAAATTCCACCTTGCTCTTTTGGGTAAAGTACAAGTATATACAGTTTTGCCTGCAATTATCATTGGCAGAGAATTCAATATTCCGTGGGCAGAAATCCAAGAATCACTACTAACAATCATGCCCTTGCCAGGCAGACTATCCCTGCTACCGGCTATCAACGGCGCAATGTTACTAGAAGGTTCTTACAATGCCACTCCTTCTTCGATGAAAGCCGCTCTAGAGGTATTTAAAAACCTACCAGCTAAGAGGAAGATTGCTATCGTTGGAGATATGAGAGAACTTGGTCCTGTCGCCGAAAGGTCTCACAATGAAATTCTCACACTTCTGGCAAAAGAATCTGAGATCGTGTGTATGCTAGGTCCCAATTATGAAAAAGCCTTTCAGGACTTACCTTCACATGTACGTCATCAGGCGGCACTGCATCATTTCGAAACTCGTGAAGATATTGTTAAATTTATCGTACCCAAAATCGCCCCCGGAGACTTGATACTCATCAAAGGATCACAAAACACTATTCTCCTAGAAAAGGTTAGCGCAAAGTTGTTAGCGGATCCGTCGACCGCCTCCACAACGTTACCTCGCCAATATGGGAAATGGCTATCTCAGGATGCGTAAGAATTGTACTACCATACGAGGAAGGTCTCTCTGGACCACCATCTTCGATGGTAAGTTGGCAATGCCTGGTATCAAGAGACGACCAAATACGGGCATGCACTTTGGAAACGATATTAAGCCCAATCAAAGCAGAAAAAGCTGGTTTCTGTCTACCTATCATGAATTCTTCTCCCAAAGGAATATCTAAACTTTCTTTCACGAGATCTTCCGGTTTCCCACAAAAGTAACGAATAGATGTTTGTGCATTTTGTGTGTCTGAGGGCAACATCCAAAAAGCACTGATCATAACTGTCGCGTTAATACTTTCAGGAACTGGTTTGCCGGGGATCATTATAAAAGAAATACTTCCCCCACCACGTAAGACTTCCTCCTTAGGAAGTTTAATTGCCAACGTTGATCCTGGTGACAACTCATAACGATCATGTCTGGCAAAAATACCATGTACGGCCTTTCGGAAATTGTTTTGCGGTGGAATTTCTCGACCCTCAGGAACTGTTGTAGCAGCAGAGCGTTTGTCCATATTTAAAATTTATGCGCGAGCAGATTAGCGCGAACTCAGAAAATGTCAACAATTAGCGTTTTGGACGAAAGCCAGATATTGGAGCTTGTTCTCGCTCAAAACGAGGAATCAAAACAGTATTACCACTTGTCGAGGGTCTTTCATCACTACCATCTCTTATTGTCAAAACATAACGATCCATCTCCGTCGTTCCTACATGAATACGAGCCTGAACTTTTGACAACGATCTCTGGCCGACAAAAGCATTGAAAACTGGGGCTTCTCTTCCCAATGTGAGGGTAGTATCAAGAGGCATGACCAATTCTTCCCGGGTAAGATCATCCAAGGTACCACAGAAATATTGCACTTTATTTTCCAGGGCAGTCGCAGAATCCTGGCCCCGGACGAGACCAGCACTTATATAAAAATAATGACCGGATGGATGGCTCTGTTGGAGAATGCCGGGAACAACGATAAACAACAGAGTGGTTTTACTCAGTTCTTTCACGTTCGACGTATGATCTTGAAAGTGATCAGGCATTTCTATTCTTTTTCCAATATGAGCGGTTTCATGACGCACAAGAACATCACGAATGAGAGCACGAAACTCTTTCCTTCGAGTATCTCTATCTTTACTTCTTCCAGACAATTCGGGAGTCGGGTACTGTGAGTCGCGTAATCTTGGAGTGATCTTGCCCATAAAGCTAAAGATTTACATTGATAAAAACATCATTTACATCGTCGTTTGCATCCAATGCCTCAACTAATTGCTGGAGTATTGTAGCTTGCTTCTCATTTACTTCAAGAGATGCTTTAGGAACAAAACGAATTTCAGATGACTTGATTTGATACTGCAGTTTTTCGAGAAAATCTTTTATCGTGCCAAACAATGTATAATCTCCCGCAATCATCAATTCTGATTCAGTCGTCTCTATATCACTGACACCAAGATCGATCAAAGACAATTCTAAGGCATCTTTGTCTTTCACTTGTCCTAAGAGAATAAAAAAGATTGCCTTTTTTTCAAACAAAAAACTCACAGCTCCACTCTCAGCCAATGTTCCTTCAAATTCTTTCAAGATTTCACGAATTTCACTTGCCGTGCGATTTTTATTGTCCGTAAGAACCTGAATATAGAGAGCAGCACCACCGGGACCATAAGCTTCATAATATAATTCCTGAATTTCATTGCCCTCCTTCAATTCTCCCGTGCCTTTTTTGATCGCCCTTTCTATATTGGCATTGGGCATATTGTCCAACCGAGCTTTATCAACAGCCAATCGTAAAGCGGAATTACTTTCAGGATCTCCTCCATTTCGGGCAGCAACAGCAATGAGCTTGGCATGCTTCGTGAACTTATTACTGCGTTTAGCATCCACCGCCCATTTATGTCTCTTTGTTGTAGCCCACTTGGAATGACCTGACATGATTTTTCTAGTTCAAAGACCTTTTGATGGCGTTGTAATGTTTCACTAATATTTTGTCTCGCTTGATTTGATCAGAAATCTTTTGGCATGCATGCATTACCGTGGTGTGGTTCTTGCCGCCGAAAACCTCACCGATTCTTTCAAAAGAAAATTGCAATTCTTCGCGCAAAAAATACATAGCCATTTGGCGAGGAACCAGAATTTCTCGTTTACGTACTTCGCTTAACAAATCATTGGGGGCGAGATTAAATTCCTCGGCTGTAATCGTAAGAATATCATTTTCATTCAGTGTACGTGATTGTCTAGCCAATGAAGAGGAACCGGAAGCTCCCTTCTCAGGCTTCATCGAACGATCAAAGATTTTAGCAACATCTTCGAGATTTGGCATTTTCCCTTGCAAATCAATGTAAGCAAGCATACTTGTAAGCACACCTACCAATTCACGGACATTGTTGCCGGTATTGTTGGCTATATATTCCAAAATGTCCTGAGACAATAAATGGCCCTTCTCTTGGCATTTGGTAAGTAAAATTGCCAATTTGGTTTCATAAAGTGGGGGCTGAATATCGACAAGCATTCCCATTTCAAAACGCGAACGTAATCGTTGCTCGAGATTGGAGATTTCTCTGGGAGGACGATCACTGCTCAAGATGATTTGCTTGCCAGCCTCATATAAACTATTGAATGTATGAAAAAATTCTATTTGAGTTTGCTCTTTACCTCCCCAAAACTGTACATCATCGACAATGAGAATATCTAAGTTGCGATATTTTTCTTTGAATGATGAAGCACGTTTTCTTTGCACCATGCTGATATATTCATTGGTAAATTCTTCAGAAGTTGAATAATAAACCTTCTTACGTGGAAATTTGCGCAGGATTTCACTGCCGATCGATTGCAACAAATGTGTCTTTCCCAAACCAACACCCCCATAGATAAAAAGAGGATTATAAGCTTGGCCAGGATTGGATGAGACTGCCTTAGCTGCAGCAAAAGCCAATTGATTTTCTTGTCCTACAACAAAGCTCTCCAGAGTATATCTGGGATTGAGCGAACTCGTTTCACCTGACTCTACAATTTCTTTTTTCATAAATTGTGGTTTCCTGCCATCTTGGGTCGCAGTTTGAGCTGATAAGGCCAAGTCTTTTTTTTGTCCCACTAAGGTAGAATCGACAATCACCTTCACAGCCTTTACATCGGCATTGAGTCTCTTGGCCTCGGAGACAATTAAGGGCATATACTTGGTATTGATCCATGACTGATAGAACATTGTCGGGACAGCCAATAGCAAAACACCATCTTCAAAATTCTGAACCGTTGTATTGCCAAACCAGGTCAAAAACTCGGCACGCTTAATAAGCGGCTGTAAAGCCCGTAAAATACTATGCCAAAATTCTTTTAACTCTCTATCATCCATAGGTTTTGCACAAAGTCATATAGTGATCCCTTCGTGATCGGTGACACCATACCACACTGGAAGCCTAGCCTCCAGAGTTTTGCACATTTCCAGAAAAAAGCGCTTCATGTAAGGCTTTGATAGCCTGATCGCAATCTTTCTCCTCGATAATGAAGGTAATATTGTTATCGGCATCACCACAATCAAATTCAATGTTTATGGCTGCCTGGGAAAGTATTCCTGACAATCGACTAAGCAATCCCACACTTTGAGAAAAATTATTACCAATACAGCAGACCAAAGCCATCTTTGGATATACTTTTACATTGCCAATTTTCTTGAGTCCTTCTTCTAGTTTCTCACGATGAGAGGCTTTTCCATCGACACTAAAGGCAACCGTGGTTGCTGAAGTGGTAATAGCATCAACATCAATTTTAAGCTCACTACACAGACGAAAGATGTTTCCCGCTACTCCTGATTGATTGACCATTTTATTGCTTCTTACTCGGTAAATTATCTGGTCTTTTTTCCCACTAATGAAGCGTATACCGTTTTCTTCGACTATATCCTCATGAGAAATCACCGTCCCGGGATGTTCAGGTTCAAAAGTATTACGCACTTCAAAAGTAATACCGTGACCATCAAGTACGTGAATTCCATTGGGATTGATCGCCTTCATGCCTCCTAGTACAGAAAGTTCGGCCGCTTCTGCAAAACTAACTCGCGAACGAAGTTTTACTACGCGAAAGTCAGCAGCTTTTGTGTGAGTCTTTGAATCATAATTTGGCTCCACCAGACGAGGATCAGCGGACATAAGACCCGGAACCTCTTTCCAGATTTGGAGACGAACATCCTTGGAATGATCTCCAAGAGAACGTACAGCAACACTTATCAAAGCTGCAGTGGAATCAGTATAACCGCGGTCGATAGTCTGCAATATTCCTCCCGGTATATGTCCTATGTATCCTCCCAACACTGGCACTTGTTTGTCGATTAGGACATGTCGCAGTTTTTTCCGTATATCATGCACCAAGTCACCGTACAAAAACTCCTTTGAAGTAAGATAATCTTCTCTTTTTCGACTATCACGTGAAATAAGATCAGAGAGATCGACATGTTGGGCAGACACATAGCAACGCAGCTTTAAAACTCTTGCCAGTAAAAGTGAAGAAATAAATTCACCGATACCTACAATACGATCGTGAACAAGTACGGAAAACTGTTTGTTCTTTATTTTTTCATTTGCAAAAAGACTTTGTAGTTCAAGTATTTCCTCAGCGAGTTTTTTTATCATAAAGAGCACCTGTGCTTTTGTATCTGTAAGGGCTGGGCTGTTTTGCGTCGAATGTATTGCCATTTCTATTTTCGTAAAATTGTCCTGAAGAATGTCTTCCAACAATGCAAAAAACTTTCCTTTATCTTTAATTGGTTTCTCCACGATGGAAGTAGCAACAGTTAGGAGCTTGTTAGTAATGCCACTAAATGCTGACACCACAGCGACAGTATCCGTTTGCTTAGATTGCTTCTCAATCAAGGAAGCGACTTGAGGAAGATTGTCCATTGATGTCCCACCAAATTTCATGACTGTAATTGGCATAAGAAAAAGTCAGAGACATCAACATAAATGTCATTATTTATGCTGTCAAACTCTAAAAAGTGTATATAATGCTCTCGGCCAATCCCATTATTATGTCTTTCAACAAACTAAAGCGTCTCATACCCGCCCGTTTCCTTCCTCGTCTCTGGTATCACCGTTCCAAGGGCAAATATTATGCCAGAAAGTTCGGTTATCCAGCCAAAGATATGACGGTGATTGCCGTCACCGGCACTGATGGTAAAACCACGACTTGCGGCATGCTTTTTCATTGTCTTAAGAAAGCTGGTAAAAAAGTGGGGATGCTCACAACAACAAGCTTTGCCTGGAATGACATAGAAGAGATCAATGAGACGCACAAGACATCACTATCTCCAAAACAATTGAACCATTATCTCGCCCGGATGAAACACGATGGCGTGAAATACTTAATTTTAGAAGCTTCTTCTCATGCTCTGGATCAAGGAAGATTGGCAGACATTCCTCTTCACACTGCTATTCTCACCAATCTCGCTCATGAACATCTCGACTATCATAAATCGATGAAAAAGTATCGATCAGCAAAAAGTCTTTTATTCAAAAATGCCAAATACGCAGTGATCAATGGCGATGATCCTTTTCTTGAACCACTCTACCACTTGGCCGAACATCCAGTTTTAACTTTTGGCCAAACTAGCAAAAATGATCTGATCATTCAGAAAACAGTGACACATCCCAACGGTGTACAAGGAGAAATTTCAATCAATGAACAAAATCTCACTGTAGACATTCCGCTCTTTGGCGCTCATAACATTTTCAATGCTGTTGCATGTCTTCTCGCTTGCGAAACGATTGGCATTGAACCTAAAATCGCTATTGAATATCTCAAAAGTTTTTCGGGTGTACCGGGACGTATGGAGAAAGTAAACATTCATAAACCTTTTACCGTTCTTGTGGATTATGCCGTCACCCCGCAAGCATTTAAGGCTTTGTTTGAAACAGCCAGGCAGGTGGACTCAGGAAGACTGATTGCAGTTTTTGGTGCCTGTGGAGATCGTGATCGTGAGAAGCGCCCGATTCTTGGCCAGATCGCTAGTGAATTATGTGACAAAGTCATCATTACTGATGAAGAACCTTATCATGAAAATCCAGCCGAGATTCGCGAAATGATTGCTCTTGGTATTCCCAAAAATCTCAAAGCCAGAGTAGAAATAATTGCTGATCGTAAAAAAGCCATCGAGCATGCTCTCAAGATCGCCGCACCTCATGATGTCATCACCGTGTCAGGCATGGGCAACCAAACGAGTATGGTCATTCGAGATGAAAAAATTCCTTGGAGCGATAGAGAGGTAGTCAAGGAATTAGGACAATAATATTGACTTTTTATGCTTCTGGTCTAGAGTACTTTCTTGCTAATATATTTTGTTATGGGAAAAGGTGAAAATAAAATACCAAAAGTCCGAGTAGAGCTTCCCGAGGAAAACTCAGCACAACCCAAAATGGATGTGGTGGCTCTGGCTGTCAGGAGAATTGAAATACGTAAAAGCGCTTTGCCGGAAGCAAAAAGGCATGCCCTTGAAAAAGAGGTTGAAACATTCATTCAAGAACCAAAGAGCTACACGGAATGGGCAGTAAAATACCTATGGGAGAATCGTGATGCTCTTGCCAAAGCCATACAGCAAGATCTTTTTGATAAAGGTCCCAACACAATTTCTTCTGACGAGTTGATTCGTTTCATCATGGACAGACATATTCATCCGAATATTGCCGAAAAAGTAATATTCAATGTAGGAAACCATTGGGAAAAAGCAGAGCTTGGGATAAGCAATTCACCTTTGGGAATGTTTCTCCATCACACGCTAAACACTTTTCTGGCCGCCCTGGCTAAAGATTGTATTGTTTGGAAAAAGACCTCAGAAAATCATGATACATATCAAACCCCCTACTTCCTTACGGGGAATAAGAAAGTTTATGCAGAGCAGCTTTCTCAAGGCAGTGTGGAATATTTTCCTGAATACAATCACAAAACCAGGGGCCATGACTACAAGATCAAAAAAATCAAGAAAATTGATGTATCGCAATTTCTCACAATTATTAAGAATCGTGGCTTTGACTTCAAAAAAGACCAAGTATCTCTCCATGAAGTCTTGGGAAAATTATATGAAGTTGTTGACGTTTATATTGGTGAAAGCGATTTAAAAGCCGACAGTAAAGATGATTTTACGTGGTTAGATTCCAAAACCAACTTTGAGAGGGCGTTTGCCTCTGTGGGAAGTTATATTCATGGCGGTATACGAGAAAAGCATCATCTGGAAGGATCAATTGCATTAAATGACGCCAATGCAATCCGCCAATTTATCGATAAACTTATTTGTGACATATCCGGCATAAAAGAGCAAAAGCAAGACACCAGTGACGAACCAGCGAATGCCTGTGGATTTTTGCCAAAACTGGACAGATTGACGAAGGTCCAAGAACAAGTACTGGTCCATATGCAGCGCCTCAGTATCAACGGGATCTTGCATGCAGAGGCTTTGGAGAAAGAATTTTTCATCGCATATGACAACTATGCCTTTAAGGATACTAATAATTATTACGGCACGGGCAGGGCTCAACAATTTGGCGACGCATATAAAAGAACGACCGACTGGTTCGGTGAAAACACCAGAAGAGCTATAAAGGGCCGTTTGGAAAAACTTACAGTCGCCGAGGAAATTCCCAATCTCTACCGAATGATGGAATATATTTATAAGCTCTACAAGACAGGACAAATTTATATTTCTAGTAATGACACCGAACAAAAACATCAAGGAGAAGTGCTGGTAGAAGTAGCCAAGATATCTGCCAAATTTCTCGAAAAGATCGTGATTGATCTAGAGGCAAAATTATCCGTGGGAGATTTCTCTACTGAACAATTAAGTGAACATGTCGCTCAGCTTGCGGGCCTTCTGGATTCAAGACAATTACAGATCGCCATAAAATCAGTGAATTTTGTAGAAGATGAAATAAATATCAGACGAGACTCGCAAGTAGAAGTAGAAATGCTTCTTGCTCCATTAGAGTCACGAGTTGCCCAAAAAAAGTAATGGTATAGTGCTTATTAGCGAGTATCAAATACAATATGTTCTTCTTGATCAATAAGCCATCAGGGATCACCTCTCATGATGTTATTTATCGCTTACGAAAAGTGACTGGCATCAAACGTATCGGTCATGCGGGCACTCTTGATCCATTAGCATCAGGCCTAATGGCTGTTGCTGTGGGCAATGACACCAGACTTTTGGAATATCTGGTTGGTTTGGATAAAGAGTACGTGTGCACATTTCGTTTAGGAGCAACTTCCACGACGTATGATAGTGAAGGAAAAATTATAGAGATAGAAAATGCTCCGCAGATAACTGAATCGCAATTGAAGAAAGTTTTACGAGAATTCACTGGCGATATTTATCAGACACCGCCAATTTTTTCTGCTGTGAAGATTCAAGGAAGAAAAGCGTATGATTATGCTCGTAGCGGTGAGATTGTGAATATTCCTCAGCGTTTAATAACGATTTTTCACTTAGAGTTAACTAATTTCAAGTATCCGGAAGTAACCATAAAAGTTCATTGCAGTTCAGGCACCTATATACGTTCACTTGTGCATGATATTGGTAAACGCTTAAATTCTGGCGCATATATCACCAAATTGGAAAGAACTAAGATTGGTGAGGCTTCAATTGATCAAGCAATTAATGTGGATGACTTTACAAAGGAAAGCGAACAAATTTCTTTCTCTCAACTCCGGCCTGATTTACTGATGTATGAATTGAGTGAACAAGAACTGATGAATGTGAAGCAAGGAAAAGCAATTTCGACAAAGAAGAGTTTCCAAAGCGTGGTGTTGGGTTTATATAATAAGCAAATAGTTTCTGTGCTTGAGTATGATTTGAACCACTCCTCGTTACGTCCAATCAAAAATTTGTAGATCAAACACCACCCGCCCACCCAGGGGGGCTTACCCACCCACATATCAGCATACCAAAGAAATAATGAAATTTTTCTTATTGACTGAGACATAATCTGGCAAGTAGAATAAGGGTTTATAGAAAACACATTTTATGTTAAAACATCTACATATATTTCATCTATGAAAGAAGTCATTTTGCTTTACTACAAATTCATCGATATCGCCAAGACTTACTCGCTTATGCGAGAGCAAAGATCCCTGTGCAATCGTCTACATTTAAAGGGCCGCATTATCATTGCGAAAGAAGGCATCAATGGCACGGTCTCCGGAACCAAGGAGGCAACCGATGAATACATGAAAGTCATGCATAAAAAAGCGGAGTTCAGTGATATGGAATTCAAATTGGGAGATTCTGGTACTCCTTCTTTTCCTAAGCTCAGCATCAAGGTTCGCTCCGAGATAGTTTCTTTGTATGCTCCAGAAACAGTGAATGTACAAGAAACAGGAGCTTATGTAGAACCGGATGAAATGTACGACATTCTGAAGGATGATGATAAGAATAAAGATTATATTATTTTAGATGGACGGAATAATTATGAATACAAAATCGGCCGCTTTAGAAATGCTATCGAACTCGACACAGATAATTTTCGCGGTTTTCCTAAAGCCTTAGAAAAAATCGAGCATTTGAAAGACAAAAAAATAATTACGTATTGTACCGGTGGTATTCGTTGTGAGAAGGCTTCTGCCTACATGAAACAAAAAGGGTTTAAGAATGTCTATCAGCTGCATGGCGGTATCGTGAAATATATTCAGAAATATCCCGAATTTGGCTTCGATGGAAATTGTTACGTGTTTGACGGCCGTGTCTCTATACAAGTAAATAATAATATTCTTACCGAATGCGAATATTGTGCTACCAAGACAGCTAGGTACATCAACTGTGCCAATAATGAATGCCATCGACAGTTTATTTGTTGTGAAAAATGTGACGCACAACATGAAAGCTTTTGCACGCAGGAAAAAGTAAAAGCTTGTTAATGAAAATCGCTCTCGTTGTCGATCATTTTCAGGGCAAAGGTGGCGCGGAGCGTTTGGAAATGACTTTGGCAGAAAAATTATCTACCGATGTTTTTACCGGTTATGTTTTGAATGAGAGTTTTAATCTGGCCCATCTGAAAGTGAAGACTGTTTTTCGTCGCATGAACAGTCCCTTCATTCGCTATTTTTTCCAAAGACAGGCATTCCGAAAGATCGCTCCTGAATTAGCGAAGTACGATGTCGTTATTTATTTCGGTAATAGTTTAGATAGCGCGCCACTGCTTCCTAAAACCACAAAAAAGATTCTGTATTGTCATACACCTCCACGTCACATTTATAATGACCGCGAATATTATCTCAGCAAATTTCCTTGGTATATTCGGCCGTTTTATCAATTCTATACCTGGATGTACAAAAGAAATTATGAAAAGCTAGTGAAACATATGGATAGTATTGTGAGCAATTCAGTGAATGTGCAGCAAAGACTCAAAAAATATACCGGTTTCGATAGTGTTATTGTGCATCCACCCTGTAATGTAAAAAGATTTCTCTGGAAAGGTCAAAAAGACTACTACTTGTCATTTAGTAGACTGGAAGAAGTAAAAAGAGTCGATCTTATTGCCAGGGCATTCACTAAAATTCCCGACAAAAAGTTACTCATCATCTCTGGCGGTCCAGAACTCAAGAAGATTCAACAAATTGCTGCCGATTCACCGAACATTCAAGTAAAGGGATGGGTTTCTGAAGAAGAGTTATTAGATCTCATTGGCAATTGTATTGCTACTATCTACGTCTCTCTTGATGAAGATTTCGGCATGGGTGCTGTAGAATCATTATCAGCAGGTAAAACTATTATCGCCAGCAATGAAGGTGGATTCAAAGAAATTGTCGGAGAAGGTACTGGTATACTGCTCGATGAAACAACTCCAGACAAAATAGCTCAGGCTGTTCAATCATTAACTCCAGAAAAAGCATTGGCCATGAAGAGCACCTGTATCAAGCAGGCAGAAAAATTCAGTGAAGAAAACTTTATTATTGGCATGAAAGAAGTAATTGAATCACTATGAAAGTAGCTATTATCCATGACTATTTCCTAGCCAAGAGCGGCGGTGATCGCTTGGTCCTTTGTTTAGCCGAAGACCTCAAAGCCGACATTGTCACGTGGTTTACCACTGACAAAACCTTCGATCTCAGTCACATGAAAGTTATACGATTGGGCAAACCCATTCTGATGCCCGGCATACGTCATTATTATCAGAACTGGCTCTTCAAACATAAAACCAAGTTCTTAAAAGACTATGACGTGGTGATTTTTTCGGGAAATTCTATTGCTGCAGTTTCCAATGTAAAAGGCAAAAAGATTCTCTATTGTCATACACCTCCGCGGTATGCTTTCGACCAATTGGATAATTATGCCAAGAGATTTCCTTTTTTTATGAGACCAATTTTTCGTTTAGGCATCAGCATTATCCAGAACAACTATAAAAAGAATTTGGCCAAGATGGATAAGATTATTGCCAATTCCCAGACTGTAGCCAAGCGACTTAAGGATTACTTTAACATCGACGTACCGATTATTTATCCCCCTTGTGATATTGTCGCTACTCAAAATATTCCCCGGAAACCTGACAATTATTTCTTGAGTTGGGCCCGTTTAGAGCCAATGAAAAGAATTGATTTACTTATCGAAGCCTTCAAACAAAGACCTGATAAAAAATTAGTCATTGCTTCATTCGGCAGTTTAAAAGAGAAACTCGAGGGACAGGCAAAGGGCTATGAGAATATCAAGTTCGTTGGACTCATTTCTGATGAGGAATTATCCCAGTACTTAGCCGGTGCACTCGCTAGCATATATATACCCATCAATGAAGACTTCGGCATGACGCCTTTAGAGTCTATGGCTGCCGGCACACCGTGCATCGGTGTACGCGAAGGCGGCTTATTAGAAACAGTCGATCACCTGAAAACTGGTTATCTCTGCCCTGCTAACCCTAAAGTTGAAGATATTCTTGAAGCTATTGATGCTTTTAATCCCGCAATGTCTCTCAAGATGGAACATGCCTGCCGAGAACAATCAAAAAAATTTAGCAAAGCAAGGTTTCTGAAGGAGATGAGAGAACTTATTTCAGCACCAAGTGCAGAGTTCTGAGTGCAGAATGCAGAGTGTAACTCTGAACTCAGCGCTCTGCACTCTGAACTAATCAACCTTCTCCTCTTCTCTCATGAGCGGAAACAACACAACATCGCGGACATTTGGTTGAGCGGTAAGTAAGGCAACAATTCTATCGATGCCCATGCCCCAACCGGACATCGGTGGCATGCCATGTTCCATGGCTCGAATATAATCATCGTCAGTTCCATGTGCCTCTTCATCGCCACCGGCTTTGTCTGCAGCTTGAGTTTCGAAGCGATCCGCCTGATCGACAGGATCAACTAATTCGCTATAAGCATTCACTACTTCCCAAGTATTCACGACCAATTGAAAACGATCAGTGACTGTGGGATCATCGTCATTCAGACGTGCCAAAGGCGACTGATCCGTAGGCTGTTTGATGACGAATGTAGGCTTGATGAGTTTTGGTCGAGATACTTTTTTATAGAGACCATCGATTAAATTGCCACGGCCCAATTTATCAATATCTTGAATATCAATCTTTTTCTTTTTAATTTCTTTGCGCAAGTTCTCAGCATCAGGAAATGTATCAATATCAATACCAGAATCTTCAAGAATCAGATTTCGTAGAGCCACTCTCGGCCATGGTCCGGTGAAATCTACCCTGGTAATAGTTTCAAAATCACGTCCGATCACATCAAATTCTAAGGAGCCCGTAAGTTTTTGTAGCACATCAACCAACATTTTTTCAGTAAAAGCCATATTGTCCTCATAATTCCAGTAAGCCACATAGTATTCCAACATGGTGAAGTCTTGGAGATGGGAAGGATCGACACCCTCATTGCGGAAACAACGAGCAAATTCAAAAACCCTTTCAAAGCCGCCGACAACTGCTCTCTTTAGATAAGTCTCAGGGGCGATGCGTAGGTAAACATCAGTATCAAGGGCATTGTGATGCGTTATGAATGGCTTAGCCAAAGCACCCGATGCTTTATTACACAATGCTGGTGTATCAATTTCCCAGAAGTTATTTTTTTCTAAATAAGCGCGGATTTCTTTGATAAAATTCGTTCGGAATTGGAAACGTTTCAAACTGTCAGGGTTACTGATCAGATCCAAATAACGCTCGCGATAAATCAATTCCCTATTCTGCACACCATGCCATTTCTCTGGCAACGGTCGAAGAGATTTACTTAATAAAACAAAAGATTCTACCAGCAAAGAAATCTCGCCATGTTTGGTTTGAAAGATTTCTCCTTCGCAACCAATGAAGTCGCCATTATCAATCAGATCAGCGAAGAATGCATATCGCTCCTCACCTATTTTTTCTTTTTGAAGAACGACTTGTAGCCGACCAGAGAAGTCCTGTAAATGAGCGAAGGTCAGCTTGCCCATACCACGCGTAGTCATAAGTCGCCCTGCGATTTTTACATTCTTCGTTCCAATAGCAAGATTTTTAGCATCGCTCAGAGAATGCGTTCTTTCGAAACGGTCGGGATAAGGATTGACTCCCAATTCGCGAATCTTCGCCAACTTTTCTAGCCTAACCTTACGAACATCATTCATGTAATAAGAACAAAGCAAAGGAAATATAGCAGAAAACAGTAAATAGGAAGAGGACGAGGAGATAGGGTTTTTGTTATGTTTTTAGAATAAAACAAAAACAGAAGCCCTATTTCCTATCCCTTATCCTATTCACTGTATTTAGTAACAATCTCTCATTTTCTTCCGTACTAGCATGTGAACTATCTTTGTAGTAAGCTAGTTTCGTCCAAGTTAACCCCTAACATGTTTTTATGAAGTCATCCTTCTCTTTGCGTAAGTTTGGTGCTCTTCTTTCAGCAACAATGCTGGTACTGTCTTTTTCAGTTCCAGCTGTTTTTGCCAAAAGCGCCGACAGTGCAGTGACTGTGATTGAAAACAAGACAGATGATGCAGATCAGTTGCGACGTGACAATGACGCGGCAACCGACCTCGACACCACAAGCGAGATCAATAGCTATTTCAGCGAGCTGACCAATCTGGTGAATGATGTAGAAGATGAAATAGATGCTGTTACCACGCCCGTTTCTCAGGCTGATTTTGACAAAGTAGAGAGTGCATATGATGACTTTATCAATGAGGTAGATGATGCAGTAAACCAAGCAGATGATCTGATCACCAGTACGACCAATCAGGATACTTTTGACAATGAGGAAAATGATCTTGATGATGAAATCAATAACGCAGATGATGCTTTGGATACTTTACGATCAAAGATTACAGGCAGCAGCTCAACCGGATCGACGACAAGCGCCACTGTAAACAGCGTAATAAGCAATATTAATGACGCTGAGGATAATGTAAACAATCTCTCAGATGAAGCTGATGGGATTGATAATAGCAGTGAATTAGAATCTTTCTTTGAAGACCTCATCAATGAAGCAGCCGATGTGGTTGATGAACTCAAACGAATTACCGGCAGCATATCTGCAACCGACCTTGCAAACCTGCAAAGCGCTGTTGATGATTTCAAAGATGAGGTTGATAGCCGTATCAATGATGCTGAAGACAGAGTTGATGTGCTCAACGGACAAGATGCTGTAGCCACGGTCACTGAAATCACCAGTGCAAGCAATATGAAAGTCACCGTTACTACTGCGGGAACAGGTGATTTTGGTGCATGTCCAAATATGTCCATTGGCACTCCATCTTCTGCCGGAACACATACATTTACGAGCGTCTCGGATGTAACTACTGCAACTACTTCTATCACCGTAAATACTGATGTAAATGGTATTGCCAAAGGAGACACGATACAAGTAACAGACGGAACAAACACTCTTTCAGGTGTTGTGGTTACCGTAAACTCAACCACTCGTGTTCTTACATTTGCAAGCCTTACTCAAGTTGCAGGTGGAGACCTTCCTTCCGGGGCAACCACAAAGAATCTGACAGTAACAACATCTGCCTCCATTCTCAGCACTATTTGTTCTACAGACACAGACTTCAACAATACTGGCAGCAATTTAAGCATCACACTCTCTGGAGGTGATCTCACCGGTGTAGCTGTAAATGACACGGTTATTGTCACCATGAATGCATCGACATCTTCAACTGATCTTCAAGATGAATTTAACAGCTGGGAAGATGACTATCGTGACAATGAAGAAGATGATATCGACACACAGATGGATCGTATTGCAGGTGGAACAAGCGGCACATCCTCTTCAGCGTTGGTGAACTCTGTCATCAATGATATCGAGAACTCAGAAGATGATGTCAAAAATTTACAAGATGACTCAGATGCAGTCGACACTGTTTCCGAGCTTCAGGATTATTTCGAAGATCTTATGAGCTTTGTAAATGACGTCGAAGATGCATTGAAGCGTATTACCGGAACAATTACTCAAACTGATTTTGATAATATTGCTGACGCAGTCGACTCGTTCAAAGATGAAGTACGACAGGCTCGAAATGACGTGGAGGACAACAGTTCATCTACAAGCTACACAGACGAATTCGACAGTCAAGACAATGACTTGGACGATGAGATCAATAATATGGAAGACGCTCTTGATGCAGTTGAAGCTAAGATTGGCACGGTTAATCCACCTCGTACCAGCTTCTTCGATGTTTTTGCCTCATCTGAATTTGCCGTCTACATCAATGCATTAGCTGCTCGTGGTGTAGTCAATGGATACCCAGATGGAAGCTTCCGTCCCAAGAACAATGTTACTCGTGCAGAATTCCTCAAGATGGCGATCCTAGCAAAAGGCCTCAATATTGCTCCTTACCAAAGCCTAGCGAGCCCATTTGTCGATGTCCCAATGGGTCATTCACTCAGAGTCTACGTAAATTATGCTGCTGCCAATGGTATTGCCAACGGTCAGACAGTTAACGGTGTTCGTTATTTCTACCCAGAAAGACCGATTTCACGCGCAGAAGCAGTGATTATTCTTCTCCGCATTGCCGGCATTGCTCCCGGCACAGCGACCACCAGTCGGTTCCTAGATGTTCGTGATGCAGAACAGATCCGCTATATCGAGGTAGCCGCAGCTCGCGGTATAGTCCGTGGCTACAACTCGACCACATTTGGACCAAATGATTTCCTTACTCGTGAACAAGCAGCCAAGATTGTAGCTCTCACCAACGGCATCGTTTAACCTGTCCTGAACCTGTTTCAGGATCTCTCAAAAAAACTTCTCCTGTCATCAATCGATGGGAGGAGTTTTTTATTTCCCTTTTATCTACCGGCAACATTTCCAAATCGAGTAATAGTATCAAGTATTTGGACTCTTTCACTGCCAAGACCATCTTCCCAAAACTGCACATTTCCTCCACGCTCACGAGCCAAGATTAAACCAGCCTCATTTTTCTGTAATGTTCGGAGTGCCGAATACAAAACACAGGCATGTGTGGAATGTTCACGACATGTAATTTGTCCTGACTCTGCTCCATTTGCTAAAATTCGTAGAAATGCACCCCACCGCTGATTTTCTGGAACAGATGCCAGCTCACTCGCATATGCTTCAACATGATTTGCTGCTCTTCCCGTACCAGCACTCCAACCCATAAATGCTAAAGAAATAAACCACAGAGAATTTTCTGAAGAAGCACGGATACTTTCAGGAAGATTGCGCATCACTGATCTCCCAGCATTTCGGGTGTTTACTAAACCAATTGCTATTTGATCTGGTATTCCTCCTGGTGGATACCAACAACCAGGTGACGTACAACCCGGCCTTCCTAATAAAGTTTGTACGTCAGAAGATTGAGCCACAGGTGTCCAATTGGAATTTGCAGCTCCCTCCGGACCAGGTGCTGGACCACAACGAGGACCACCCTCTACACCAAACATACCGATTTCATGGAAACGCTGATGAAGTGATGCGGAGTTAAATTCTCCCTGTCCTTCACGCAAAATAGGCGCACAATCCACTCCTGCAGGAGGATTCGGACGATGTTCAGCTGGAAGACCAGTTCTAAATCCGGTCGTATTTTCATATCTTCCACCATTCAAAGAGAAACCCATAATGATTTCTGGTGGAACTCCTGGGAAAATACTATTTGATTGGCGAATAAATTCTACACCAAAATCATTGAACCGACTCAGTCCTTCTGCCTTTTTGCCATTACCCCATACCGAAGGCAGCCTAGAACGATATTCAGAGGGTGGAGATCCGCTTGCTACATCAGGTCCCTCGGCTGTTGCGGTACCCCCTGGCGCCGCCCCTCCTGTAAATGTTTCCCCAGCTCCACCGGTAGTTGTCGGTGCCAAACCTGCGGTAGAAGTGCCTGTGGATGTAATTCTTGCTTGGCACGCAGTACTTTCACCAAAAGTAAAGAAACAGGGATTGAGGAGATATAATAAGAAGCCGCTCGATGCAAAAAGTATAAGTCCGGAAAGTATACTCGCAATACCTTCTTTCCCCTTTGTCATTTGATCAGCGCCACCGGTGATAATTCGAAGTCCAGAAACAATGAGCATTATCAATGCTAATAAGCCTACGATCCCTGCAAAAAAAGCAAATAAAACGCGGCTATAGTTCACAATTATTCCGCCTTCTCCAGAAATAGATCCCACACTTCCAATGGGAACTTCCAAAGGAACGCTTCCCAGAGGAACTGAAACTGCAGTTGTAGTTCCAGCAGCTATTGGGCCACTTGGTGGTGCCTCTGTGGTTCCAGCTGTAGCTCCTCCTGTAGTTGCTGGCGCGTCCGCCAAAGTAGAGCTCCTACAATCCAATCGCGACAGGGCATTTACTTGTTCAGCAGTTTGTGGCCGCCCCGTCCTTACAGTGATAATACTGTGAATACTTCTACCGTCAGGCATACCTCCTGACTCACCTGCGACACGATTCAAACGGAGAAGTGTTGAACCACCACTATCAAGGACAAAGGCCTCAGTTGCACCCAAGCGCTTTAAAAAATTTACTCCTTCTACGGGAGTCACTCCCTGTGATCTCTGGGCGCCTGCTCCACCAGTCATCAATATTATCTTATGTTGAGAAGGGATGACACCGAGAAATGAACGGGCAATAGGGTCGCGAGCATTAGAAAGATCACGAGAATAAATGCTCCTAAACCTTGTAAGTACGTCCTCGTCAGTCATTTCCGTGAATGTTTTTCCCCCTGTACCACCAATACGATAAATACCTCTAATAAACATACTAAATTCACTTATCATGCTGTCAGTTAGTGAGCCACTACCAACTACAACACTGCTATCATGTCTAATCCCAACATTACCAGGAGAATAGGGTAAGCCGAAATAAATCCTGTTACCTATAAAATCTCCCTGTATCAAACGGCTCTCAGAATTAAAAAAGTTGGCATTGATTGCAGCAATCAAATTTGAATCATTCGTAAGATTTTGAATATCAGAATTGTTATATGCAGAGGTACAAGTATTCCCTTTGCTCTCAACAAGAACTGACGTTTGTTGAGTATCAGCAATTATTGCTCGCATCACGGTTCCCCTTCCAGTAATTGTTTCCGTCTCATAGTCAACTCCGGGAGCAATGTTACGAGGAACAGCAAAAGCAAAAGGACTAGAAACAATAACGCCAAAGAGCGTCATTATTATTAAAGCACCAAGACTGATTATTTTCTTTTTAGTCATTACTATCACAGCGATATTTACAAAAAGATTAGTCACATAGCACTCACTATAAGTATAGCGTATGTGCACATAAAATATAAGCACCATAATTTAAGGATTGGCTAGTACAAAACAAGAATTCGATTGAAAATTGATGCACGCGGGCGTAAACTGAAGGCGTTGTAACCATTATTTTATGGATTTTTTTAAATCTTCTTTGGGGAAATTAGTCGCAGCGCTTATCGCGGTGTTTTTAGTCGTCGCCTCTGTCAAAACAGGCGCAGAAGCTTACAAAGCCTTTCGTGAAGGCAAAGAACAATTTAAAAATGTGATCACGATCACTGCTGAAGGAAAAGTAACCGCAGTACCCGATATAGCACTGGTAAGCCTTTCTGTTGTCAGTCAGGCAAGAACTGTCGCTGATGTGACGAAAGAAAATACTCGAAAGATGAATGCTATCGTAGAAGAGGTAAAAAGCATGGGAGTCGAAGCAAAAGATGTCAAAACCACCGGCTATTATCTGAATCCTCAATATGAAGAACAGATTATTATTTATGATCGTCCGACCACCACACAGCCTCCAAAAATTGTAGGTTACTCTCTTGAGCAAAGTCTCGAGATTAAAGTCCGCCAAACAGACAAAGCTGGTGACATCATTCAAAGGAGCACTGACCTAGGAGCCAATCAAGTCGGTCAGCTAACATTCACTATTGACGAACCAGATGACCTCAAAGCCGAGGCTCGTGAGGAAGCCCTTAAGAAAGCTCGTGAAAAAGCAGAAGTTCTCGCAAGACAGGCTGGCGTAGAGCTTGGAAAAGTCACCAGTTTCTCTGAAGACGGATATTTCCCTCCATTTTATGCAGCTCGTGCCGACCTTGGCTACGGCGGTGCTATGGAATCCGCTCCCAAGTCTGTAGCTCCTACATTCGAACCCGGCAGCCAAGACGTCACCGTGAATGTCTCGGTAAGTTTTGAAATCTACTAATCAGGAAGAAACAGCATAACTCGGTCGCCTTGGGCGTAGCTATGCTGACTGGGTTGCGGGGCGAAAGATGCAGTGAACTATTTCTGCGTCGAGTTCACCGCATGAACCACTAGATATTCTATACGTCAAATTAGCATTTTCAAGGCACTGCCGTGAACCCGAACGAAGTGAAGTGAACCATTCCTGCGTCAGGTTCACCTCACAAACCACTTATTATTCTATACAGCAAATTGGCGGTCTCAGGCAGCGCCACGAACCCGAGCGAAGCGAGTGGTTTGTGGTGGAGATGGGCAGAATCGAACTGCCGTATAAAAAGAATCTTAATTACCGTCTACATTTGTAGTTTATTTTGAGTGACGAAAAAGAAATAAAAAATAAACAAAAAGCTTCTTTTCCGGTCTTTCCTAATTTTCTTGAGTGCGGAAAGGTTTCCTCAAGAGTCATATCAGAAGGTGACAGCAAATAAGTCTTTGATATGCACAAGGGTCTTATTTACTGCCCTGCGCCAAATGGTACAGGGAAACCCATAACTTTAAGCGATCGCAAGTGTGTTACCACATGAGGCCAACTCAAAACTACGAGCACGAGCTAATTTAGCTGCAATTGTTTGTCCCTACACGGATCTACCGGGAGTATAGGGGTCCCGTAAAAGCAAGTAGATCAAAATATCTTCTTAGCAAAACCGATCATCCCCACGGATGTTGTAAAGGAGCCAATTAGCCTAGGTATTATAACATGAATTGACTGTATTCTATCAATGCAATACTTGGTGTAGTATGCAAGCAAGTAAACTATTAATCAATGTCTCAACACCGCGTCTGCCAGATTTCCGGGAATACTTTCGTCATTTCTGATGAAGAAGAAAAATATTGTACCGTACATGATATTCCTCTACCGACGATTTCGCCGGAAGAGCGGTTGAGATCGGTCACTGCCTTTGATAATGCGATTAATCTCTATCATGGCGAATGTGCCTTTACCAAAGAGAAAATCCTCACCAGCATTCCGCCAGAACGACATCATGTGTATAGCGCCGAAATTTTTGCTAGCGACAAATGGGATGCTCTGACATTTGGTCGTGCTTATGACTTCTCACGACCATTTTTTGAGCAATTTGCAGAATTACTTAAACTCGTGCCACTTCCCAGCAGACTCGTGATCGTCTCAACACTTGAAAATAGTAACTATGTAAATGGCGTTACCGCAGCAAAGAATTGCTATTTACTCTTCAATGGCACCAATTGTGAGGACTGTCTTTTCTGTCGTGTACTCAACCAATGCAAAAATGTTCTCGACAGCTTCAGTACTCAGAACAGTGAGCTTTGCTATGGTTGTATTAACGTCAATCAAGGATATCAATTGTTTTGGGCCGAAAATTGCAGCAATTGTAATGATTCCTATTTCTTATTTAATTGTCAGAATTTAAAACATTGTTATGGTTGTGAGAATCTCAAAGGCAAGGAATATTATTTTGAAAATCAGGAATGTACTCCTGAGGAATATCAAGAAAAACTTAAAGCCAAGAATCTTGGTAGTTATGAAGCTTGGAAACAAGAATATTTGAGCTATCTAGAACGAAAAAAGAGTACAACGCGGAAGTATTATCAAGGGAAAAACAATGAAGATGTTACAGGAAATTATATTAATAATTCTCATCATGGTAGAGAAGGATTTTTTATTTTAGACTCGCAGGATGTTTTCTCAAGCGTAAGAATCGTCAAAGGCAAAGATATTTTTTCTTCCGCTTTTGCCGTCAACAATGCCGAACAAATCTACACATGTCACGCAACTACCAATAACAGCTTCAATATGCGCTGGTGCATCGCCTGCCCAAACAACACCCGCGATATGGAATATTGTATATATACCGGCTATGGTTCCAAAAACTGCTTTGGTTGTGTAGGCCTGCGTCAGAAAGAATATTGCATACTCAATAAACAATATTCGAAAGAAGAATATTTTAATTTAGTCAGTAGAATTCGTAAGCACATGAGGGAAACTGGAGAGTATGGGCAACCATTTCCCGGATATATGTCACCGAACTATTACAATGAATCATACGCGATGGAGTTTTTACCACTCACAAAAGAAGACGCAATAAAGCGAGGCTTTCCTTGGCGAGACGAAGTGCCTCAAGAGGCCATCGACAAAGAAAGTGCTTCTCCGAATATTCCTGATCATATCGACCAATTTACAGATAACATGCTTAATAATGTTTTTGTTTGTGCACAAACTGGTAAAAAATACAGACTCGTCAAAGCAGAGTTAGATTTCTATCGTCAATTTCAAATTCCCATCCCTAGAATCGCCCCACTGGTCCGTGTTAAGAACTTATCTCGTTATTTAGAAATACAACCGGTGGTACATCGAAACTGTGACCGCTGCGACCTATCATTAGAATCAGTGTATAAAACTGAACGTGTTCTTTGTGAGCCAGACTATCAAGAAAGTTTGTTGTAGCATTATGAATTTCCCGATCGAACTGCCGGAGCATTTCTTGGAAAAAGCACGCAGCTTGAATATTAATCCTGCTGATATTACTGAACAATTTGTCCGCGGTAGTGGCAAAGGCGGACAAAAGATTAATAAGACATCAAGCACCGTCTTACTCAAGCATAACCCTACCGGTATTGAAGTTCGCTGTCAGGAATATCGTGAGCAAAGCAAGAATCGCACTGAGGCCTATAAACGCTTGATTCTCAAATTAGAAGAAAGAATCAAAGGGAAAGAATCAGAACGAGCGCGAAAGATTTTTAAGTTGATTAAACAAAAAAGAAAACGCTCCAAGCGAGCCAAAGAAAAAATGTTAGCACTGAAAAAACTCCGCGGGGAAATTAAACAAATGAGACAGAAAGTCAGTTTCTAATTGTCATCCTGAGTTGAGCGCCCCGGGCCGAAGCCACAAAGTGGAGTCTCAGACTCCTCCCTTTGGGACAATTATCAATGGAACCCAAACTTGGAGTTGGGCTTGTGAGTTCATTGTTAATTGTTAATTTTCAATTGTTAATTATTTACTCCTTAAGACACGACTGATTGTGCGTTTTGTTTCCCGCTCTTTAATGCTCTTTCGTTTGTCATGCAGTTTTTTGCCTCGAGCCAAGCCAATCTCCACTTTGATAAGATTATTTTTTAAGTATATGGACAAAGGCACACAGGTGAGACCCTCATGAATCTTGTCTTCCAGTTTCTTTAATTCGCTTTTTTTGAGTAGTAGTTCTCGAGAGCGAGTTGGTACAGCGTTATTGGTAAAAGCAGGCTTATAGGGACTGATGTGAGCATTGAGTAGGGTGGCCTTATTGCCCCGAATAACAACATAAGCACCAAGCAACTGAGCATTACCGGCACGTACAGACTTCACTTCCGGCCCAGTTAATTTAATACCAGCCTGAAAAGTTTCCAGGATCTCATATTCAAATCGCGCTTTTTTATTGATGACTAAAGACATAACAACTCAAGTTCTAAATTCTAAAGCCTGCCCTGAGCGGCAGTCGAAGGGTTCTAAATTCTAAGTTAGGTTTTAACTTTAAACTTTACACCTAGAACTTTAAACTTGATCGCAGTGTAGCAAATGCTAAATAATCTTCACATCAGTACCTATATCTGCCCAGTCGTAAACAGTTTTTGATTCTTCATAACCGAGACGGATACAACCATGACTAACGCGACGACCCAGATGAGCTTCACCCTCGTAGATACGTCCAGTACGGGTTTTCCAATATGGCAATTTATGAATACCATAGCCGCGGAAACCCCACCTGTCATTTGCTAGTCCCATCCAATTATCCATATAAAGATCATATGCTCGAGAATAACGAACATCGTTTTTGTGATCGACATGATAATCCCCAGTTGGCGTATTGTAGCCGTTCTTGCCGGTTGAAACGATGAACACATTCAGATCATCACCACCCACTTGCTGATGTAGTCTTTGAGTCTGTGTATTAATTGTGATTCGTTTTTCTGTTGCACTCACATACTGAGCGGAAGGAGTAACATCATTATCAACTACTATTGTCATGAAAAATGGCTCACTCGGTACCCATGTAACACCGTCCACAACCGGAGCAAGAGCTAGTAAATATTTTCCAGGTAAAGAAGGTGCTTTTACTTCAGCTAAGAAATTTACTTGTTCTCCAGGATTTACCACGACACCCTGGCCGTTATTTGCGCGAATACGATTGCCATTGATCCAATTTGGATCATTTGCATTATAAAAAGGACTAAGAACTTGGTCATGAGGTCTTACAGTTGCCAAACGTAATGGCGTTGAAGTGATACCGTCAGTAGCCAAAGTAATTGAGCTGAGATTCGTAAGTACCACTTCCAAATTGTAAATGTCATCATGAGGCACATAAACTTCAAAATTGGCTGTCTCAAACCTTGCAGCAAAAGTTGGCCTCTCAGCGGGATCAGTAACAACAATAGATGGCTGCTCAGCAGCAAAAACAGGGAAAGTAAGGAGTAAAACAGAGAGGGACAAGGAGAGAAACAGCCTTTTCATATTGGTTTTTTATGTTACTTGCTAAATTGTTTAATCATTTTATTATAACATATATTTGTTTTCTGCCAAATCCCCACAACTAAAGTATTTTGTGAATTAGTGAACAAAAAAAACCAGGATTTTCCTGTTCATCCTGGCAATCCCCAAATCCGATATAAAGAAGTTTGTATAGCCGCTTATTCCTTATGTATTCTACACCTATACACTTTTCTGAAAAGATATAGGAAAATTTTGCGTAGAATTTTCGGAGATAATCCGCCATAACAAAACTCCAGGCAGGATTCTAGGCTACCCTATAAGAAATGTCAATGCTATTTGCTCCAACTCACCTTTCCAGCGTTGAATACCCTAGGGTATGATGAAGGAAAAGACTTGCAAAAAACAGCTTAAAATCAACGTTCTTGGCTTACAGAGCGCAATTTATCGATGGTTGTCGATAGAACTTGGGATACGTATGCGATATCTTGCGATTTTGTGCTTCTCCCTAAGGTGAAACGCAGACTCCCTTGGGCCAACTCTGGCGATAAACCAATAGCAAGAAGCACATGGCTGGGAGAAATTGTACTAGTATGACAAGCAGACCCTGCTGAAGCATAAATACCTGAAGTATCGAGATAAAACAGCAAAGCCTCGCTTTCAATTCCGGAGAAACTGACATTTATATTGTTAGCTAATCGTTCAGTGGCATGACCATTTAAGCGACTACCCGGGATTTTGAGGATCTCAGTAATCAGTTTATCGCGGAGGTTACTTAACCTTTTCTGTTCTTTCTCCTGATCCTTTGTTGCCAATTCACAAGCTTTAGCAAAACCGATAATGCCAGGCACATTACTCGTCCCAGCGCGGAGTCCCATTTCCTGGCTACCGCCCAAGATAGAAGGACGTATTTGTGTCCCCCTGCGCACATAGAGAGCACCCACACCCTTTGGCCCATAAATTTTGCCACTATTGAGAGTCAGCAGATCTAGTTTTAATCCTTGAACATCTACTGGTAGTAAACCTAAGCATTGAGAGGCATCGGTATGAAAATAGACTTTATGTCTTCTCGTAATCTTCCCTATGTCCGTTAAAGGTTGGATGGTTCCAATTTCATTATTCGCTAACATGATCGAAACCAAAATCGTTTCAGGAGTGATGGCTCTTTCAATCTCCTTGGGATTTACCAGGCCGAATTGATCAACTCCGATATATGTAACTTTGAACCCCTGCTTTTCTAATACCTTACAAGGACTGAGAATTGATTGGTGTTCTATTTGAGAAGTAATGACATGATTGCCTCTATTCCGCAATGCTTGTGCTACACCAAAGAGTGCCAAATTATTAGCCTCGGTACCCCCGGCAGTAAAAATAATTTCTTCGGGACGGGCATTGATAGATCCGGCAACAACAGACCTGGCTTTTTCTACATCAGTTTTTACCTTACGAGCAATACTGTAAAGACTCGCCGGATTGGCATACCAGTGAGTGAAATAAGGCAACATTACTTTCAGAACCCGTGGATCTACGGGGGTGGCGCTAGCATGATCTAAGTAAATGCTTCTTTTTACCATGTTACACAGCTACCAATGCATTGATCTGAGGTATTTTCTCTTTCAATGTCTTCTCTACACCGGCATACAAAGTCATCGTAGCACTTGGACACGTAGCACATGCACCGACCAGGTGAACGGTAACAATGCCATGCTTCTCATCAACACCAAGAAGTTCAATATTTCCTCCATCAGAGATCAAGTATGGTCGAAGACTATCAAGAACTTTCTCCACTTTTTCCGTGATGCTTATTTTAGCTGAATTCTTCTTGGTAGGGCGACTTGTGCGTTTTTTAATTACTTTCGTTGGCATAGAAAAAAGTTACAGATGCTATTCTACGTATCCGACATTGGAAAAACAAGACCTAAAACTAATAAAAGTTGCTGGTATTTGTAGAACCCAGTACAGAAAGAACTTCTACAATCTGTGTCACAGTGTCATCATGCAATAATTTTTTCCTTTCTTGAGAGATCTCATTAATTTCTATTTTGAACATACCAATTACCTTACGAAGATCTACTTTTTTTTCATTGGCAGCCGTATTCATCTTTGACAACAAATCCTCAGGCAAATTCTTGAAGAGAATATTCGTTAACTCGGTTGCATAATTCACCTTATTAATTCCACTAGTAACTGCCTGTTTAAACATACTACTGAGACCACTACCACCATGAAGAACAAGCGGTATCTTGTAAGATGTAAGAGCATCAGCTATTTCTCGGATACGCTTGAAACCAATATGGGGAGTCTCGGTGTACGTGCCATGGCCATTACCAACAGCAATAGCCAAAGCATCAGGATGAACCGCTTCCACCATAGCAATCGCATGTTCTACGGTAGTATATAATTTTTCTATTTCTTGAGTGGTATGAGGTAAATCTTTGGCAAAACCAATAGCGCCCTGTTCTACTTCTAAACTCGCACCTAGAGCATGTACCTTTTCGATCATACTTTTACAACGAGCATGGTTCTCTGCATCAGGCAACATCGATAAATCAAGAAGTCCAGAACGAAATCCAGCCTGCAAAGCCTGTAGAACCAATTCATCATTTTTCTGTACATGATCAACATGCAATCCCACGGGAATTTGATAGCCGTACTTTCCAGTAAAGTACGCAATCTTTTCGGTCGCATGCGCAGCAAAGTTTGAAAATGACCAATCACAATAGACATGCTCACTCTCAGAAATTTGTAGAATTAGCGGTGAATTTACTTGAAAAGCCGCATCTAAACAAGCTTGCATGATGAGCGGATGGCGGACATTACAAGCGAGCACGGCAAACCGGTGTTCGTATGCCGGAGAAAGAAGCTCAGTAAGATTGCTGATTTTGACCATAAGATCTACGTTCTTATTATTATAACATGAAACTCGAATTCTAAATTTTAAGTTCTAAGCATGCACTGAGCGAAGCCTGCCCTGAGCTCCGGGCCGAAGGGGTCGAAGTGTTCAAAGTTGATTTAACTTAGAATTTAGAACCTAGAACTTAGAACTGTATTCAGGCCTGTATTAACTCAATAGAAAACCTGACTATAGGAGAGATATAATAATCTTAATCTTCTGAGTAATATATTGACGTAA
>MEWR01000002.1:0-4139 GCA_001773455.1 Candidatus Abawacabacteria bacterium RBG_16_42_10
AGTAGAGCTATTCATCTAACGATGGGTTATTCACCTCTACTCTACGAGGTTATTTCCCATCCTCAAAATGTAACCCTAATTGCTGCAATATAAACAATGAAGATGAAGATTGAGATGAAGGCATAATTACGCCCTCCATCTTCATCTCATTCCTTCATTAGAGTAGAAGGCATTGCTTCTCCTGGTCATCTGCACATGGGAATGCCGTCAGTATACTGAGATCGGGATCAGTCTGAATCGGATTGTATGGCTGCCATATACCATTCATGTCTTTGATTTCAAAAAATATCTTTGTTCCTATATATGTATTCTGTCCTGATTGACCAAAGTCCGCTACTTTTTGTCCCGCTTCTACCTGCATACCCAAAACTATTGTTGGAACAATTTCCCCCAAATGATAATACGAAACCCGTAGCCCATTGGGATATTCAATAGTGAGATAATTGCCAAGCACCGGATCACCAACAGCATTTCGTACAATTTTGCCAACGTGAATGGCTTGAACTCCGGTCTTGTCAGGATCATTTTGAATACATTCAATCGTCTGATGAATAGGCAAAGAGGCGATCGTTTCACTACCATCAGGCAAACGAACACGACGCATGGTAACTTCATTGTTGAAAGGAATATCACCAAGGCGACATGAGGCCGGGCTTAGATATCCTGCTTGATTTGACAGCGCAGCTCCGGTACCTGTCAGCGGTGCTGGACGTGAAAATACTGTATTTGGAACCAGAATTTCAATTGTTTCTCCATTTTCTTGTGTCAGAATTACTCTCTCTCTTCCAGAACTCTGCCCTCTGAACTCTGCACTCGTGCTACCGCCTCCCCCACTACTCGATGCACTACCACTCCCTCCAGTTCCTGTGCCACTGAGATTGATGCGAGAACATATCTCAGCAAACTGACCCGCAGTATCACTAAACCACCCCACAGCTCTTCCCACCCAACTGACTGGAATACCAAAAGGTATGCTGATCTGAGCCATGGTGCATACTGCGATTGCTGTACCAAGAACAAACGCCAACAACCCCAGAATAGGACCACAACAATAGTATCCGGGCCCAGCACAAAAAAGTGCACACCCTGCTGGCCAGGCCTTTTTCCAGCGGCCCTTGGAAAGTAACCACCAAACAAAAGCGACCAAGTTGATGACAAAAACAAAGCCACCAATGACTGTCTCTACCAGCAATAACTCTACAGTTAGAGCGACAAGATTTATTATCACGATAAGAGTAATCGTGATATATTCCTGACCTTTTTTCCCGACACCCAATTTACCTGCGGCCTTACCAACTTGACGTGCCGTTTGCTCTGCTATTTCTCTTTCTAAATTGGCTTTTTTTAACGCATCACTAGCGTATTTTCCTCCTCGTCTCTTCGGTCCTCCAGTGATATCCTCTCCCTCTTCTTCCTTTCCTTCTCCCTCGGCCGGAGCCTTGCCAGGTGGTCTCCTTTTTTGTTCCGCTTTTTTTGCTTTTTCGGCTATTTTTGCCAATCTCTCACCAGTTTTTTTTATCCCAGCATATGTCTTCTTCGCGCCTTGATATCCTTTTTTCCCAGCCTCTACCGCAACCGCTGGGACGACTGCTGCAGCTCCTGCCGCTTGGCCTGCCGCTCCCGCTGCCTGTCCTGCTGCTTGCCCTGCTGCTTGGCCTGCAGTTCCAGCCGCCTGTCCTGCCGCTCCTGCTGCCTGTCCAGCTGCTCCTGCTGCAGCCTCTCCCGCTCCTCCCGCAGCCTGTGCACCCACCTGTAATGGCGCACCTGGCTTGATACCTGCCGGTGGTGACGGAGCTTTCCCTTCAGGCTTAGCAGCACCCTTTTCACCTGGTTTTCCCTCCTCTTCTTTTTTCTCTTGACCTTTACCTTCCGGTTTTTTTTCTTTGCCCTCCTCCCCCTCTTTCTTTTCCTTTTCTTCCTCTTTTTCTTTCTCTTTCCCTTCCTTTTCACCTTCTTCTTCCTCTTCACCTTCACCTTTGCCTTTACCTTTACTTTTTTTCCCTTCTCTCTCATCCTCCGGTTTTTCTTTTTCTCCCTCCTTTTCTTTCTCTTTCCCTTCTTTTTCACCTTCCTCCTTCCCCTCTTTACCTTTCTCCTTACCTTGACCTTCAGGTTGTTGTCCTGTTGGTTGAACATCAGTCTGAGCTGGTTGACCTCCAACTTGAGACGTTGGTTGGCCCTCCCCTGGCTGCTTCCCTTCCTCCTTACCCTTCTGCTCACCTTTGCCTTCAGATGGTACTCCAGCTTGCTCTCCACCTGACACTGGCACGGCTTCTTGCTCTGTTCGGCTTGTATAAATTGTCTGGGATTTTGGCCCCTCTAAACTTACCTCTTCTCCGGGTTTTATTTCTCGCGCATTGTCATTTGCTGGTGTGGAGCTGACATCCAATCCTTTCTTCTTTTGCTCCTCATCGCCTTGCAAATTCTTTGCTGGTTCGGCCATACATCATGTCGTTACTTAGTCTCGAAACCGCCTTGTTCAGACCTGATTTGAAGTAATTCTTCAGGATTGGTCGTAATGACACGATGTTCAGCTGCAGACGCGATAATCTGAATCGCTACATGCTTTCTGCCGGCAAAGAAAATACCTTCACCCTGCACAGAATTGAGCAAGTAATATTGCTCTCCCTCAGTAAGGTTAAATATTTTAGCCAGACCCGGCACGGCTGATGGAGCCTGCCTCAGAAGCAATTGCATTGCTGAATTAGTAATAATCGACTTACCGAAATCGCGCGCCAAGAAATCCTCAACATCCTGGGTAATAGTCGTCACTCCCAAATAGTATTTACGAGCGCGCTTTACCAAACCATACACAAAGCGTGCAGCATCTTCATGCTGTACCATGGTCCATGCCTCATCGATCACGAGCAAACGTTTTTTTAATTTACTGCGTACTACATTCCAAATGTAATTCAAAATAATATACATCGCTGTGGGACGTAACACTTCATCCAAATCGCGAATTGAAAAGACCACGAGACCGCTTCGCATATCAACATTCGTTGGGCGATTAAAAATACCACCAAAAATTCCCGAAGTATATTGTTTGAGGCGTTGAGCTATATCTTCACCACCTTTTGTATCTTGCAAAATATCCTGGAGATCCTCCATCGTCGGCGGTGGGATATTTCCAGGATTTGGAGTGTCGATACTGATTCCCTTCAATGAATAGGTATCGATCAAAGCCTGATCCACCAGACCTTCTTCACGAGGAGTCAAATCACCAAGCATGAGCTTCATCAGTCCCTTGAGATTGATAATCGCTGTACGAAGCAAATCACCGGGTTGTTCTTCTCTTCCTTCATACGGCAATGGCAAATCAAAAGGATTGATACGACGATCAGAATTCAGTGACACATCAAGATGCGTTCCACCGACAAGATCATTGAGTGCTCCGTATTCGTTTTCCGGATCGATAACGATAACATCCGTGCCCAGCATCAAACTACGGAGAATTTCCAATTTCACGGCATAGGATTTACCGGCACCGGATGTGGCAAATACTACTGAGTTTGCATTCGGCAAAGTAAAGCGATCAAAAATAATCAAAGAGTTATTGTGGCGATTGATGCCGTAGAGAATACCCTGATCAGATGTCAGCTCTGATGATGTAAATGGGAAAGTACTCGACAGTGGCTCGGTATTCATATTGCGAACGACATACAATTCATCGGTACAGTAAGGCGCCGTAGAATTGAATGCCTGCTCGGTACGAGCCTGAATAGATTTGATAATCAAAAGTTTGCCACCCAAAATTGCTTCCAGCTGTTTACCCAAATTGGTGAGCTGTTTATCTGATGTCGTGTAAATGGTGAAATAGAGACCGAATTGGAAAAACTTTTCGACACCGGTAGCGATCTTGTCGCGAAGTTCTTCAGCATCATTAAGCGCAGCCTCCAGAGCCGGATCACGGGCTTGGCCCTTTTCTTGTTGAATACGTATTGATGATTCCATCTGACCAACTTTGTTTTGAAGTGTGCGTAAAATATCGGCAGAAACGATGGGATAAATAAACATTGAGATGTCCATGGTGGCTTCCAGATTGATCACCGGTGCCAACCAGTTTGTTTCTAAATAGCGCGGATAGGCAAATACAACATATGTTCGAAGATACACATCATTAAGGACCAATTTATCAT
>MEWR01000002.1:4150-7476 GCA_001773455.1 Candidatus Abawacabacteria bacterium RBG_16_42_10
ATACTGGATGGCGCGATCAAATCTTTCACCGATGCGAGTCCAGATTCATACAGCTTCTGCGCTTCTTCAAGACGTTTTTGTTCTTCAGTTTTCTTGGCAGCTTCTTCTGCCTTGTTTTTTCTCTGTAAAAAAGAAAATCTTCCTCCGAGCAAACCACGAGTACCTTTCTCAGCAGCTCCCATTTTTACTTGGATAGTTGTAGCTATCACTTCAGGCTTTGCTGCAGCGGGAGCAGGTTTTGTGATGACGGCACCAGGCTTTGCAGACAAAACAGCAATGTTTTTCGGTTGAGCCACAGTTGATGGAGTCGCAAGACCTTGCGGCTTTACTGCATCTCCTTCTTTCTTCTTGCCACCGAACATTTTACCGAGATCGGCAAAAGAGCTTTTGATTTGAGCAAAGAATCCTGGTTTCTTGGGGGGTGTAGTATTAGGCATTTTTTTGTCCGGGGAGTTTAGGAGCATCAGTAATATTGAGTTTCAGGAGATTTTCAACCTTTTGTCCCTGTGAAGTAATGGGATTATACAGTTCATAAAACAATTGGATTAACTCATGTGTATTCACTCGTTTTACGTACAGTCCCGCTGAGGTTAATGCATTCGTTACTGCTGATACACGTTGATTGAGAGTCTTGCGTAAGACGGAAAATTCTTGCTGACGAATACGATAGTCGAGAGCATTGTCTCCGGGATTTAATTGTGCCATGAATCTCTGAAAGAAATTTACCTTCGCTCGCGTTGGCTCATGAGGAATGACGATGTAGAAATCTTTTTCCATGATATCTGAATACTCCACAAAACTGGCAACGAAATCGATATAGTCAAAAGTCTGTTGCTTGATGCGAGGATCAGCTTGATTGTTCGCAATCTCAGTCATACGAGTAAGGTAGCCCTCGATATCGAGGCGCTTCGAACGAATACAAATCTGAATCGGAAAGTCCAAAGAATTCAAAAAATCCTGATACGAAAAAATAATCGAGTTTTGTTCCTGTTCGGATAGCAATTCGAAATTCACACTGGATACTTCAAGTATCGCTCGTACACTACCGTCTTTGAGCACCAACGTATTATCTTTCACCTCCGCGATCTTGAGATGCGTCTGTGTGCTTGCTTCGACATTTCCTTTTCTTTGTTTTACCGGCATACAAGTATTTTACTTTTTCTGTTTCTTTTGGGAAGTCACTTTGAACGCAGCTTGAACAAGTTCCTCATCTGTAGCTTCATCCATATCGGATTGACCCTCGGTATCCAAAACACTTGTTAATTCCTTGAGGTTCTTAAATTTCTTTGTTTCTTCTTCCATTTTTGCTTTTTCAGCCTTTTTCGCCTTTACGGGTTCGATAGCATAACGCTCAAAGATAGGAATATCACCACTGCCCTTTTCCCACACTCGGAGTCTGGGCTTCAGAATATAAATCAAAAGCGAGGCTAAATACTGCCAAAAAGGCATATCATGAATCCTGATAAGAACAAATGCCGCAGTGATAGAAACAATAATCACCGCCAAGATAGTCGCAACCGGCTGCTGTAAGGACAAGTAGATGATATACGCCAGCCCTCCCCCTACGACAGCAATGATCAGTTGCATCATGGTCAGCGGGCCAATGATCGTATCGGCTCTTTGGACATTCTGTGGAACCTTGAACTGTGCCATATGGAGATACAAAAATATCACTTAATTATAGCATAAAATGGCCTTTTAAGCATAGTTCTAAATTCTAAGTTCTAAGTTCAAAGTTAAAACAAACTAGTATATTAACCTAAGTAAAAATGAAATAAAAATTTAGCTTACAGAAGCTATTACAGATATAATTCCTCTAATTAAGTAAATACTATGAAAAAAGTGATTATTCGTGAGAAAAGCTTCGATTTTGCCTTACAAATCATAAAACTCTCAAAGTCTCTTATTGAAAACCATGAATTTGTGCTCTCAAATCAAATCTTGAAAAGTGGCACCAGCATTGGGGCAAATGTTGAAGAGAGTCAGTCCGCGGAAAGTACAAGAGACTTCATCCATAAACTCAATATTAGTCTTAAGGAAGCCAAAGAAACTCGTTACTGGCTACTGCTATTTAAGAAGGGCAAAGTGCTTGATTTGGACTATGAACCATATTTGGCAAATGTCGATGAAATAATTCGAATATTAGTTAAAATCATCAAAACAAGCTCTGGCTTGGTTTAGTAGAGTTTCGTTGCGTTCAACTTAGAATTTAGAACTTTGAACTTAGAACTTTTACTTTTCTTTTTTAATGATTGCAAAAATTTATAGTCCGGATCACCAGGTAATATTTCTTCTATAGAATAGTCTTCCTCTGCTAAATACTGCCGGCGTACTAGATCACGAAAAAATTCACTTCTATTCGAATATTTCTTTTTCTTCATCTCTCGATCAACGATATCGGCCAATTCTTGATTGAGTGTGATATTATAATGAACCATAGTATAGTAGGAAATAGTATATCTGTTCATAGTATACAATTATTAAAAATAAATTTCAAAGAAAAATATAACACTTAAAAAATGAAATAATTTGCATTGCCAAGGCACAGTTCGTATGATATTATGTATTTACTAAACGTGAGGCGGATATCTCGCATGTCCGCTTCTTTTTATTTGCCTGCAAACTTAATAAAATGCTCAAGTCTTACAAAGTCCCTAAAGTTAGCACCTGCAAACTGACGTATTTCCCTAGCGGTCCTCGGACCACGCGATAGAATAATAACTTCTTTGCCATTATCTCTTAGATGTTTCAGCACAGGCAAAAAATCTCCATCACCCGACAGCACAATCACCTTGTCAAAGTTTTCTTTTTCTTTCATCAAATAGAAAGCCATCTCAACATCGCAGTTGGCCTTTCTTTTTGTCGTGCCATCATCCTGCTCGTAAAGCTTAACTGGTTTGAGGTAAAGTTCATAGCCAAACTTTTGCAGCTTCAGATAAAATCTAACACGTTGCAAGTGTCGGCCAATTAAAAGCAGCTGGGCTTCGTTTAGTTCTTTGCCTTTTTCTTTAAGCAATTTGTTCAAGTAGTTATCCAGCTGTTGCAAAGAAACGCTGTCACTAGTTAAATAGTCATAGTGAAATGTGTGGGTTTCAACGCCACCGAAATATAAAATTCTATCGGCCTGATATTTGTCTTCTAGATACTTTTTGAGTTTCTGATAATCAATCTTCCAGCCCAAACTTTTTTCACCTCCATAAAACAAATTTGATGCGTCTACAAATGCATATGTTCTTATAAATTTACCGGCTTAATGAAAGTTTTGTGAGGCTGAGAGGAAAGAATTAAACATCTTGGTTCGACGATGTTTCCGTAATCCTCGGTGT
>MEWR01000003.1 GCA_001773455.1 Candidatus Abawacabacteria bacterium RBG_16_42_10
ATAGGCCTAGGGCCTCATGCAGTCCAATATGTATCTGAGGTTATGCATTGAAAAACAAAAAATGTAAAGTTTAAAATGTAAAGCCTGTCCTGAGCTTGTCGAAGGATGTAAAATGATAACTCTTCACTCTTAACTCTTAACTTCAATTTTACATTTTACATTCTACATTTTGAATTTTCTCAAGCGCTTCCCAATCAAATTCATGCACAGATATATTGGCAATCTTTCTCGGCTGCATATCACCCGACAAGGCATATAAAACCTTAATCACGCCCCCATGGGTCATTACTAGAACCCGTTTCCCCGAAAATTTTTGAACAATATCGTTAACGGCATCCTTCGTCCTCATTCTTACATCCTCTATATTATCTCCACCCCAACGACTAAAATCATGTTCTAAAGCACTTTGCAAAATAGCCAAGTTCATCCTTCCCTCGGTAAGCAAGGCAATTTCATCCCAAGTCTTCCCATCCAAATGCCCATGACTTCGCTCAGTTAAATGCTCATTGATCTGTATTGGCAAATTCAATTTCCTGCTTAACGGCTCTACGGTTTCAAGGGCCCGCTTTAATGGTGATGCAATGATTACATCAAATTCTCCTCTTATTTGCTCTGTTAAAACCACAGCTTGATTTCTTCCCTCTTCGTTCAAAGATTCATCAAATCTTCGTCCAGCTGGTCGTTTCTGTTTATTGAAATCGGTAACTCCATGTCGAACAAAAGATATTGTCATAGCATTAGTATGTACGGAACACGACAATAAGACATTACATAGAGACTGTAAATAAAGACAATGAGCAACTATTAGGCTTTAATTACTTTTTAACCAATAATCTACTAAAAAAGCCAAACTATTATTGATCATATGGAAGACTATTCCCGGCAAGATGGATTTAGAATGATACGCTACCCAAGCCAACATGGTACCCAAGAAAATAAGCGGCAAAAACACTTCAAGCTGAAAATGAAAGAGTGCAAAAAGCGCACCATTGAGCATGAGAGAAATAGCTGGCAAACGATCTACTGGTAAGCAAATAAGTCCCCAACCACGGAAGACGTATTCCTCCACTACAGGAGCAATCAAAATAGCAATAACAAAAGCGATAACGATACCAATTCCGTCGCCCAACGGTGCCAACAATGAAGGCTGCTCACCCAAACCAGGGATAAAAGATAATTCAAAAAAACTTTGCAACCGGAGCAACAAAGCCACAAAAGCGAAGTAACTCATAAATATGAAAACGACATAACCAATGAGAGTCCAAATATCGTGAACATGGAGTGATATTTTCTTTCTATCATAAGGGAAACGTCGCCAGAACCAGAAATACACAATCAAGATAAGAACTACAGTCTGGAGAACATAGCCGGTGAGAAATTCTAACCATGGTGTCTGTACAGGAAATAGTAATTGTCTGGCAACATCCAAAAGATTCACAACAACTACCGTTGTCGCAAACATCAAAGTGAAAGAAAATATATTCTTACCAAAGAAGAGTGCGCGAATCCTTTTCAGTGCCATACTGTAAATTAATAATGAGATGTGGAAAATCAAAAACTTCTTTCACCATTTCAGGCCATTCAATACATATGATTCTCGCCTCTCCCTGAATATCCTTGGGCAGAATCTCTTCAAGAGATCCACGGTAACGATACAGATCCAAATGCATCATACGCCCCTGATCCGGCAGTATATACTCGCGCGTGTATGCGAATGTCGGGCTCACGATATGTCGCTCCACACCCAAATGCTTTCCCAATCTTTTGACAAATGCAGTTTTGCCCGCCCCCAAAGGCCCTTGCAGCAAGAGCAGATTTTTATCCTGCATATCTGCCAAGATTTGGGGAATATGTGTATCAAAATCCTCTGGTTTGTAAATACTCACTTGAGCCATCGAAGAGTAGATTATTTAGGATTCCAGTTTTTTGTTTTCATTTTCAATTGCTAATTTTTAACTGTTAATTGCACCGAAGGTGCTCGCAGTATAATATCTGAAAGAAACAAGTGCAAAACTCATATGTCGCCAAACCCAGGAACAAAAGTCTATCTACACATCAAAACCGTCGAGAGTAAACCTTCTCTCTGGAAAAAAATAAAAGAAAGAATTAGTACGTGGAACGACCATTTGAGGGCTTCTTCAAAGTCGCTGAAGGCCCATTTTGCAATAAAAAATTCACCAGTTCAGACTGCACGATTCCCTCAAAAGACATATCACAGAAAATTTCTTCCCGGTATAAGAACAAGTGTATCTGAACTTTCTAGAAATCCTCTACGATCTCTGGCGACAATATTTATTATTGCACTCGTCTTATCAACCCTAAGTTTGGCAATTATTGTTTCCTTCCTTACTGAAGAGGCAATACGCATAGTAAATACCAAACTGGATTTCAGTATCGAAGTGAAAGAAGATATAACACTCGATCAGATACAGCCACTCATGCGTGAATTGGATGTGCTACCATATGTTGTCACCGTAACATATATCAGCAAGAATCAGGCTCTGGAGAATTTCCGAAAGGAGCACCCTGATTTGCCCGACTTTCTCAAAACATATGAAATCAGCAATCCCCTCCCAGCTACAATTCGAATCAGTATTTCGGATCCCAAAAAGCATCAGGAACTGATTAATTTCATTGATAGGCGTGAAAACAGTACGGTCATCGATCTAAACAAAGTAAGAAATAATTTTGACCAGAGAAGCCGTATTGAACAATTGATAATTATCACCGATACGATCAAATACTTTCTCTATTTCTTTATTACGGTATTTATCAGTATTGGCATACTCATCATTATCTCTACCGTACAGCTGAGCCTAAACGTACGTAAGCGAGAATTATCGATTATGCAGGTAGTAGGAGCCTCATATCAAAAAATTCTTTTTCCATTCATCACTGAAGCTATATGGCTGAGTATCGTCTCAACGGGGATTGCACTTTTTTTCTTATTTTTGATTGCTCAAAAACTTACTCCCTTTGCCTTGGAATATTTCGGAACAAATAGCGTGAATATTGCCAGTTTCATCAGCATCAATTTCCTACCAATCACGGTGATCCTTTTTGGCACTGCGATGATTATCACAGGCCTTAGTACCGTACTTACCGCTTGGAGGTATCTCAGAACCCAAAAGCTTTTTTAGTGTTTTTATATACTTTTTCTGCGAATTCGTTCATTGCCAAAGCTTTGAGATCAGCAATTTTTTGAACAGTCTCCACCACAAAACTTGGTTCACATCGTTTCCCTCTTTGATTGTGCGGTGCCAGAAATGGTGCATCAGTTTCCACTAATAGCCGATCATCAGGAATGCCCTTGGCAGTTTCTTGCAAATCTTTGGCATTTGGAAAAGTCACAATGCCACTTAAAGAAATAAAACCGCCCATTTCCACAATCCAAGCAACATCATCAGCATTTCCGGTAAAACAATGCATAATAAATCGTGAAGTCGGATAGTCATGCAAAGTTCTTTGCATGTCGAGAAAAGCGTTTCGACAATGCAAAACAACAGGCTTATCACACTCAATTGCCAATTCTATTTGCGCCCTTAAAACTTTCTCTTGTGCCAATGGAGTATGTTCATTACGAAAATAATCTAGTCCTGTTTCCCCAATCGCAATGAGTTTGGGATCATGCATATGGTCTTTCATCCACGAAAGGACATTTGCATCCCATTCGTCGACATGATGTGGATGAATACCGAGAGTCATAAAACAGGTTTCCTGATCTTGTACAAAAGACACCAAAACCTGATTGCTCATATGATCATTCCCCACAACGATCATGGTCTCGACACCGACATCATGCGCATGACTAATAACCTGGTCACGATCTGCATCAAATTCTGGAAGGTGGATATGGCAGTGAGAATCAATGAGTTTCATATGTAGAATCTATCAAACCATGTTCTGTATGCTCTGAGATTGAGTGCATTACTCAAATAATATTTATCTTCATTTTTTGGTTTTACGAAAAAATCCAATTCATAACGTCCTCGTTCAGATAGTTTTAAAGTTATCATCACCTTCCTACCATCAACTTTATAATTAAACTCAAAAGGTTTCTCATACTTCTCTTGCACTGCCAATTGTTCAAATGGTTCTAGAATAGTTGCATTTAGGTCTAACTCGCGATCAAACTTCACATATAACTTACGAAAATTCAGCCTCAGAAAGCGGTGGGCAAAGTTTTGCGTGAAATAATACGTCTCATCCTTAGCCTTGATCACTCCTACACCAACACAATTAAATGCAGCAGTAAGGATATTGGCACGATGTCCAGGGCTTTTCATGAGGGCATCTTCCGCCTGTTCAGTAACATGTTCAAAACCGCGCATCTTGGCTAAATTTTCACCAAATGCCACATCAGTAATACCTGCACTCTTAATCCGATCGCTAGGCGAACGATTGGATTTGTCAGTATGCGAAAAGAAATCTTCCTCGGCCATATGGAAAGAATGATTGCGGGCCACAACCCGCAAGTCATTTTGCATAGTAAGTTCCTTCAACTTATGGATACGACGGTCATTATTGAGTGAAAAGAGCATACGCCACTCCATAGTCCTCAAACTGTTGGGGAGAAAAAGTGTATGCAGCCAATATTTGATGCGGTCACCCATCATACATTTTCAGTCATTTTAGCTTTTTCTTCAGCAAGAGCTAATGCTTCAATCATATCATCAATATCGCCATCCATACGTAATGGTAAACCAGACCAACTCTGATGAATACGATGATCAGTGATCCGGTCCTGGGGATAATTATACGTACGAATCTTTTCACTTCGCTCACCTGAACCTATTTGTGAGCGGCGCATAGCGCTGCGTTCATTACTGAGCCTTTCAATTTCTTGAGCAAGTAAACGAGACATTAATACTTTCATCGCCTTGGCTCTGTTTTTTTGTTGTGATTTTTCATCCTGACAGGTCACAATCAAACCAGTAGGTAAAAAGGTAATGCGCACAGCCGAATCTGTGGTATTTACACTTTGGCCACCATGACCACCAGCACGAAACACATCAATACGAATATCTTCCGGTCGAATATTAATATCAGCTTCTTCTGCTTCAGGAAGTATTGACACAGTTGCTGTCGATGTATGTATACGGCCCTGACTTTCAGTCTTAGGGATTCGCTGTACTCTGTGGACACCACTTTCATGCTTCAGTTTGCCGTACGCACCCTGGCCTTTGATCATGATCGCTATATCCTTTACGGCTCCCACCTCACCGTAGCTGGCACTCATCAGCTCTACTTTCCAACCTTTTTGTTCAGCATATCTGGTATACATACGAAGAAGGTCAGCTGCAAAAAGCCCCGCCTCATCTCCACCAGTTCCAGCTCTGATTTCCACAATGGTATTTTTATCATCATTGGGATCTTTTGGTATCATGAGACTCTTTAACTCAACTTCCAGAGAGGTAATCTTTTCACTGATACTAACAAGATCAGCCTGAGCCATCTCAATCATACCCGGATCTTTCTCTTGAGCTAAAATATTCTCTAATTCATTTTTTTCCTTGAGCAATTTCTCATAAGCGTCCCCAGCTTCCATCACCAAAGCAAGCTCAGCATGACGTCGAGCTATGGTTGCATGTTTCTTCCGGTCTTTGAATATCGCAGGGTCTGCTAACTGTTTTTCCAGATCAGCAAACTCCTGTCTGAGTGCAAGGAGTTTACTTAACATGTTTAGCAGAGTTACTTTTTACTTGTTTTCTTTTTGGTCACTTTTTTTGCAGATTTCACGGGCTTCTTCGTAACTTTCTTTGCGATCTTTACTACTGGCTTCTTTGCGCTAAGTCGGGGCGCAAGATTTTGCGCCCTTACTGGGATCTTTGTCTTCTTAGCTACTTTTTTAGGTTTAGCTGTAGGTTTCTTTGCCGCTTTTTTAACAGCCACTTTCTTTGGAGTCTTTTTAGCAGGTGCTTTAGCTTTTGGAGCTTTAGCAATCTTCTTCGTAGCAGGCTTCTTTTCTATCTTTGGGACAACCACTTCGCCCGGCATTGCAGTCTCTACTAAGACAGCCTGACTTTCAACATTCTCTAGTAATTCTTCTGGTTTCACTTCCTCTTTAACAGCTTTAGCAGACTCTTTTGTTTGAGTGGCTTTCTTTACCTTAGCCAAGAATTTATCTACTTGACCTGCAGTATCAAGAAGCTTCTGTTTACCAGTATAAAAAGGATGACAAGCTGCACAAATTTCTGTAGTGATTGATTCCATTGTTGAACCAAGTTCATACGTAGTTCCGCATGCACATGTGGCAATGACCTTCTTGTAATATGTAGGATGAATATCTGCTTTCATAGAAAAATTTAACAGTTGGAGTTTAGATACTACGAACGTTTTTGTCAAAACAGAAACCGGCTTAATATCCTTGTCTTAATTGATTAACCAATGGGACGTAAGAATCTTTTAAGGGACTATCGGCAGGGATAGCATCCTGACGAGGCCATATGACTTGCTCAAGAAATTTTTGAAACATACATGATACATCTGTACCCGTAGATAAAGCCTTCGGAGTAGCACTCATTGGTGTACCATTTTCAAACGTATATAGCGTGACAGTACTTTCCCATATCGGCAGAGTGCCGCTAGCCGCAGCCTGATGATGTAGTTTTTGAGCCCTAAATATAACTCGTTCTACCAAGATTCCTTTTTGATCATAGACATCTTGGGCATAACCAATGATATTTTCTGAATCACCATCATATTCAGTATTTGCTTGAGACCTTTGTACACCATCAATGACATTTCGATCATAAAATTTTCTCCCTCGACCATCATAATCATTACTGCGGATTTGTTTGCGTCCACCTTTCAGTTCATCAACACATGCTTTCATAACTATTTTTCCGTTCACGTATACAAAATAGTTTTTTCGTTGATAGAGAAGGACTAGACGTTCGCTTCCATCAATCTTTACTATCTTTTCCACACGCTCCATCACTGTTTCTTGTTGAGAGTTAGGAAAAGCAGCCTCAACCCGAGTTTCTTTATTTTCTCCTTCATCAACAACATCCTCTGCAATGACTGCGAGTTTATCTGCAATCAGTCTCGCCATATCGACGGGAGATTCATGAGCTAAAACAAGAGATTGTACTGCATCAGGAAAGGGAACTGTAGGAATCAAAATAGCGCGCACTGTATCACGAGTGTTTTTAGCCGACACAATTGAACCGCCTTTTTCTAATGAATCTTTAGACATATATATTTTATTGATGTCATATACTGATTCATTATACACCAACTGTCAATGCATGTAACGTTGCAGAGATAAAGTTACATGAGGGGTGTTAGGATTGACGAGGTGTTGGTAATAGATGGAAGCAAGTTTCTGGAATGGTGACC
>MEWR01000004.1:0-1734 GCA_001773455.1 Candidatus Abawacabacteria bacterium RBG_16_42_10
CACAACAAACTTTCTCCCTTACAGTTCATTCTGACTTCTCCACCATCATTAACCTCCTCTTTACCTCAAAAGTCCAAAACTGGGTGCGGTTATACAACCTGTTGATTTTTGCGGCACTTCCTATATAATGGTAATGGTCGCGAGCAAAATCGCGCCCATCAAAAGTGGGTCTCTGACATAGTTCTGAGGCCCTTTTTTGATTCCTCGGGGAAAATCTTTAAACCATCTGCAAGAAGCTTGGGATAGGAAAGCTCCCAACATCGCCAATATTCACTTAAAAGCTTATTGTATTCAAATACATGAAATATGGGATAACAGAATAGATCAGCAATTTGAATACCGATAGTTCTATCAGATGGGGCATAAAGTAATCTTTCCACGACCCGAGGACATTCGATCCAATCTTTGCTATTGCTCCAGCGGGCAGAATGATGGATATTTTCCAATTCATCACCGAGAAAAGATTTATTGACCTGGCCTTCACGAGGGTCAATCACGCATATTCCCAATTTATTCTTCTCTTCAAGAAATTTTTGAAATGCCTCCAAGAGCAGTAGGTAAGCGGCATTATATGGTTTTTGATTAGGTGATCCTGCCCAATAGGCGTGCTTATCGACAACGACAGAAATGAGCTGTATGGGTAGGTCTTTTAGGAAGGAGGCAATTTCATGCTCAAGGTTGTCATATGTCTCACGATTGTAAAGCTTGAGGGGAGAGTGATAGGCAATATCAGGATTGGCATTGCGTAGGAAATTCGATTTCACTTCAATGTCTTCATTTTGATAATATTTCTTTTTGATAGCTCGAAACTGTGTCTCTATCGTGTGCCTGTTATCTTCATGAATGATACAGCCAGTAAGGACCAGAAACTTGCTAGCCCCATCTTCTAGATTGTAAGCAGTATTGCCAGACTCATCGATATACATGAGGTACATAAGAAAGAGTTAGAAATATTTCAAAGTAAAGCATAAAGAAAAGAAAGAGAATTTAACATAGGTTCTAACTCCTCCGTTCCTCTAGTACGGCAGAAGGCGAAAACATAGGTGATGGGCTAGCGGAAATATCCCTCAATTTCATTTCTCTGACAGTCACATTTCTGTTATTCTTCTGTCGCATGTAGACAATAGGCTCAAGCAGAAGATCGAAATTGAAAAGTGTGTAACCATTAGTACGAGGCTGACCAAAAACCACTCGCATCGCTCGGGTATTTTGGCACAGCCTAAATGTGTTTTATGGTTCACTCCTTCATTAGCAAGCTGGCTCGCATATTTGGTGCAGTCGGGCAGTTTACTGGCAAACTCTTTATATGATCAAAAAATCCTGCAAAATAGTGTGACCGGCAGCGCCAGAATCTAAGTCTTGATGTATTCTAACAAAAGCATCCTCATCACTGACTACTCCCGTAGCAAGGTATTTTTCTTTTCGTGACTCCAAAAGTTCCTGCATACGGCGTACTGGCACATCAGGATGAAATTGTGTTGCCAACACATTGCCATATTGATAAGCCTGAATAGGAGAGTTGTCATTGTATGCCAGTAACTGAGTATTGTTAGGTAAAGTTTCAATGTAATCACCATGCGTAGCATGCACCTTTTTCTGCACATGAAAATCCTGCAATAATTCATGTTCTTGCCCTGCATCAGTAAGTGAAAGTGATATCGAGCCAAATTCTATGCCTTGAGGATTTTTACTCACTCGTGCACCAAGTATTTGAGCAAGAAATTGCGCACCAAA
>MEWR01000004.1:1741-4094 GCA_001773455.1 Candidatus Abawacabacteria bacterium RBG_16_42_10
GTTTCTCTCCAGATAAAATTACGCTGTAGGCAAATTCCAGTTTTTTCATCCATTCTTTTGTCTCATACACTGCCTGTGGAGATCCAGAGATGATAATCTTATCAGCAGACTCTATCTGGTTTTTAGCTAGCTCATGATCATAAAGATCAACTACTTGAAATAAGAATTGATCACTTTGTTCAGCTAATACTCCCTTAATATTTTCTATTTCTTGAACGCCGGTTGCGCCGACCAAAGCGTCAAGAACAAGAACCTTCGTTTTCATAAGTTGGCTTAAGAATTTTTTCTACAGCACTCACTGCCTTCACCATTTGATCTTCAGTATCTACTGCATCGGGATAGCGAACTTCCACTATCCAGGGATGACGCTTTATTTTACAAGTAAGGGCATGCTCATTTTTTGCGCTAGTGCTTGCAAAAGAACTCACGTTGGAATGAGCACACATCCAATTTTGCATACCGAGTATATCAGAAAACTTTGGTGGGACAACAATCTCTTCTACTCGAAAACCACGCACCTCAAACTGGTCTCTTTTTACCCTTTCCACCATAGAAGTATAATTTTCCAAACGCGTCTTTCCGCGAAAATCTTGTTTATTTGTCATAAGGATCTGTCGATGCTTTGGTAATTCTACCCGACACAGATTATGTACTTGACGCGCTTTCTCCAAGTACTCCATTTCGTCGCGACAGTTTTGAAAGGGACGAGAATCATTCACCTGTAAGGAGGCAATGCTACTAGCAATTAGGTTTTCCTGACCCTCTTTCGATTTCCCCCAGAGAGAAACCAATTCAGCTGCTCGTGACCCAGGCTTATCGGTGGAAGCAACAAATTCAAATGGCAAAGTACTGACTGGTGTAAACACCAACTGCCCATCACATGCCTTTAATATCTCATTTATGGTAAAGCGAATCACTAAAACTTCTTTCACTGCTTGCTGTAACTCTAAATGAACACTGGAACGTATTTCCAAGAAAACCGATGCCAATTCCAATGTTATATGACCAGCAACATGGGGGATCCTTTCTTTGAGTTGCGAAAGCACCCAAGCAGAAGCAGGGCGTCCGTTAATCCGACTGATAGGTTTACCAGAATTATTCATGATAAATCCCTCTGCCTCCAAGCCAATACCAAATTTTTGTAATTTATTCATAATAATGAAATCAATATTAAAAAAGCCTCTCCAAAGGTGGAAAGGCATCAAAGCGGTTCAAAAATTACTAATTTAAATCACCAACAAAAATGGCCTTTCCATATATGCAATTTGCACCACCAATGAATGATAAAGAAATCTTGTGCCCTCATATAATCTCACTGAATCAAAAACACCCACATCATACATTTACAAGTCCAGTGAGGCAACGTAAACATTGATCCCTTCTAAAGTTGTAAAAGGCTAATGTCTCACATATAGTAATTTTGAAATACACTCCAGACATGAAACACATGATTGAATCTGCGGGACATATTATGAAAACCAATGTACCAACGACTGTCGTTGGCACACATATTGGTGATGTGGAAAAAATGTTACTTCAAAAAACTAACGAATTTGAATCAATCAGCTACGTGTATATTTTGGACTATGAGCAAAAACTCAAAGGAGTTTTATCCGTGAAAGAAATCTTCCGCCAACCGAAGGATAGACTTGTAGATAAATTAATGAACAAAAAACTTGTTACAGTTCATGCTCATACCGACCAAGAAAGAGTTGTGTATACTGCCATCAAACACAATATCAAAGCTGTCCCGGTTATTGATAAAAATGGTGTTTTTCTTGGAGCTGTACTCAGTGACAAAGTTCTCAATGTTCTTTACCAAGAGGCTCATGAGGATTTGCTGAAACGTGCAGGTATACATAAGGCAGAAGCGAATTATGACAATGTCTTAAAAATACCATTATGGCGTGCCCTTAGGCACCGTTTGCCCTGGTTATTCATAGGTTTGTTGGGAGGCATACTCGCAGCACAAATCATCGGTCAATTTCAAGCAACATTGGAAGAAAATATCATATTAGCGTCATTTATCCCACTCATTGTCTATATGGCAGATGCCATCAGAACACAAATGGAAACCTTTATCATTCGTGACTTGGCTATAGATCCCATGCTTAACTTCGGCAAGTATGTCGTTCGCCAATTATCAGTGTTGATGCTTATTAGTTTAATAGTAAGCGGGGCAATCTTTGTCAGCATTTATTTGTTTCAACGCGATATAAAGATATCTATGATACTAGGAAGTGCACTATTTATTGCAATCTCCTCATCGTTCTTTACTGGTTTACTTATTCCTTATTTTTTGGAAAGACTCAAATTCGACCCAGCCAATGCCAGTGGACCAGTTGCCACCATC
>MEWR01000004.1:4106-17101 GCA_001773455.1 Candidatus Abawacabacteria bacterium RBG_16_42_10
TTTCTTAGTAGCATCGCAATTACTTTAAGAGACTGTACTAATTGGGAAAACTAAAACTCTTGATTGATTCTTCCAAATCGCTAACAGACACTGACTCTTCACCGAGAGCAGTGATTGTGTAAATAAGACCTTTACCAGTCACCATGGCCTGACGGAAAAATGTTTTTTTATTATCCGTACCAGTTCTCTCATACTTCCATAACGTCGTATCCTGATTATTTACTTTTACACGATCAGTTTGAAAATTCAGATTGACACTCGTGTTTTTGAGAGTCTCTTCATTTGCCTTTTGCAGAGCAGCAAAATCTTCATTGTTTAATGGCTGTACAGTAACAGTCAGAGTACCATCGACACGTTTCAGATTGCGATCGGCATGAGAAATAGTGATAAGCACAGCTTTATCCACAGTACTCACCGTCCACCCTTGAGGATACCGAATACTAAACCCTTGACCTTCATAGAGAGATAACGTCTGTCCACATGCTACCAGAAGGACACTAAGAATGATCGCACAAGCTAAACGAAAAAAATATTTCATATATATAGTTAACTAAAATTTACCTAAGCATCACAAAATCTCTACATCAATAATCTTATACTTGTATGTAAGATAAATATAGAAAATATAAATCAAAAGCAAACTCATGACGAACCAGAAAATCTCGATATATGGAAAGGCAAAAAATAATCCAGCAAGCAGTATCAAGGCAACCAAATCCACAACCATATTGCGCTCCAATTCATTTTCCATATAGGTCATAAGTTTTTTATCCTTTGTTTTCCAGCGACCTAAAAAACGAAATATCAACGCCCAAACAATGTCAGCTACAAAAATCAGCATCAAAAAAGATAATGCAGCATAAAATTTACCATCTTTCATTTTCAAAATAAAAAATTCAAGAAGGATAATCAATATTACGCCTATGATCGTGTTTACTGTTGAACGGGAGATCTCTTCTCCATAACAATCATCAGCAGATTTATATTCAAACCACCAGTGTATAACAACAATCAGACTAAAAACATAGAGAACAAAATGTAGAGGATCTGTAATATCAAGAAAGGAATCCAAATTAAAAAAAAGTATGAGCCCGTACAAACTGTCAAAAAGAACCATGGGAAAATCTATCTGATGTGAAAGATTATGAGGGGGGATTTTTTTGCTCATACGTTAATTAAAAAGTCACACACATAATAGCATTTGACATTTCCATGGCAATTTCTTAGCTTGTTGTCGTTCCATTACCAATATATTTGCGGGAATAGCTCAGTTGGTAGAGCGTCTCCTTGCCAAGGAGAAGGTCGCGAGTTCGAGTCTCGTTTCCCGCTCCACAAACCACTCGCGGAGTTTATCCTGAGCAAAGCCGAAGGGCTCGGATTTGTGGCGCTGCCACAATTTACTCTTGTTAAGAGAAAATCACTGGTTTGTGCCGTGAACTCGACGTCAGGAGTAGTTCATGGCAAACTTCGCTCAGGTACTTGGCGGGCCATTTTGTCATATATGTTAAATATTGAAGATAGAAAAATTGATCAGCAAATCCTGGATGCACCGATGTTTACCAAAGTGTTGCTGGAAGATATAGCTCTGGCGAGTCATCGTATTTTAATCCGCAGTTTTCTGGTTCGAAACGATATCGTCGGTCAGCGAACTGCCATGGCACTTCGTACGGCCGCAGAAAGGGGAGTGAAAGTATTGATCATCAAAGACCGTGCCGGAGCCATGTATGAGTATTCCGAGGAAAATGGCCAGAGTTTTTTCCATGATGAGCCTGACAAAGATGACTGGACCGACATTCATTCATTACGATCACTTCACATACAGGGCAGATTCTTAAGAAGATTTTATGGACTCGAACCGACGTCACTGAAGAAAAATCCTCACAAAGGTCTACTCTGTCACAAAAACATTGTTACCATTGACGATTATAAGATCAATGATCATTCAAAGGTGATTCTCATCGATAATGAAATCGCGTATTCCGGTGGTATAAATTTTGGTCAAGAGTTTGACGCACCCAAAGGCTGGTTGGACTTTATGTTGAGAATTCAAGACAAAGAAATAGCCCCAAAACTGGCAAAACTCGATGAAACACAATTACTCGATAAAGAACTTCTCAATTTTATTAAAAAAACCCGACAGCACATCACAGTTATTATGGCTTATCTGGGCAATCCCGTATATCTGAATGCCTTAACTGGTCTCGTAAACAGTGGCCGGTCACTGCATCTTATTACCTCCAAATGTCCGGACAGTAATCGCTTTAGCAATGATGTGTTTTTACGAAAACTCACGACCGGAATCAACGGCAACCGGCAAAGATTAAAAATCAGTTTAAGGGATGGAATGGTCCATGCCAAAGCCCTCTCACGAGACCATGAAAAAGTACGAATTGGCTCTCAGAATATGGCTTTTGCTGACGATGTTTACGGTGAATCTGTGGTAGAAACCAATCATCCACAGGCAATACAAACAATTGCGCAAGTTGCAGAGGATAATACTAAAAAAGATATTGTTTTAGCCGGCAAGGATTTAGAGAGTATATATGAGCTATGTCCACGTATTCACATCATTCCCGCCCATATTGAAGAGACAGGTAAATCACTCAAACTCTGGGCTGAAAGAAAATATCGCCAAGAAATCGCAAAAGCTCGCAATAAATGTACCGAAGCAATAAAGGGATTTCTTCTCTAGCTTATCCAACCCAATAATTGAGTGAGTGGATAACGAGAAAAAATATTTGCATCATAAACAATGGAATAATCACGTAAGGTGATTTATTTTTGAAAATCAAAGCAAGGATAATAAATATCGGGAAAACCACAACGAGATATCGTGTATATGCCATAAAATTTCCTAAGAGTGCAGGAACTAACCCCATGACCAAGGCATAGTAAAAAAAAATCTTATCTGCATTTTTATATATCCCAAACAGGCTAGCTAAAAACCCTGCAAAAAATAAGCGATCAATTATACTCGTCGTATAATTATGCAAGGTAAGCGTAATCTCTATAAAGTTTCTTTTAAACCAAAGGAGGGGATGGAGAAGGTTTTGTAGAGAATTCCCTGCCACATAATATTTTTGTGCCAAAAATCCTGACCAGGGAGAACCAGTAGACGTGTACATACAAAAAAAGTAGATACCAAAGCCAAATAAGGTACTTAGAAGTAATGGGAAATTATTTTGAATATCTTTAGGGAATTTGCTTTTACTAGGAATTATCATGGACAAAAAGAGCGGAACAACTAACAAAATACCGAGTGGACGAGTGAGTGGTATAAGGAGAGCACAGGCTGCAGCAAATGTTGTCTCTCTTTTCAACCAGAAGTAGAAAAAGGCTGTTACGAGCATCAAAAATAACGACTCACTATACATCAGACTAAAGAAGAAACTGGTAGGAAATGCCAAGCTAAAAAGTCCAGCATAAAAAGCAATTTTAGAATTATAGAGTTCTTCGACGAGAAAATATAAAAAAATCAGCATCACAAAAGTGAAAACAGTGGTCAATAAAAAACCTGACACAATTGGATTGTGTACAATGGCATTGAGTAAACTTATGAGCCAAGGGAAAAGCGGGAAAAACACATCACTCGGCAAATCAGGACTATAACCATTTTCAGACAAAAACTCATAGTGACGTGCATCCCAGGTTTGAAAACTCAAATGTGCTCCCGAAGATTTGTCAGGTAAATAAGAAAAATCATTTTTATAGCAATCATAACAAAAAGGCAGAAAGTATCCGGATAAGTATATGATTAGAAAAATTGTCAGCTTAATGACCAGAGCGATAAGCAAGAGTTGCTTGAGAAGCGGTTTAGCAGACAGATCTAACATGAGATCATATATTACCTTACATTTCTTGGTGGGACTGCCGGGATTTGAACCCGGGACCGTTTGCTTAAGAGGCAACTGCTCTACCAACTGAGCTACAATCCCAAACCTTGGGAATAATAATTGAAAATTGAAAATTATCAATTAACAGGAATGTAATCTGCCACGATAATTATTGTGTGGCTAGCCACTTTTCGCAGTCCATGGCGGCTTTACATCCATCAGCGGCAGCAGTCACAGCTTGGCGATAGATATAATCTTCAATATCTCCAGCGATGAAAATCCCTGGAATATGTGACATGGTTTTTTCTTTTGCATGGAGATAACCCGCCTCATTCATATCGAGTTTCCCTTTCACAAAACCAGAATTAGGATTGTAACCAATGGCTACAAAGAGACCATCAATAGTCATTTCTTGTTTTTCACCTGTATTCACATCTTGGATTTCAATTTTTTCTAGACGCTTATCACCTGAAAACTTGGTGACTGCTGAGTTCCAAATCACTTTAATTTTGGGATCTTCAAGTACACGCTTTTGCATAATCTTACTCGCGCGAAATTCTCCACGACGATGAATAATAGTGACAGAATTGGCTAGCTTTGCCAGATAATGTGACTCCTCCATGGCACTATCTCCACCACCAACCACCACAACATTTTTGCCACGATAAAAGAATCCATCACAGGTAGCACAGGTGTGATAACCGCGGCCAACATATTTTTGCTCATCTGGTAAGCCTAGATACTTTGCTGAAGCTCCCGAAGCGATGATGATTGCATCAACTTCATGCTTGCCACTGTCTGTGGTAACAACAAATGGTCGTTTTTCTATATCTATATCTACTGCATTCTCATAGAGAAGTTTGGCGCCAAATTTCTCAGCTTGTTTCTGCATATTGATCATCAAATCAGGACCATTGATGCCATCAGGGAAACCGGGAAAGTTTTCTACAACACTAGTCGTAGTCAGCTGTCCACCCGGCTGAGGGCCAGCCAATACAGTTACATCCAGAGACGCACGACCGGCATAGAGGGCGGCTGTATAGCCTGCAGGACCGGAACCGATGATAATAACTTTATGTTTTTCCATAGAATAATGTATTGCTAGTATTTTATACACAAAAACAAACTTGAGTAATAGTGTGAAATTCTTTATCTTGTTTTGGCATATTTACTTTCATGGACAGCTCTGACTCTCTCGTTAAGTGGTTACTTACTGGTGTCATTAGCATCATTATTGGCGTATTGGCCTTCGGTGGGTTCTTTATGTTTCGAACCACTCAGGCCCTTTTACAGGCTGTATCTGACCCCACATCTCTTGTGCAACATCTGGTTACCGAAGATACCAAAACTGACGAAAAAGACTGCACGAATATTTTGGTATTGGGCGGGGGAGGAAAGGAATATGACGATGGATCGGAGTTGGTTGACAGTATAATGGTTGCCAGTCTTTGCCGTGATCCAGCAAAATTGGTCTTCGTTTCTATTCCTCGTGATTTGGTTTTGAAATTGGACGATTTTGGCTATCGTAAAGTAAATACCCTGTATATCTTAGCAAAACATCAATTGGGCGAGGAACATGCTTTTGACTTGATGTGGGAAGCAGCAGAGAAAATCACCAATTTGCCCATACATTATTATGCATATGTGGATTTCAGAGGCTTTGTAGATATTTTTGACGCACTTACAGGATCGGGAGGACTCATGGTTGATGTAGATCCGGGATTTGTCGATCGCGAGTTTCCAGGACCAAATTATTCATATAGAACTGTACGATTTGAACAAGGTCTACAAAGTATGGATGGTGAAAAAGCGTTGCAATATGTCCGCTCACGTCATGGAGTAAGCCTCGATGAAAATATCAGTGTGGCTTCTGATTTTGACCGTTCCCGTCGTCAACAGCAAATTATCAGTTTACTCAAAGACAAGCTCAAAGATCTTTTGATTGGGAATGATCCAAGTGCATTAGTCGACACCGCAGTTGCGTTACAAAAGAATTATTCTACGAATATGACTTTCCAAGATATACTGCTACTCGCTGCTCTTTGGAAAAAGGTCGATATCGATCATGTCTACAATATTGTTCTCAAAGAAGGACCAGGAGAATTGCTTTATGTTCCTAGTCAGGAAGTGCGAAATCAACTTTTCAACGGCGGTTGGATACTTCGACCTGATGGTGACGATTTCAATACTATCCACAAATATATTGAGCGTGTGCTAAAAAATCCAGAAATAGCTCTACGAGGCACTGTTCCTATCGAAGTACTTAATGGCACCAAGATACCAGGCTTGGCTGGCAAAATAGCCAATACACTGATGCAAGAAGGCATTACGGTATATCCGCAATATGGTATTCGAAATACCTACAGCAAGAAACAATATGAGGGAACTGTACTTATTGATCGCTCTCAGGGACAAAACCTGGAATTATTGAAAGAAATTCAGAGAATTTTAGGCAAAGGAGAGATCATTGCTGAGACCACTGAACCCCAGGCTTATACTATGGTCGGTGTCACGGTTATTTTGGGCAATGATTACGAAGAAGCTTCCCAGGAGAATATTAATTCCGCAAATATCGATATCGAAGACTACTGGCTAAAACAGCGAACAAATTCGGGAGCTACTAACTAGACAGCATGTTCAAAAGATTTTGGGGAATCGTTAAAATGCAAATCGCAATAACCTTTGCCTATAGAGGAACCATTTTCTTTTGGATATTTCTTCATGTCATGAATTTTGCTGTAATGTTTTTCTTTTGGACAGCCGTGTTTAGTGATCATACAATTGTACAGGGCTTTACCATGGAGCAAATGCTGCAATATGTCTTGATCACAAGCATCATCCGAGAATTTGTTATGGTGGCACCAGAATATGCAGTAAATGGCGATATCAATCATGGGAAATTATCTACATATCTCTTACGACCACTGTCATATCCTTTTTTCATTCTAGCAAGTAGCTCACTATGGCATGTGCTCCAGATGACGATTGGGCTTGCAGTGTATCTGATTATTGCTTTCTTTTTCTTACCTGATTTGCACTTTTCCTTATCATGGGTTTCACTACTTCAAGTTGTTCCCTTGATTATTTTGGGTCATATTTTTTGCAATTTGCTCTCTATTACACTTGGATACATTGCATTTTGGCTTCAACAAGCTTCAGCATTTTTCTATTATAAAGATATTCTGATCCTCCTGACATCGGGACTTTTTTTTCCAAAGGATCTCATGCCATCATGGTTTCAGGGAGTGATGAATATCTTGCCTTTTTATTCTTTCATAGGACTCCCAGCAGAAATCTTGACTCAGAGAATACAGAATATTTCTGTGTTACCGTACATCACACACCTATCAATTTGGATACTTGTCATATTTACACTCCAGATCTTCGTTTGGAAGAGGGGAGTAAGGACATATGAAGCTGTAGGTAATTAGCCGTTGGAAGCGCTTTCCTCCGCAAAAGCAGCTTCTAGATCCTGAGTAAATCCCTGGGGGATCAAACCGATTTCCGGAAAAATTTCAGGGGGAAAGACATAATTGAGCACATTTGTCTCGATGACTCTCTTGTCTTCGTAATTGCGATGGGCAGCATCATCATCAGGTGATTCGTTCATCAACTTAGTGGTCAATGTCTGAATTTGCACTTCGATTGGCATGATGATACTTCTCACTTCTTTAGCAAAAATCATCTTATTTACTTTGAAACGTTTGGAACTTACTGCATTTTCTCTTTCTTTTTCAGTGATCAAATCATCTTCTTCCTGAAAATTTTTCACATGCCAGACATCACATAAATAGAGCTGTAAATCACTTACTGCATGAGATAATAATTCTCTTTGCTCATCCGGTGATGGTTCGCGATTATGTTTGGTCACAAAGGTATCGCACAAATCCTTCTCATCGATAACAAATTCAAATGCCACACGATCTTGAATATTTTTGTGATTGAATGAACCACCTTTCTTGAGATATTTCAATACCAAAGACTCGGGAGATTTGCAACGACTTCTAATTAAAAAAGAAAAGCCATCAGGGAACAGCGTTCTTTCTTCACCATCAAAGATGGTAACCACAGTTTCATTTTCTATGTTCTGTTTCTCAAGAACACTCGACACAAGTCTTGGGGAAAATTTTAATTTATATAATCCCATCACACGTCGATTAAACACCTCATCCTGTTTTTCGCTCATATTCCCTCTATGGTCCATGAAAATATGACGAATTTCACTGCCTTTACGTCCTTCCGTTGCGTCTGTGGCATAAAAATTCAGAAGATTTTGTAAACGTCTTGCTGTTTCCGGTGCGTTCAAATAGTCAGGATCTTCATGAATGAAGTAAAACAGCTGAGTAAAATAAAGAATGAGTTGGGCAAAGTAACGACGCTCTTTACCTATACGATATGTGCCTTTGTAAAAAAGGATTTCTGCCAAATCAAAAATTCTTTTGTGAGTAAGATCTGATGGTATATCAAGGAGTAGTACAGTCTTGTGCCCCTTTTTTACTTGATACTCTCGCACTTTGTCCGTGACCTTTTTTAAGAATGCAACCGCTTCATCCATACGCCTTTGAAGGCGATTTTCTGTATGTTTTACATTTTCATCCTTCCGCGGAAACAGGAGTAAAGAAAGCATACGCTCATTGGCATTGTCGAATCTTTCTTGAAAAAGACGAACAAGTGAGTGAAATTCACGTCTTTTCCGATGCAAGGTTAAACTCTCTTCGCTTCTTATCAGAGATGCAAAAAGCACATTTTCATTTTCATTCATGTACTTGGTCAAATCTTCTGTTGTTCGAATAGCTTCACTGTTAAACGCCTTCTGTATGTGTGCGGGAAGTGATATATCTGGATATTTCTCGGCAAATGCTTGGTGAAATTCTTTTATGGACTCATCTACAATAGTATTATATGCAATTTCAATTTGATCGAGATTTATACTGTTGATCTCAAGTCGTCGTGTCTTTGCCTCCTTGAGTGTTTGCTCAATTTTCTTACGATAGTGAGGTTTCAATGTTCTGCGCGCACGATCATCCAATCTTTCTTTACTACCATGTTCAAGATAATCCAATATTCCCGAAGTAAAACGTGCTAGTCCTCTATTTGTTGGATCAAAAGGAATAAGCCCCGTCGGCCAATAATTTTTCGCAGGATCAATCAGATGTTCTGTAACATTCGGAACCGTTTTTTTACCATTACCGCTATTATTTCTCATGAAAGTTTATGATAGAGTAAAAAAAACGATAGTATGTGGAAAGCCACTTTTGCCCTTATTCGCGCTAGTTTTACTCGAGATATGATGTATCGTACCAATTTCTGGACTGCGGTTTTTTCACGTTTGGGATTCATAATTTTTACACTTTTTTGGTATGATATTATGTATTCTTCTATACTTTCTGTCAAGGGTTGGGATTATGCTCATGGACTCTTCTTTCTCGCCACCTTCCAGCTCATAGAGACACTCACTGTTGCTTTCTTTTCGAGCAGCTTTGACAGCTGGCATCAGCATATCAATTATGGCACTTTGGATACAATGCTCATTAAACCCGTAGATACACAATTAATCCTGTCACTCAACGCTATATCTTTTCCGCACTTACTGACAATCCTTGCCCCACTGACATTGCTCATTATTGTCAGCATACAAAATCACTTCTTTCTTTCACTGACCAGCATAATTGCCTTTGCTGTCGGCATTTGCTTGGCTGTGATTGTTTTTTATTCAGTTTGGCTGATTCTGATGACTTTTCTCTTTTGGCTCATCGGTATTCAGCACTGGCCTCGCATATTTAATAGCTTAACGGGATTGTTACAAGTGCCTCCGGTGATTTATGAAGGCACCATCAAATTTGTGTTTTACTTTGTCATTCCTATCTTTGCGGCAGTCATGCTTCCTCTCCAAATTGCTTGGGAAAATTCGCTAATCCCCCTTGGGTGGCTTGCAGTAGCAGCATGTGTGTTATTCTTGATTGCACGATATTTCTTTTATTTTGGCTTACGATTTTATAGCAGCGCAAGTAGTTAAAATGAGCAGAAATGTGTTATAATTGAGGGAAATCAATACACATGCAAAAATCCCTCATTTCAGTGACTGTCGCTTTGATCGTAGCTCTTGTGCTCGAATGGCCTCTTACTTCGGCAGGTAACTCTTTCGAACAAAAAGTAGCTGAAGCTAGTAACGCTTTACGTTTTGATCATATTCCACATGAATTGGTGCTCACGGTCCAAAACCCGGAAAAAGAAACACTCAAGAAAGTATTGGTTAATCTTACACAGGATTATGACTTGGAGCATATCGAAGATCTTGGTAGTCCCGACCATGACACATTTGCATTAACTTTCGCGACTGATCAAGAACTTGCTTTTGTCATGGCAAGTGAAACATCTGATTTTGTACTTGAACCGAATTATATCGTTCATGCAGCAGCCTTACCAACAGACACCCACTATACATCCGAGCAATGGTATTTGAAGAATACCGGCCAAAGTTATCATACGAGCAGTGCTTCCACGACACAGGGGGCAGTAGATATGGACATAAATTGGCAGCCTGTTTTTGAAAATAGTGCTCTGCGAGGAAGTGGTGTCACCGTTGCGGTCATCGATAGCGGAGTAAACAGTAATCATCCCGATCTTCAGGGGAGTCTGTGGGTGAATCCTTTTGAAAAGGGAGATGGAATAGACAATGACGGGAATGGACTTATTGATGATATCAATGGTTGGAATTTTATCGATGAAAACAATCAATTGGTCGATGGACTCGGACATGGAACCAACGCTACGGGCATCATTGCCTCCGTTGCTAACACAAAGGGAGTCATTGGAATTGCATCACAAGCAAAGGTCATGACACTCAAAGTTTTGAACAGTATGGGCAATGGTTCAACTGCCGATGTAGTACAAGCTATCAATTATGCCGTCTTCAAGGGAGCGAAAGTGATTAATATGAGTTTTGGTGGACCGGGAGCAAGTACGACTGCGGTCACACAAGCATGCACCAATGCTGTTACTCTGGGAGTCACGCTAGTTGCTGCTGCAGGAAACAGCAATCAAGACATTGATGCCAGCAATTTTGGTCCTGCGAATTTACCGACAGTCATCGCTGTTGGAAGTATCGATAGTCAAGGAAATAAAGCCTCATTTTCAAATACCGGGACAAAATTAGAATTGGTGACACCTGGAGCTTTTATTCTCTCTCCGAGAGCCGGCAGTAGTAGTGAATTGCCACAAAATATTCTGAGTGACGGTTCAGTATTACCTGATGGTTATATCATTCGAAGTGGAACCAGTTTCTCAACACCCATGGTAGCCGCAGCTGCAGCGTTACTGCTCGAACAAAACCCCGCTCTTTCTGTGAATGATATACGTACTCGTTTACAACAAACTGCCAGAGATCTTGGATCGGTTGGGAAAGACACGCAATTTGGTTATGGACTACTCAATGTTGCAGCAGCACTCAATGTACCCACCATTATCAATCTGCCACCACAGATTATCAGTGCTAGCTTTGGCACAAATCCCATTCAAAATAATGGAGCGAGTAGTACGTCCCTGACCGTAGTGGTCTCTGATCCGAACGGTTTACAAGATATCACTTCTGTTACAGCAAATTTGACTAGTATGGGTGCAGGAATAGTTTCTTTGATCAATCAGAGCAATGGAATATTTGTTTCATCACCATTTACCACTACCGTAACTGCTGGAACGTATACGATTGGAGTCACCGCTACTGATAGTCAAAATCAAATTGCAAGTACGACAGTATCGCTACAGGTAACTGCAGTACCGTCACAGGTAAATATCGCAAGTCCTACTCCAGATACCACGTACCAAACAACAGAAAGTTCAATTATTCTCTCTGGAACAGCATCGGGTCCGGTCGCAAAAATAATCATCAATGACACCATTGTCAGTGATTTTATTTTGGGAAATACCAGCTGGAACCAAGCACTTAATATCTCCGATGGGACAACAGTCTACAATGTAAATGGCTACAACAGCACCAATCAACTTGTCGCCTCAGATAGCATTGTCATAACCAAAACAGCACAAACGATTTCACCAACTCCAACATCGACCACAAGCACAAGTACTTCCAAAAAGAAAAAACGAAAACGTCATCGCAGCTCATCGCCACCTCTCATTATTGAAGCACAACAAGCTATCGACTTTATTGATGTTGATAGTAGTCACTTTGCCTATAATAAAATAAAAGATCTTGCTACCAAGGGTGCAGTATCTGGATATATGACAAGTGCCGGTACGTACTTTTTCCCAAACAATGCCATCACACGCGGAGAATTCTTAAAAATAGCAATGCGAGATGCTGGACTGACTCAAGATTCATGTATAGCTGCTATCACTCATTTTACTGATATTCATGATAGTCCGTTTAAGAATGATATCACCTGTGCTATTGCATATGGGGTATTTGCAGATAGTGAGGGAAACTTTTTTCCAAATCGTTCGATCACCAGAGGAGATGCCGTTATGTGGTTAGCTCGCATTCGTGGACTTGACCTTATGGCACTCGCAAGTATGTTCCCCGACGTAAGAGATCCCATTCTCAGTTCATATGTGGAATCAGCACGACTGGCGGGATGGTTAGAAGGGAATAATGGCTTATTCTACCCAACAAACAATCTCACTCGCGCGGAAGCAGCGAAGCTTATTGTCAATTCTCGTCTTTAGGCTATTCTGGAGCAGAATTGAATATGCTCTGTGGATCTTATTGTAGTTTCGCATTTATCAAAGGAGTTTCCGGTCTTTCACAAAGAACCAGGCATTATTGGTTCTTTGCGCTCTCTTTTTTACCGTCGTAAGGAAATCAAAAAAGCTGTTTCGGATGTTTCTTTCGAAATTAAGAAGGGGAGTATTACAGGCTTACTTGGCCCAAATGGCTCAGGAAAAACAACTCTCATGAAAATGCTTACTGGAATACTTACACCAACTGGGGGAACAGCCGAAGTCAAAAATCACATTCCATGGCAAAGGAAAAAAGACTTTCTCAAGCAAATTACATTGGTAATGGGGCAGCGTAGTCAATTATGGTGGGATTTGCCCGCGTATGATACTTTTCAATTTTTTGAAGCAATTTTTGATATCGACCATTCTACATTTCTAAAAAGGGTAGAGGCTCTCAGCACTATGCTTGATGTGCAAGACCTGCTC
>MEWR01000004.1:17117-25002 GCA_001773455.1 Candidatus Abawacabacteria bacterium RBG_16_42_10
AATTATCTCTTGGCCAGAGAATGCGTTGTGAATTGATCGCTTCACTTATTCATGAACCAAAGATCGTATTTCTTGATGAACCTACAATCGGACTCGATGTCGTTTCCCAGAAAATTATTCGTGATTTTCTTAAATCCTACAATGATAAGCATGCGGCCACGATATTGCTTACCTCACATAATATGAATGACATCGAACAATTATGTGATCACGTTGTTGTTGTGAGCCATGGCAAGGTTATTTTTGATGGTCAGGTCAAAGAATTGAGCCGTACATATGGTAATGAAAGAATAATTATCTTGCATTTGAGCAATGCTCAGAAATTACCATCACTTCCTCCCGAGTGTAAGGTAATAAAGGAAAAAGGCCTTGTAGTAGAGATTGCAGTGCCATACAATGCGGTAGCTAAAGTCACTAATGAATTGCTCAGTTCCCTTGCTATTGAAAGCTTGACAATTCAAGAACCAGATCTCGACGAAATTATGCGTCAGTTCTTCCTTACCACCTAATCAATTTTTGTGAGCAATAAAAAATTCCTTACTCCTCAAAGTGAAGACTTTTCCCAATGGTATTTAGATATTGTTGATAAGGCTGAATTAGCTGATTATTCTGCGGTAAAAGGCTGTATGATCATCAGACCATATGGATATCGCATATGGGAACTCATGCAACAGGACTTGGACCATCGCATCAAAGAAGCTGGCGTACAAAATGCGTATTTCCCATTATTCATCCCTGAGAGTTTTCTTACAAAGGAAAAAGATCATGTAGAGGGTTTCGCACCAGAAGTGGCTGTAGTCACCCATGCTGGCGGCAAAAAATTAGAAGAAGCCTTGATCGTTCGTCCCACATCCGAAACGATTATGTATGATACCTATTCGAAGTGGATTGAGAGTTATCGTGATTTACCTTTGCTGATCAACCAATGGGCCAATGTAGTCCGCTGGGAAATGAGAACCAGGCCTTTTTTACGGACGACTGAATTTTTATGGCAAGAAGGACATACGGTCCATGCTACCAAAGAAGAAGCTGACGTTGAAACCCTTCGTGCTCTCACTATGTATGCTGATTTTGCTCGAGACATGTTGGCCTTGCCTGTACTCAAAGGGTACAAATCCGAGAAGGAAAAATTTCGGGGTGCACTCTATACAACATGCATTGAAGCACTTGCAAAAGATGGCAAGTCGATTCAATTTGGGACTTCGCATAATTTGGGCCAGAATTTTGCCAAACCGTTTAATATTTCTTTCTTGGATAAGGACGGTGAACGTAAAATTCCTTGGCAAACTAGTTGGGGAGTATCTACCAGAATGATTGGTGCATTGATCGTTTGTCATGGCGATGATGATGGACTGGTTTTACCTCCACCTGTTGCACCTATTCAAGTTGTTATGGTGCCTATTGCCAAAGACGAAAAGGAATTGGGCCATCTCATTCAAGTTTGTCATGACCTTAAGCAGCAAGTACCAAGTATTCGTATACACATCGACAACCGTCTCGAAGTAAGTCTCGGTTTCAAACGCAATGAATGGGAACTCAAAGGAGTCCCTCTTCGCATTGAATTGGGAAAGCAAGAAATTGAAAAGAACAGTCTTAGCATTGCTCGCAGAGACAACAAAGAAAAAGCCACCATTTCTATCAATGATTGGTCTGATACTGTTACCACTCTGCTCAAGCAGATGACAGCAGATATTTATCAAAATATGGAAAAGCGTCTCGAAGGATCGGTACATGAAGCTAGCAATCTCCAAGAATTTGAAGCTGCACTGGAAAGAGGAGGCTATGTAAAGGCATATTTCTGCGAAGATGGCGAGATGGAACAGAAAATTCAAGAAAAAACTAAAGCAACGACACGCTTGGTAGCACTTGATGAGCCAGAAAAGAAAGGTGTATGCTTCTATTCTGGCAAACCAGCAAAAAGACGTTGGTACTTTGCTAAAGCTTATTAGACTCTTATGCTAGGAAAATTATTTGGAGCATTCTCACATGATATCGGTATTGATTTAGGTACTGCAAATACATTGGTCTTTGTCCGCAATCAGGGCATCGTCATCAATGAACCGTCTGTGGTGGCCGTCAATGATAAAACAAAGCAAATTCTCGCTATCGGAGAAGCAGCCAGGCAAATGGTAGGACGTACTCCATCGCATATTGTTGCCATTCGACCCCTGGTGAGCGGTGTCGTCTCTGATTTTGAGATTACCGAACAAATGCTTCGCTATTTCATCGATCGTGTACATAAAGAGTCATTCACGCTGTTTCCTCGACCTCGAGTGGTAGTGGGAATTCCATCGGGTGTAACTGAAGTGGAAAAAAAAGCTGTTGAAGATGCAGCACGCAATGCCGGAGCTCGTCAATGTTATCTGATCGAAGAACCCATGGCGGCAGCAATCGGTGCAAGTCTGCCAATCCAAGAGGCTACAGGAAGTATGGTGATCGACATTGGCGGCGGAACCACAGAGGTGGCTGTTATTTCTCTCGGTGGCATTATCACAAGCAAATCTCTTCGTATTGCCGGAGACAAGCTCAATGAAGATATTGTGCAGTATGCCAAAGATAACTTTAATCTTTTACTTGGTCTTCGCACTGCTGAACGTATCAAATGGGAGATCGGCAATGTGTATGAAACTCGTGAAAGAGCGATTTTTAGTGCCCGCGGTCGCGATCTCGTTACCGGACTTCCAAAAGAAATTCAATTTGATGAAAGAATGGTTCGCGACGCCCTCATGAAATCAGCAATGACTATAGCCGAAACTGTGAAAATAACTGTTGAGCAAACCCCCCCGGAGCTTGTTGCTGATATTATGGAAAGGGGAATTGTGCTTGCGGGCGGAGGAGCTCTCCTTCGCGGTCTAGATAAATTGATTGCTGATCACACTCATATGCCGGTATATGTCACAGAAGAGCCACTGTCTGCAGTGGTTCGTGGTACTGGTCAGGTACTGGAAAATATTGATACACTGCGAGAGGTGTTGGTATCGACTGAAGATCGTTCTGCTCTTCGTTAATTCATTAATTTTCATCTATGATCATCGCTCGTTTTGTCTGGAACTGGCTGCTCAATGCACTGACCATGGGAATAATCATGGTCTTGATTACTAGAATTCACTTCGCCACCCCAGGACTGTCTGTGCGTGATCAGATCAGAATCATTCTCCTGGCCGGCTTAATACTTGGGCTTGTTAACGTCATTGTGAAGCCAATTCTCAAGCTTTTATCACTGCCACTGATTATTTTAACTGCAGGACTTTTCTTGATTGTTATTAATATTTTTGTCTTGATGTTGGTGACTTGGTTAGTGCCAGAGATTGTAATTCCGGATATCATGAGTTATGTTCTAGCAGCTATCTTACTTGGTATACTCAATACCATTGAAAACCTCTTTTTTGTTTAGTAGTATTACCCCGCTTTAGTAATTTATGAATCTCCTCAAATATCTCCTCATTGGTAACGCTGTCTTGCTCGTACTCTTCGTTTTGCTCCAATCTCGCGGAGTAGGACTTTCCAGTACTTTTGGTGGTGATGGTGCTTTTTATCGTACCCGTCGCGGTCCAGAGAAGTTACTTTTCAATCTCACAATTTTCTTAACGACCACATTTGCTCTCATCAGTTTAATACTCCCGCTTTGGGACAGTATTGTTGCTACACTGCAATAAAACTCTATGATTGAGGCAAAAAAGGTGTTACATCTTTTTTCTCGTTTCGAGCGCTTTTGGTTGAGCATTTTTCTTGTTTTAGCCATTATTTCTTCGACATTCATTCTCGATCAAACCATTACTTCGAGTCGAACAAAAACTCTTGCCAGTACCGGAGGAACTTTCAGCGTAGGTCTCACCGGAACGGTCGACAGTATTAATCCTCTCTATTGCACAAGTTCGATGACCATACGCGCTGTATGTTCTTTAGTATTTACTGGACTTACCAAGATCGATCCATTCAGTCATGAAGTCAAAGGTGACCTAGCATCTCAGATCGATGTTGGTAATGATTTAAAAACATATACTGTTACTCTAAAGCCCGCGTTCTTCCATGATAATAAACCGGTAACAAGCCAAGATGTCATTTTTACATACGAAAAATTACTCAAAGATCCTGGATATGATGGACCATACAAGGGTGCATTCAACTCCGTCAAAATCGAGGCAACTGATGCATCAACAATCATATTTACACTTGATGAGCCAAATACATTTTTCCCTTATAGTCTCACCATCGGCATTGTTCCGGCGCATATACTGAGCGAAGTACAAAATATCAAAGATTTTTCTGCCCATCCATTTAATCGAAACCCAATTGGAACAGGAATTTTTAAAGTGGAGTCTTTCTCTAACAATACCACCAGCAGTGAGATCAATCTCAAGAGTTTCTCTGAATTTTACGGAACAAAGCCGTATATAGAAAGACTATATATTATGGGCTATCAGTCTGAAGAGAATTTGCGGGGTGATATTAGCAAGTATGACTTCATTTATAGCGACAATCTCGAACCTGCAAATGTTCCCTCCAACTATCAAGGTCATCAATTCCTACTACCGCAATATGTCGGACTTTTTTTTAATACCAGTACGGGACCGATGAGCAGCAAACTAACAAGACTTGCTCTCAAGGTAGCAACAGACAGAGAAGACCTCGCCAAGGATGATCCGAAACTGAAACTCATCGACTCTCCCTTCCCGGATATTCTGACTGATGTAAAGATTACGTACAATCTTGAAAAGGCCAAAGGATTCTTGCAACAAGAAAAGATTACACCCGAAAATCCCATCGAAGTAAAACTCGTATATAAGAATGATGAAACATTGGAAATGGTGGCAAAAAAGCTTCAGGAACAATGGAGACCACTAGGAATCAATTGTATATTGATAGGCCAGGATTTCGGTGAGTTACAAACAAATTTTCTCAAGACGAGAGATTATGATATTTTGCTTTTGGGAGAAAGATTGGGCGGAAATATCGATCTCTATCCGTACTTGCATTCATCTCAACTTAAATATCCGGGATTAAACTTTTCAGTTTACAAAAATGTAGCTGTGGATAATTTGCTGGATAAAATTCGCCTCACCATCGATGAAAAGGAACAAAAGAAACTCCTCTCTCAAGCATATGAGAAGATCTCAGCTGATATGCCATTCCTCATTTTGTACACACCTTATAATACTGTATTCATTCACAAACGCATTCAAGACGCCTTTTTACCCAGTTATCCGAGTGTCCCCGAACAGATTTATTCTTTAATTACCTCATGGTATATTGCAGAAAAGCAAATCTGGATATAAACTATCCAGGCTTTATCGTCCCTATGAAATTAGTACTTACACAAGATGTTCAACATGTCGGCAAAAAACATGATGTAGTTGTGGTCAAAAGAGGACACGGTCGCAATTTCCTTTTGCCAAGAGGTTTGGCAACGATTGCTACACCTGGACTCCTAGCCCAGGCTCAAATCATTCAAACCAAAAAGGAAGAGCGCAAGCAAAAGATGACTGCTAAGGCCAAAGAGCTGGCGCAAAAAATCAAGGATCTTGAATTGGTTTTTGAAGCAAAGGTAACCAAGAAAGGTCCTCTTTTCGGTTCTATTTCACGCCATGACGTTATGATGAAATTGGCTAAAGAGATCGAGTTTAAGATCGATCCTGATGCCCTTATCCTAGAAGCCCCGATCAAAACTCTTGGGAAACATCGCATCAAAGTACAATTGAGCTCAGAAGTTGAGGCAATCCTTCATCTTGTTGTGAAAAAGCAAGCTTAATTTTTTCACTATGGCTTACTCCGAATACGTCAAAACGGTCAATATCGCAGATACCGTAGTTCACACGCTGACCGGAAGAAGCGTCATCGTAAGCGGTAGCACGGTTTCTCATGTAGAAACGGATGATGTGGATGTTTATGGATCATGTATTTGGGAGTTGAATAGTGAAAATGATGCTACCAGCAGCCATTCCTTTATCGGTAAATTGAGTGGCAGAGTGGTAAAACTGAATTATGGGTGCAATGTACTCAGTCGTGCAGAGGTGATTGAGGGTAAAAATTGGTTTTCTTTCATCACCCATGCAAATAATGTACAAGGCACTATCAGAACTGTATTCACTGCAAAGTCGGCTGCAGTATTTGCGGCAATTCTTCTCACAGGACTAGCCTTCCTCAGATTCCGACGTAAATCTTAAATGTATGGAACAATTTGTTGCACTCGTTGGTCGACCCAATGTTGGCAAGTCGACACTTTTTAACTGTTTAATCGGTAAGAAGAAAAGCATCACACATGAAAGAGCGGGCACAACCCTAGATGTGATATACGGAGAAGTAAAAGTTGGCAAAAAGAGATTTAGAGTAGGGGATGCTCCCGGTGTATTTGAAAATCTTAGTGATTCTTTGAATAAAATGGCAGAGGAAAGAGCACTAAAACTCTTTGCGGCAGCCAAGTTATTGATTTTTGTGATCGACAGTACCGTCCCTATGACCAGGGAAGATCGCAATATCCTGGCCTGGATTAGGAAAAATAATTTACCTTTCATAGTCTGTGCGACAAAAGCCGATGCGAAAACCAGCGAAGAAAATGTCAAAGAGGCAAAGAGGCTGATTGGCAAAGATATTTACTCGGTAGCAGCAATGCAAAAGCAGGGGACTGACGTCTTGGCAAAGGCGATAATTAAGCTTTTAGAGTCAAAAGTTGCAAGTAAAGACTCAGACGAGGGCGAAGATGCAGGAATGAAGCAAATAAAAGTCGCAATATTAGGACGACCAAATGTCGGTAAGTCGTCACTTTTTAACCAGCTGATAGGTGAGGATCGCTCACTCGTTTCAGAAATCCCCGGTACTACGCGAGATAGTATTGATAGTGTAAGAAAGTATCCCAAGCTTGGCATGGTAATACGCTGGATTGACACCGCAGGACTCCGGAGAAGAAACAGAATCAGCGATGAATTGGAGTATATCACGCATATAAAATCTCATAATATTATTGAGGAATGTGATATGGCAGTTCTTCTTCTTGGTACGGATCAGGGTATAGTTCGTCAGGATGAGACTATTATCCGTCACATTTTGGAACAAAAAAAAGCCTTGATCATTGCACTGAGTAAGACTGATTTGCTCAACAAAACAGGGATTAAAAAATGGCAGAAGAATATTTATGAGAAGGTACTTCCCTATATCACCTGGGTTCCTTTAGTCCCTGTTTCTATCAGCAATGGTGACGCAGTACAGGACTTACTTGGCACTATTCGAAAGGTTTACCATGAATATACCAAAAAAATTCCTACCAAGACATTGAATAAGTTTTTTACTGACTTTCAAGCAATGCATACAGCCCCTTTTGTAAAAGGAAAGAGAGCCAAAATGTATTATGGTGTACAGATGAGTGCTGCACCACCAGAATTCATGGTATTTGCTAATGATGCAGATCTCTTCCGGTTTGCTTATTTGCGTACAATCGAGAATGAATTACGAGAGAGATTTAGCTTTTTAGGCTGTCCTCTCGTGATTAATTTCCGTTCCAAAAAAGACAGTAGTCCTAACCCTTATTACCGAGAGAGGAGGAGAAGGTAATATGAACGAACCGGAAACGCCCGCTTAAATCTTTGTAAAACGAGAATGAAGAATGGAGAATCCTTCGACGTTGCTCAGGATAAATTCCGAATGGAGAATGAAGGCTTTGTTTTTCTTTTTTTAGAATTTGCTCCTGTTCAGGGGAGATTTCTAACCAAATGCTCGGATATTTCCTGTTTTTGTAATATTTCTTTATTTGGCGAAATAGCTTCCGATAGATATCTAAACCATCCTTACCTCCGTATAGAGCCTGCTTTGGCTCAAATTTCCTCACAGAAACAGGCGCTGCTTGATATATTTTCGCACCCAGATACGGCAAATTAGCAATAATAATGTCTGG
>MEWR01000004.1:25043-35061 GCA_001773455.1 Candidatus Abawacabacteria bacterium RBG_16_42_10
ACCAATCCTGTCAGTATTTTGACGTGCAATGTTTAAAGCTCTTTTACTTTTATCTGTTAAAAAAAATCGTTGTTTCGGAAATTTTTTTGCTAAAATCAGTGCTATACAACCAGAGCCTGTACCAATATCTGCAATTTTTAAACCTTCTCGCTTAGGACCGATCTCAGCAGCAACCAAATCTACTAATTCTTCGCTTTCTTGGCGCGGAATCAGCACATACTTATTAACCACGAAATCGACATCATAAAATCGTTTTAAACCGATTATTTGGGCTAGAGGCATATTACCACTCAACTTCTTCAAAGACCTTATAATCGGTTGAAGCAATTTTGGGGGCAATGTGTACTCCGGATGGGTAAGTACCCATAATCGGTCTCGCTTCAGTACATGAGCAATAAGGAGCTCAGCTTCGTGGCGTTTCAATTTTTGATTCTCATTTAAGAGGTTATATATGGTCATAGTGAAAGATAGATGGAGATGAAGATGAAGAATACGCATTAGAAATATAATCTAAAAACAGAAAAAAAGCCTCGAACTTCATCTCATATTAAATCTTTGAACAGGGGAATGTGTATAACCAGGTATATTAAGTATTATATGTACAATGTATCTTGTACATACTAATTGATGTTGGTGAAGTTATCCACAACTAATTCTTTGCCGGACTTCGGAACCGATATGTGGTACTTCCCCCACTCAATAAAGAAGATAGACTGCTTTCAAAATTCACCACCAATTCATATGCTTGTTGGTCAGGATCAACAGTGTATTGATATTGCTGACTTGGAAATAGTGGGTCTTGTATTCTCCTAGTCAGATATTGCCCACTTATCAAACTATTGAGCATGCTACTATAATTTGTAGCTTTAGGATATTTTTCCTTATCTGTAAAGTATCTCTCCAAAGCCGTTTGCAGATCAACAATATCTCTTTCTCTTTGCTGATCACCAGGAGACATTGCCGCTGGAATAGTGGGTGTTGGCGAAGCAGTGGGTGTAGTTGTAACGGTTGGGACTACAGTCGGTGTTATTGTTGGTTGTGGAGATCCCCCGCCAAAAATAAGTTGATAACCAAAATAAATAATGCCAATTATCACAACAATCCCTACACTTAGTACAGTGAGGGCGAGCCAAGGACCAGGTCTCCCCTCCCCTGGTGGCAAAATAGGAGACATAGGAGCAGAAGATGGAGATGGAGGTGGAGATGAAGGTGGAGGAGGAGCAGGTTCAGGGGTGCTGCCGATAAAAGTTTCTGGAACATCACTCCTTATCTGATTTGTAGGCATTTGCATCTCAGCGACCTCATGAGGTGCATACTCTACTTCGACACGGGGCGGAGACGAAGGTGGAGGTGTCGGGCTTGTGGGAGGCACAATTAATTGTGCCGATACAGATGGCTCAGGGATTGGCGAAGTAGGAGCCGCAATTGGCTCAGACATTCCCCCACCAGATGCAATATCATTCGCCATAAGATTATTCTCAGTTACAGTCAAAGGAGTACCGCAAGCAATACAATGTGTTCGACCTGGCGCATTTTCAGTACCACAAAAGGAGCATTTCATATATTAGAAGATGCGATCTAAGTAAATGATATAACGATTCTTTGAAGTGAGATATGGCCAGCATGTAAAAAGAACAAGCTCTTCTCTTCCATAATCCGTAACAATGCTCGGTGTATCACCGGGAACTATCTCTTCTTTCTTGACGATATAGGTAAGCCTCTTACCTTGGAAATCAATATATACATTATCCCCTACTTCCAGTTTATTTAAACTCTTAAAGATTTCATTGTAATTTGACCGAACTGTACGATAATTGGATGAGTGACCGAAAATGACCGTTTTATGACCACTACTTGGTGGATACAGCAATTGGCCAACACCATTGATCAATGTAGCCTTCCATATAGAATCTGAACGAGCATCAGTTGGATTTACAGGAACATTTGTAAGTCCCAACCTAGGAATCGTGATCGAATAAGTCCCGATATTTTCACTATTGATTGCAGTAAGAATCGGACCACCATTGGGCTGCAATGGAATGGTAGTAGTTTGTTGAGGTGGTTGCTGTAGTGGAATTGTTTGTACAGGAGGAGGTGCAGGTATTGGAGCTGGCGCCGGTCGTACAGGTACCGGAGTGGGAGCTGGACTGGCCGGCCGTGGTCTGGGGATCGTTTTTGGGGCAACAGCTTTTGGAGAAGGTAAAACAACAATTGGCTTTGGCGTTTCTACCACAGGTTTTTCCTCAAAGAGCGGAGCTATGGCAATCATCTTGCTTTCATTGACTAGCCCCATAAATCTTTCTTCATGATATGCTAAAATCTTTTCACATGTCTCATTCCAAACAACATTTTTCATGGCGATAGCATGCTTTACCATACGCCCAATTGGCATAGGTGCGGAAGGCACATTTCCACTGAGGAGGCTATAGGCGGTAATGAATGAAGAAAGAAGAAAACTCATTGTGTACAGTTCATAGTATTATAAAATATATACACCAGACGGTCAATTACGGAAGCCATGTGATAGGGTCTATGGCAGATCCATTTTCTCGCACTTCGAAATGCAAATGTGGCCCCGTGTAGTATGATCCTGTACCTCTACTACCCGGATATCCCCCGGTCAATGCAATAATTTCACCCTGACGAACTACATCGCCCTTCTGAACAAAGATCTTTGGCAAATGTCCATAAACCGTAGTAACATCCTCCCCTTCTGCATTAGTTCCATGATACAGAACAAGATAATTGTAGCTGCCACCTTCATTATCGACCACCTTAAGCACAACACCATTTGCAGGACTGCGTATGGGAGTTTCTGGCGGTTCAGGAATATCAATTGCTTGATGTGGAAAACCAAAAAGCTTGTGATAGCCATCATCATGGAAATATGCACTTATTCCTTTGTAGGCAACATCTACCGGCCAAATAGCACCGCTTTCAGGATTGGTCAGTGAAAACTTGTCTCCAAAGCGCAGTGCCATTCGCATCGCCTGATCTGACGCCTTAAACTCTTCGATCTCTACTGAAAGAGCTTGAATATCAAATTCTACTTGTTCTACTTGATCACGATAACCACGGATGAGTTCTTGGTATTTCTCTTCTTTACCCTCCGTTTTCTCGAGTAACATTTTCTTTGCAAGCTCTTGCTCTTCCAATGCATCTTTTTGCTGGGCAAGGATACGCGACAGCTTCTCTAATCTTTCTTGCCTGTTTTCTAAGTTACCTTGCTCTTCTCTCAATTCCTGAGATGTCTTTTTTAGTGAATCAAATAAAGCCTCCCCTGCCTTTTGAAGAGCTTCAATGTGGGATATATCACTCAAAGCATCAGAGAATGTTTTATTGGAAAGCAAAACATCGAGTGTAGAATCATTTTCCTGCACATATAAAGCCTGTACATAAGCAATGACAGCCTTTTTCTGCTGACCAATTTCCTTTTGCTTCAAAAGAATCTTATTGCTGATTTGATCGATATTGGCCAGTGTAGTCTGTAGTTCGTTACTGACCGCAGTAATATTTGCCAATATTTCTTTCCTCTCGACAGCTAGAGAAATGATTTCATTACGCAAACTATTCTGTGCCGATTTAAGAGAGTGATACTTCGTAATACTATCATCAACCAATGAATGTAATTGATTCCGGTCACTCTGAGCTTGAGCAAAATCCTGCAACAATTCATTTACTCGTACTGGATCAGATACTGTGGGATAAGGTGTAGGAAGAGGAGAAGGAGCGGGAGTAGATGGAGATGAAGGTACAGGAACAATCCATGTTTGGACAAAATCCGGATCTTTGGGCAAAACTGGAACATCGAGCAACTGTTGGCCAAGGTTTTGGGCATAAACAGGCAATATCATTCCTCCACAAATCAAAGAAGAAATGATACACAAAATTAAAAGTGGGGGTAGTCGCTTATGGGGGATATGCATAAGGAAAAGTGTTCATATAATAATACCATTTTTTACCCTCTCTAACAATGGTCTAAAGTGGCTTGCAAAGATAAATTTTTAGAATACACTAATGATGCTTCTGGCGACGTGGCGGAGTGGTTACGCAGGGGTCTGCAAAACCCCGTACACCAGTTCAATTCTGGTCGTCGCCTCCACTCAGACCTGTGTCATCCAAAAACCTGGCGTTGTTCCGTTTCTTATGCGATTGACCGGTTCTACCCTGGGTAGTTGATTTAGGAAGCTTGTCTGGGTTGAACCGCAGATGTACTTCAGCATGCACTTTATATTCCTTGACTCCCTTTGTTCTCGTCATAAAAACTTTGTCTACTAAGAGCTGACATAAGAGCTTCTTCATATGTCTATCATACTTATCGATGCGGTATTTCACTTGTGCGGACACCTTCTTTAACTTTTGAATTTCCATATCATCCTGGCCAATCTGCATCAGTCTTGCCTCCAATTCTTTTACTTGAGCATCTATCTTATTCTGCTCTCCTCGCTTCAAAGCAATCTTTTCTTCCATCTTTTCCTTGCTATAAGCACCAGACTCGAATGCCTCTTCAATACGCCCAATACTGAGTTCCAAATTCATCCCTTCAGACCGTAATCTAGCAATCTAGTTCTCAATGTCTGTGACACTTTCCTGATCCGTCTTTTGCATACTGGCATAGGTTTTAATAAAAACTTCAGGATTCTTAATGGCACTGAGAATTTTATGCCAGACAAAATCTTCCATTTGCTTTCCCGGTATCTCAAAAACTGGATTCCATTTCTCATTCTTCAAAAACTGTTTCCGGCGATAACTGAATCCTCCTTTGGTCCTCGTGGCACCAACAAAAGCTTTCGGGACGGCCAATGTCATATCCCATAGCTTACCAGTAAGCAGATATTCTCGTTTGTGAAAACCACCTTTATGTTCCTTTCTCACTATCTGTGCTTGTAAGAATGTCACCTCTGACACACAAGCAGGCACCTTTACGATGGTCCATTTTTCTTCAGAGAGTAGATTACCATTTTCATCTTTTTGATTAGCCACAAATTCACCACGATATACAGGATTAGTAAGAATCGTATTTACCGGCATATTCGTCCATGGTGTAAATTGATGACGCTTAATCTTGAAGCGCCCCTTGTGTACTTTATGTTCATTCAATTTCTTCGCTATCTGTCCTTCACCTAAGCCATCATTGATGTACCAGTCATAAATCTTCTCCACCCATTTTCTTTCTTCAGTCAGAAGCTCAATATGCTTGCCTTTGCCATTGGGATTGAGCACTTCTTTATAACCAAAAGGAATATGTGTCCCCGTATAATTTCCCATTTCTGCCGAAGCCACTTTCCCCATGAATGTTCTGCCTTTGATTAACTCTCTTTCGAATTGCGCCATTGCTCCCATGATTTGAAAAAGGAGTCGACCAATAGCGCCACGAAAATCGATATTTTCATGCAGAGATATGAAGCTCACCTGATGCTTCTCCATCTCTGCAAATATCATGAGCAGATGTTGTAAGCTGCGCGATAAACGATCTATCTTCAGCACCAGCACGGCATCGAATTCTTGCCTGCGCACAGCATCACGTAACTTCAAAAGACCAGGTCTATTCAAGTCACTTCCTGTGTGTATATCCGTAAACACCCACTCGGGCTTGGTCGTGAGATTCAAGGCAATATTATGCTTCACATAATCAAGCAAGGTCTTTTTCTGCGCTTCGAGACCAAAGCCCTCAGTTGACTGTTCTGTAGTAGATACGCGTAAATAGATCGCTACTTTACGGGGAGTGTTTGATTGAGCGAGCATAGATGGTGATCAAAGCTAGAGCAATTGTAACATTGCTCACCATCAAAATGGAAAGTGAATATCGTGCAATACAAATGAATTCTAAAAATTATGAATTGACTAAATATCCAAATCATCAAAAGTACCACCATAAGCCATAAGCTTTGTGATTTGCAAAATAATATCAGATTGCTCTTCTTCAGGTACTACAAAAGCACCAGTAATGATTGATTTACCCGTGGATACGATCAGGAATGTAGCTTGTTTTTGATGTGTCTGTTTCAAGATCTGACCTATCCGCTCTCGGTGGCCACGATGGCCATGGGAGTGGAGAGGCGGTTGCCTCATACCGTACAGATCATGGTTAGAATCCTCTTAGGAGGAAGATTAAGAACTGAACTAATTTTAATCTAGCTTTAATTTATAATACGGTCAATATGAGAAAGTGTTACAGAGATAACTTGTCTAACATCACCCACATCACCCAAGCAAATAATTTCTTGCCTTTTATGTTGCCATGTTTCTGTACGAGTCCCCAATAACTACTGATATTATTTATTTCCAGATTTCTGCTAATTCTTTTTTCATTTCTCCTATTCAATTTTCTTCCACCAGGATAGATCACCACACCCAAAAATTTCAGTCCTTGTTTTATTTTGCGAATCACATCATTCTTGGTATTAATTTTCAAATGAAGATCATTTTCTAAGAAACGAGTTATCTGATCTTTATAGTGTTTTAGCTTATGAAGATCTTTCTCCAAAAGAATAAAATCATCGCCATACCGCAAATACCGCAGTGGTTTTATACTATGTTTTATAAAGTGATCCAATTCATGAAGATAAATATTAGCAAAAATCTGACTAGTAAGATTGCCGATGGGAATACCAACTTTTGTCATCGGCTTGCTGGAATAACTAGCAATGATCTCTCTCAGAATAGATAAAGCTTGCTCATCTTTCACACGAAAAGAAAGGATTCGCAACAAGACCTGATGATCAACACTGTCAAAAAATTTCTGTATATCCGACCTCCATACATAAGCAGCAGGAAATGACCGGAAAAACTGTTGGGTTCTTTCTATACCAGCTACCAGCCCCTTATCCTTGCGACATGACCACACATCATACAGAAAAGTCTTGTCATAGATGGCAACAAGGTAATCGTACAGCAAACGATGAACGACGCGATCTCGCATAGCAGTGACTGAAATCTCTCGCCTCTTATTATCACAGACAATAAATCGCCTGTAAGAGCCATGATGATAATTGCCATCCTTCAAATCTTTGTATAGATTGAACAATTCTGCTTCTAGGTGAAAACGAAACTGGTCTAAAGCATGACTACTTTCCTTGCCCTTCTTATAGGCACACCAACTCCGCCACAAATTCTCTAAACTCAAATCTATGGATGCTACCTTGCCACTCATAAACAAAACTTATGAAATCTATAAAACTATTATAGAGATCAATAATAATTTAACCAAACGCTGGCGTCATTCACTGGGCACAAGTGTTGAGAATTCGCTGCTCGCCCTTCTTGAATATCTCATCATGGCTCAACATGCACCCAAACCGCTAAAAGCTACATATCTCATCCAAGCCAGTGCCACATTGGAAATACTACGTTTAAAATTTCGCCTCTTATTAGAATTACACCTTGTGAATGAAACACGGATTTTCCAAGTGCAGGCAGTACTGGAAGAGATCGGCCGTATGCTCGGTGGCTGGCTGAAGTCAGTACAATAACACGTTCATTACAATTCTAGAGCTGTCTTGCAAAGAGTGCTATAATGGTAATGTTAACAACATTATGCTATGAAAACTATCACACAGCAAATCCCGTATATTATTATTAAGGAAGGCAATGCCTTTATTGCATATTCTCCGGCTCTAGAACTAACCACACAGGGTGATAGCTATGAACATGCACGAGAAATGTTTCATGAGGCAGCACAATTATTTATTGAAGGATTAGAAGAATTGGGTACAACACAAGAATATTTAGAGGATCATGGCTGGGTAAAAAGTGGTAAAGAGTTTATTCCTCCTCAAATAGTAGGTAGAGAATTTGAAGAGTTACCCATGCAACTTTCGTTGTCTCATGCCTAGTATCAATAATATTTCCTGGAAACTATTTGAGAAGTTTGTAGTACATATTGGTTGTGTTTTTGTTCGTCAAAAAGGAAGTCATCGGATGTTCTTCAAATCTGGTCTTAAACAACCAATTGTTATTCCCTGTCATTCAAATAAGCCACTTATGCCCGGTGTAATCCGCAACAATCTTAAAACTCTCGGCATGACTCCGAAAGAATTCCTAGAAATTGTCAGATATTTGTAATATTTGTATTCAAATTCACGATTAACTTGTCATCCCAAGTTTTATCGCAAGGGACTCGATTTATAATTCCAAAGAGACCCACATCGAGGGACGAGAACGGTAATTGTCATTTACATTGTCTGGATTGTTCCAGTTCAAGTTGACCTGTTCATTGTTAAAGTTACCGTTAGGGACCCGAGAAATTTGTTGATCAGCTTCATCTGTTTTCACTCTGTAGTCGCAACCGCAGAAGAATGCATTGGTTTGCTTTTTTCATCCCTCGACAAGCTCGGGACAGGCCCGTTTGTTTTGGAATAAAACTGATCACACGTGTAGATCTCTTTATTTCGCGAATGTACATACCAAGCTTTTTGTGAATATAAAGCCTTGTGAGGATGGACATCCAGCGGTAGCCCTAAACCATTCACTTCGTTCAGGTTCAGGGCACGCCGTAAACCCGAGCATCGCGAGTGGTTTATGGTGACTATTCACCGCTTATTGGTAAGATACCTGGTCGTGAGAAAAAGAAAAAGGGTCAAGGGTCAAAGAACAAAGAAAGGATCAAGGAACAAAGATCAAAATTCTGAGATCCACACCGAGGGACGAGAACGGAAATCGTCATCTACAAAGTCCGGATTGTTCCAGTACAAGGAGACCTGCGCAAGGTCAAAGTAACCGTAAGGAACCCGAGAAAGACTGGTAAGATCTGATATATGATCAACATTGAAAAGCGTTACAGTCTTATGCTCTTCATCTGCCCAGTTCTCTACCATAGTCTTTAAAGCTTCCTCATGAGGAATTCCTTGACTAATAAGTTGCTTATAACGATGCAAGCTTAACATCTGGAGAGTGAGATACTCATCAGCAGAGATCATTTTCATGCCCTTAGCTGTATATATTTCCTGGTACTTCTTCACTTTCTCTATGACTTTAAGGTCCTGAGGTACCTGAGAATGAATAGGCATAGAAAGAGCACCATCAACAATGGAGACAGTAAGTTTGGTCTTCTCAGGTCCCCAAAGAGCGTCTGCAGGACTAGGATCACAATAGGTGTCCACTTGATCCTTATATAGCTTATGACTATTGATAGCTTTGATCTTATTGTCTCGTTTTATACCAGGAGTGATAAGTAACGTAGGTTTGTTAAACTGAGCAATTTCAGCAAGCTTCTCCGGACCTAGTGCCCATACCGTTGGCATTATTTGCCCAATAGTGGGCAGAGTTTTAGGTGTGATATTAAAAGTCTTAAGTGTTTCTTTTATTTCTTCATAACTCGCTTCCAGCGCACGCATGAGATCGGGAGACTCTTTGGGCGAAGTAGGCACCGCAAGATCTTGCGGTGGTACTGGTGAAGGTGGAGGGAGAGGTTGAGGAGCAGGCTGAGTTCCTAAAAGAGTTGTGATCTGAGCAAGTTCAGCATCAATCTGCTTCTGCTTTTCTGCTGCTTCAGCTTCTGCTTTCTTTTCCGGATAATATATTTCTTCTAAGCGTTCGCGATAATTCACCTTTTTTGCTTCGGCTTGCTCCCAGATTTTGCGCTCCAGTAAATCTTTTAACCGCCAGGTGATATAATCGCGTACCAGAACCCTTTTGTCTTTATCTGTGTGGGATTTAAGCGCTTTTTGCATCTCAGCATCAAGCTCAGCTGGCACATCGGGCAATTTCATTCTCGTCTCCGCTCGAAAAGCATTTACATAATAAAATTCCAAAGCCAACAAAGCTGACCCAATGACATCCTCCACTTTTTTCACCTGGGTTTGCTCCTGAGACTGCAATTGAAAGTACATAAAATGATCAAAGGCCCGATCGATAGCTTCAGTAAGAAACACCTTGGGTTCCTGACGAACACTGTTTAAGACCTCCATCTTGAGGACACGATCGACAATTTCGAATAGATCGGCTGTGAAATTGATGACTTCATCAGGGAGATCTGTAGCCTCTCTTTGGTAAGCTTTGTTTTCATAATCATCAGATT
>MEWR01000005.1:0-14703 GCA_001773455.1 Candidatus Abawacabacteria bacterium RBG_16_42_10
GAGTTTTACCTCTACTCCATCTTATCTTTCAATCTTTTCAGCACACATTAATGATTATTAAACCCGGGATGACTATGTTGCTTTTTTTGTGTATTCACACCAATATGAAGCGGAAAGAAATGCTTTATGAAAATTACTCAGGCGAAGGCTTGTCAAGTATTCGATTCACGCGGAGTGCCGACGGTCGCAGTTTGTTTGTGGTCAGATAAAGTTTATGCAATTGGTATGGCACCGAGTGGGGCATCAACCGGCTCGCATGAAGCTTTTGAGTTGCGTGACAGTGGAGATACTTTTCAAGGCAAAGGTATTCAGAAAGCTTTAATGGTATTTGCAGATAAAGTGAAGAATCAACTTTTACAAAAAGATTTTGCCGATCAACAAGAATTAGATTCATTGCTTCAGGAAATTGATGGTAGTAGTAACTTCCAAAACATCGGTGCTAATACAGCCATTGCCACTTCAATTGCATTTTTAAGGTTGCAAGCATTAGTTCAGGGAAAAGAGGTCTTTGAGGTTTTGGGGGAACAATTAACAATTAACAATTATCAATTAACAATTAAAACCATAACTCCAATGGTGAATGTGATCAATGGTGGGAAGCATGCTGATTCTGGTTTTGCCATTCAAGAGGTGATGATTGTGCCTGTAAAAGGTGAAACAACTTCCGAAAAAATTGCTATTGCTGCAGAAATATTTGCTGCTTTGAAAGAAGTAATGAAAGAGAAAGGAATGTCGACTCTTGTTGGTGATGAGGGTGGTTTTGCCCCAACAATAAAAAATGTCTCTCAGGCCTTTGATTTGATTCAACATGCCTGCGCTAAAACACAATATAAGTTTGGTGACGATATTAAGATTGCTCTCGATGTTGCTGCAACCGAACTCTACAAGAATGGCATGTACTTGATTGAGGGGACACAGCTCACTGCTAAACAATTAGTGAATTTCTATAAAGATTTGGTGACGAAATATCCCATCATGTCTCTCGAGGATCCTTTTGCTGAAGATGACTTTGAAGGTTGGTCAATGTTAAAAGAACAATTAGGTGAAAAAATCCAAATCGCTGGCGATGACCTAACAGTTACCAATGTCGAGAGAATGAAAATGATCAAAGAAAAAGAACTTATTTCAGCAATAATTATCAAACCCAATCAAATCGGCACTATCAGTCAAACATTAGAGGCGATTACATTGGCAAACGACTATGGCTGGAAAACGATTATTTCCCATCGTAGTGGCGAGACGGAAGATACGACGATTGCTGATCTGGCTTATGCTGTCTCGTCACCATTTATTAAGACTGGTTCAATGAGTCGAAGTGAGAGAGTATGTAAATATAATAGGTTGATCGCGATTGAGGAAATAATTAACAATTAACAATTATCAATTAACAATGAACCCCAACTGCTTTGTTTTCGAGTTACAATTGTTAATTTTCAATTGTTAATTTTCAATTGTTATGAACACTCCCGCATTACTCATCATTCTCGACGGTTTCGGTATCGCCCCCGCAGGCGCGGGGCCAGGTAATGCTATTAGTCTAGCAAAGCTGCCGACACTCGATCGTTTTCAAAAAGGCTTGTATACAGAATTACAAGCGGCAGGCGAGGCTGTTGGTTTACCGAAAGGCCATCAAGGCAGTTCTGAAATGGGACACTTAATGATTGGTGCGGGGCGAACAGTTGTTTTTCCGCAAACTCAGATCAAAGAAGTATTGGAAAAAAATGAAATAAAAAACAATCAGGCATACCGAGATGTCATGGAATATTGTCAAAAAAATAATAAAACATTGCACTTGTTCGGTCTGCTCTCAGATCGTGGTGTCCACGCATATGCCGAGCTTTGTTATCAATTATTACATATGGCTAAGGATATGGATGTTCGAAGTGTAGCTGTTCATATCATTGCTGACGGTCGAGATACTTTGCCGCAAGAATTGCCAAAGTTTGTTGCTGAATTGCAGAAAGTAATGAAAGACACTGGAGTTGGGAAAATAGCTTCATTGATCGGGCGTTACTACGCTATGGATAGAGATCAACGAATTGAGAGAATCGAGAAAGCATATGAACTTTATACTAAAGGCCGAGGATATGAGGCAAAGGATATCAATGAGTTTTTGAGAGAATATTATAGCTCAAGTTCTAAATTCAAAGTTCTAAATTCTAAGTTGAAAGACAAAAACTTAGAACTTAGCACTCAGCACTCAGAACTGCCGAAGGCTGATGAATTCATTCCGCCGGTTATTTTTGATAAATCATTAATCATGAAAGAAGAGGATGGGGTCATATTCTGGAATTTCCGTGTCGATCGGGCCATTGAAATTACTCAGGCTTTGTTAAAAATGCCTCTGCATTTTGTAGCGACGACAGAATATTATGAAGGAGTGAAAGCCGCGGTTGCTTTTGCTCAAGAAAAAATTTCTGAGCCATTAGGAAAAATATTAGCTGACCACAAAGTAAAACAATTACGCATCGCTGAAACGGAAAAGTGGGCGTATGTGACCAAGGTTTTTGATGGTTATCAAGAGATCAACTTTCCCTTGGAAGATAAAATGCTGATTCCTTCGGACAAAGTGAAAACGTATGACTTGAAACCAGAAATGCAGGCCATGGAAATTGCCGAAACCATTGTGGAAGATTTGCTGAATAAAAAACATGAGGTGATTATCGCGAATTTCGCTAATGCTGACATGGTTGGGCATACCACCTCTATCCCAGCGACTATTCAAGGGCTGGAAGCCATGGACAAAGCTCTAGCTATGATTGATCAAGCATTGCTTAAAGCCCAAGGTTTTATGATCATCACTGCTGATCATGGTAATGCGGAGCAAATGTTAACAAACGAGGGTAAACCCGAAGGTACTCACACGGGAAGTCCTGTTCCTTTGTATATTGTTAATTATAATTCCGATATTCAAAAACGTTTAAAGGGAGCTTCTTGGAAATTTAAAGAAGATTCTGGTACTCTCATCAATGTCGCACCGACATTTCTGGATTTACTAGGAATAGAAGTGCCACCATTTATGACTAACTCTTTACTTACATGAATCCGAACTTTCTCATGGAGAATCTGTCGTTTGCACTGATTCCTGTGGCTTTTGTTTCTACGGTGCTTGTTGGTCTGGTACTGCTTTTTGCGCGTGAAAGAGCTACGATGATTCTACGAAATCTTTACCTGTATGGAGTAGTAGTTGCCGGCTTGTTGGTAACGGTTATTTCTGTAGTCATCTTATTCTATACATTACTGACAACGACGATTTTGCCAACGACAACCTCACAATATTATGGTGGTTATGATTATCGTTATGAGTCTGTACCTGTTAAAGCACCACCAGGAACTGTCGGTGGAGTAGTCTACAATGAGGACGCCAAAGCTTACTTGAAAGCTGAACAAAAAAAATTGGATCTGGAGGCTGATAGTATGCAAGTTACGCAAGAATGGCGCGATCAACTCGCTTGGTCTATTCCATTAATATTGGTTTTCCTGCCTATTTTTATCCGCTATCGTGGATTCTTGAAGTTCACTCATTCTTAACTTGGTGGGTTTGAAACCCACCCTTACAAACCCACCCTTACAAACTATTTTTATCCTCTATGCCAAAAAAGAAACCTTCCTCTTCATCTTCATCTCCATCTTCAAGGGAGCCTTCTCCAGTCAAGTACTCTTATCTATTCTTGTTTGCCTATCTCGGTCTCATCGGTCTTGCTTTCGGTGTCGCTGGATTAGTGAATGTCGGTCTCGAAGAGTATGTATTACCAAAATCTCAAGATGTGTATTTGTATCGTAGCGCTATCGATAATGAATTAAACAGTCGAATTACCTATGATGCAGTTACTACTCAAACTGTCACTCTGGATATGGCCAAAGACGTGGTGAAAAAAGCTCGAGAAAATATTCAAACGCAAAAAACCAGTGAAGAACAAATGAAATATGCAGTTTCCAATCGCAATCGTGCTTTGAGTCTGAGCATTTCTTTCTTGCTTATTGGTGGAATTGTGTATATTTGGCACAGGAAGGATGTCTTCGCTCTATTAAAAAAATAATATGGCACGATCACTCAATATGGTGCAACTTATCGGCAATGTGACCCAAGATCCTGAGATTCGTCAGATTCCTTCAGGAGCTTCGGTATGTACTATCACAGTCGCGACGAATCGCGCATGGAAAGATACTCAGGGACAATTGCAAGAAGAAGTTGAATTTCATAATGTCGTACTCTGGCGAGGACTGGCTGATATCGCCGGCCAATATGTTCGTAAGGGCACCAAAGTCTATATTCGCGGGTATCTAAAAACTCGAAGTTGGGAAGCGCAAGACGGAACGAAAAAGTACAAAACCGAGATTGTCGGGGATGATTTGCTTTTGCTGAGTCCCAAGAAAGAAGGAGCCCCTTCGCCTTCATCTCCATCTCCATCTTCGCCGTCAGGCGACGGTCCGATACCGATTGAGGAAATACCATTCTAAATAATTGAAAATTATCAATTAACAATTAACAATTGGAACTCAAAACGCCCTGCTTTTGAGCAGAGTGAACTGCGACCCACCCGACCCACCCCTACCCTCCCTTAGCAGGGAGGGAGGACTTTGGTGGGTGATGAGAGTGGACTCAGGCGAGCTTTCATGTGTTTGCCGTGGTTAAAGACAGTGAATCGCGCGATAAGGCAGATATTTAAATCCCATACATCAGAGTTAACTTACTCTACTGTATCAAGCAAATAATGAAATTTTTATTCGACCCCCCAGTCATCCCCCCTGATAAGGGGGGCTTGGGGGGTTTGAGTTGGGTTCTAAAAACAACAAACAAAAACATTTATCTATTTCCGTCAATCCTTGTCACAAGAGCAAATGATGTGATTGTGGTACAATGATTCGATACAAATAAAAAATATAACACAAAACATATGTTCCCCCGACTCCGCGTGCTTCTTGATAAGCTTGTTCCTGCCAAGATCACTCATGGCTGGAATATTTATAAAGCTCTTGCTGCTTTTGCTGCTCTGTCTATGGTACTAGCTTTGGTGCCACTGCCACAGGAGTTGCCTAGCGGTGAAGCGAATCATCTGACTCCTGATATCGTTGTTACCGAGGCGGGAGATACATATAGTGCATTTAGTGAATGTGAGATAATACCTACTACGCCAAGTGGTGGTAATTGTACACTTCGTGAAGCAATTGATGCGGCAATTGACGCTGGAGGATCAAAGGTAATCGGCTTTGATGATGGTACAGAGGGTGAAAACTTTAATGATGGATTACAGCATACTATCACACTAAATGCTACTCTAGGTCCTCTGGCAATTACCACCAATAAGATCACCGTCGATGGTGTAATTTTGGATAATGGGGTAAAAGTCATCATTGATGGTGGTGGTCTGGATTATAATCTAGATGAGAATGAGTCTCCTATAATATCTTCATGTACTAATTTAGAATTCCTTGATTCAACTGTTAATCAACCGATTTTGCATATAACCGGTGATGAAAATGTGATATATGGTCTTGGCTTTATCAAAGCAAAGGGTAATGCGATTCAGATTGTCGATGGGGATAGGAATAAAATTGAAAGTAACTGGATTGGTACTGTTGACCGTCTTACCGATAGTACTCCCGAAGGCAATGGGTATTATGGTGTTTGTGTGGCTGCCAACGCTAATGATGATGGTGATGATGAGGACGCTAATGATGCAAAAAGCAATGAGATCCTAGGCAATATTATCGTTGGTAGTGGACTCGATGGTATTCGTCTCCAGGGACGTTATGCTTCTGAAGCTTTGCATCGCGTAAGTGACACAGTTATTTTTTCAAACCTGATCGGTAACCTGAGTGCCACCGATATGCGTGATCCTGATATATTGTATGAACCTGGAAATCAATATTCCGGTGTCACGAGTATGATCACGTTTCATACGTCGATCATCCGCAATGTCATAACGAATAATGGTTTTTTCAAGGATACAGAGGAAGGGGTTGTAGCTGCGAGTGATGGTATCACACTCATCGAAGCTGATCTCAGTGTCATCGCTGAAAATTATATCGGTACATTTCAAGAAACTGTCTTTGTCGACAGGGGTATTGATACTGATTTTCCTTTGCCAATTGGTAATTTCCCCGCGCTAGATATAGCTGTTTCGTCACCCACAGCAGGTATCGATGATTATGACCCAGCGCCCAATGCTTGTGATGGAATAGGAATTCGTTATATCGATCATGTAATTGCTTTGGATGCCGCAGGAGGTTTCTCGGTTTTCTATGAATGTCCCGAGAGTGCAGATGATATGGGTTTAGGCAATAAACCCACCAACAAAAATGATAAGTATTTTACTTCTTTTGTAGGGCCATCTGTCAACAATAAAATATTCAGTAATGCTATCGGCTACAATGAACGTAATGGTGTTTATATTCAAAGTTTAGCGTGTCGTAATGAAGTGGACGATATGAGTATGCACTTTAACTTACCAAACACGATGGTGGGTAATTTCTTCAGTGAAACCTCACAGTATTTTGTCCAAAATGCAAAGAATTCAATTGTGCAAAATAGTATATTTCGAAATGATGGAAGTGATACAAATGACACAAGTCCCATAACCGGTACCGGTACATCCGGAATCGGCATTGATCTGGAAGATTACGCAACAGCAACTGTATTTCTAGGTTCGGAGCCCTTTGATATTGAAAATAGCTATTGGAAAGCCAATTTCCCGGATTTAGGCATATTTGATTGTTCGAATGATTTGTTTCCTGTCATCGATGACGCGTATGTCGATAAAGATAAGTTTCAACCGGCCACGGTAAGTGCAGATAGTACAGAGATTGACCTCAATATTACCGAAAACGATGATTTTGCTAATGAACCTGATGATGATGCAGGTCTTGATCCTGATGCCGGAGCTAATAGGCTTATCAATCACCCATTTGTACTCTCTGAATTTTCAACGCCAAACAGTATCGTCGTACGTGGTGCAGAGGGGAGTTGGGTGGATGTCTATCAAGTGATTTGTACTTCAGGTGTAGAGGGTGATGTGGTGCCAAGCACTGATGCAGGTATCAGAGAAAATTGTGATACTGATTATTGGAATAACCAAGATGGTGTAGGAGATGAGGATACTCATACCAAAGGTCATGGACAGGGTTTTAGATACTTAGGTAGTGGTTTTATCCCGGCAGATCCAGGTAATGACATTGATGATGATTATGAAGATTTCACAACCATTGATCCTCGAGATTTCAAAGGTGATGGCAATCCCAACAATGATGTCCATGCTTTTGATGGTGGTCTCGTAGTCGCTACCACGACGGGATTTGCTCTCGATACACTGTGTTTTGATACGATTGATGATCCGGATTGTTCAGATCAAGGCACACCCGGAGGACCTGATGGTGTTGCGGTCGGCCCTGCAGGTATACAAGCCCAAGATGCCGGTGCTCCCGGGACTCTGGGGCTTTGGATGCCAACGATACCTGATGACGATACGACATGTGATCTTAGCAATGAGGAGGGCCCGATATTGCTCGATCTGCTTGGTTTGTTCGAAGATGAAGATGAAGATGAGCTAACGGACACATTGAATCTTATTTTTTGTCTCGGTTCCACGTCTGAATTTTCTCCCGCAGCATTTATTGGTCCATCTCAATATACCCTTGAAAAACATATACGTGCTGAAGGTCCTGTACCTACAGAAATTTCTCCCGGCGATGAAGTAACATATGATATTTCGTTGAGCAATGTGGGGGCAACAACGATCTTTGTCTTCCAAGGTGCTCTCAGTGATCCTTTGCCTCCCGTGATTGATATGTTGGTCGATTGTACTGTAGAAGTTCTTCCGACTATCCCTTCGGGAACTTATACTTGTGAACCGGGGACACTCCAAGATCCTATCAATATGACAAGTTCTTTTGGCCCTATTCCTGTTGCTCCAGGGGAAATCTTGCTTATTACTATTACTGGTAGAGTAAAAACTACCATTGCTGATCCAGAAGAATGTACATTCCGAAATGAAGTATTTATCACAGATCTTTTCCTCATCACTGATCCAAATAGCAATCCAGCCACTGAAACGGGAAGCATGAATCATGTATCTGAACCACTTGACGTGACAGGTTGTCCGACACCAGGTCAGAGTGATCTGGAGAAACAAGTGTCAGTCGATGGAGGAACTTTTGTAGATGCTGATACGGCCGGTAGTGCTGAACCGGGCGAACGTGGGGAGTCAGTTGATTATCTGATTCACTTTACCAATAATTCTGGAACTGGAGCCGTAACCTATGTCAATGACACCTTCCCTAGCTATCTCACCGGTGTAGCGAGTGTTACATGTTGGCGAGATACTGGAGACACTCGTGATGATACATATGATAGTGACTCCGATACCACTGTGCCATGTAGTTATATTGGCACACCAACGTATGCATTTGATTTTGACACTTTCACCCCTGCTACTGCTGACCCATTCTTGCTACCAGACGGTGAAACACTGCATATTCTTGTTACCGGTTTCAGTATTGACCCAGCTCTTCTTCCGCCCGGTCCGAATTTCTGTAATACAGCAAATGTCGTGTCCGGAGACGAACAATTCAATGATGATGCCTGTGCACAAGTGTTGGATCCCGCTCTTGATATCACCAAATTTGTTGCAGTGAGTGGTACTGAATCATCTCAAGATACCGTGACTGGAGCTCCAAGTGTCAGTCCCGGGACACCGATAACGTATTATATAGATGTCAGCAATACATCTGTCGCTACTCTCACAAATGTTTCAGTAACTGACGCACTCCCCGCAGGTATAGATACGAGTGCGCTGGACTGTGACTACAATGTTGTAGCAACTATTTCTCCACTACCTACCCATACAAGTGTCACGTACCCTAACAATTGTACTTTTGCAGGAGGAACACTCTCGGGAATTACGCTTAGTCCCGGACAGACATTGTATGTTCGTTTGCAATCTCTTGCTGTTTCAAGCAGTGCAAGTGCCGGCGCAATCTGTAATCAAGCTCAGGCAAGCTCAGATAATCTCAATGATAATGATACTGCTTGTATCAATGTGCTATTACCTAATCTCACAATTCTCAAAACCGTCAGTAACAGTACGCCAAATCCTGGCAGCACTATTACCTATAATCTCCAAGTAACCAACAATGCTTCAACACCGGTAAATAATGTACAAATTGTTGATAATCTCGGTGATGCCGCTGATGATATTATTCCACGCTGCGTTGCTACAAGTGCGGATATTTTGAGCGCCAGTGGAGGAACTTCTTCAACTATTGTCGGCAATGTCGTCACATGGAATATCGGCACCCTTGCTGCCAGTGGCGGTTCGAGCACAGTGTCAGTGACTGTTCGTTTACGTGGAGATCTCGCAAGCGGCACGAATTGTCGTAATATAGCCATCGCAACTGGAACCAATGTCACGAGTGTGCAAGATGATGCCACAATCACTATTCCTACCAGCGTCGGCCAAACCACCGTCACTCTCGAGAAAGAAGCAACCAATGATCATGGAGATGATGAAGAACCGGATGTTTTTGATCTGGGTGACACGGTGAAATATGAAGTAACAGTACGTAATACCGGTACGGCAGCTATTAGTAATTTGACTGTTCGTGATTCCATCCCTGAAGAAGAGGAGGATCTCGACAATGTCGTCGCAACCAGTGGTGCGGTGAATAACAGTGAATTAGGAAATGATCGTCTCGAAGTTGGTGCTATCAGCATCAATGCCGGTGCTAGCCAAACCGTGGATTATGAAGTTTCAGTATTGGATGAAGGTGATTTCCCTCTCGATAATTATGATCTCGATAGCGATGCTGAGATGGAAGATGATGATTTCTATCCTGAAGACGTCGAAGATGATGATATTGGCACCAGTTCAAATTATGATGATCCTGAAGATGCGCTTTCTGCACCTGATGGGCATTTTGTCTCTCTCGGCGAAGATGGAGAAATTACTCTGTCAGTCTCTGATGAAGATGATGATGAGGGCAAACTCATCGTCGATGGTGATGGTGATGATTTCTGTGTCGTCGAAATCGATCCAAGTGTCGATACTGATGGTACGACTGAAGAATATGAAGTCGAAGTTTCTCAGACTGACGACTCAAGTGATTTCGAATCAGTGGGTAGCCAAACCAGCAATAGTGATTGTTTCGACTTGGGTGATGCCGATATGACATGGGCACGATTCGTCAGAATTACTGATACCTCCGGTACGGTCAGAGGCAATGCTCCCGGTAGTGATATCGATGCGGTATGTCTCCTCAATCTCGGTGGTTTTGTGATCAATACTGCCGGTCTCTACAGTGGATCGAGTTTAGTCACGACTGCCGATGAACGAATTCTTGTGGATTTCACCGATGCATTTGAAAATCCTCTTGATGAAGGGGACTGTCAGCCGGTGAAGGAACTCCGTGAACCAATTCCCACACCACAAATTCCCCCAGCCGTTCCACCATCACAGATACCATTCTTTCCATTCGCAGGATTACCGACGACGGGACCTGAAGGTGCGGCAGTACCTCTCGCCAGTGGAATACTTGGACTGATAGCGTGGGTGATGAAACGAAGGAAATTCTAAATTCTAAGTTGAAACGCCTGCTTTTGAGCAGAGTGAACTGCGACCCATACCCCCCCAAGCCCCCCTTATCAGGGGGGATGACTTGGGTGTCAAAATAAAAGTTTTGTAATCTGCTTGGTACATGAGAGTCAGTCAACTCCACGTACACCGATTTCGGCAAACACATTGAAGCTCGCCTGAGCCTTCTCTCATCACCCACGCCAAGTCCCCCCTCCCTGACAAGGGAGGGTAGGGGTGGGTTGGGTTGAAAACAATAAACAACAAACAAAAACAATTATCAGTTTCCGTCAACACTTGTCGAAGGAGCAAACAGTGTGTTTGTGGTAAAATAAGGGGATTACGTCATGAAAAATCATGGCTATCGACACAAAAACTAACCCCCAAAACAAATGTTTCCCCGTCTCGCGAAGTTTGTAAAAAGCGTCGTTCCTGCCAAGATCACTCATGGCTGGAATATTTATAAAGCTGTCGCCGCCTTTGCGGCATTGTCTATGGTCTTGGCCTTGGTGCCTTTGCCAAGAGATTTGCCCTTTGGTAGTGCGGATCACATTCTCGGTAGTATTGTGGTAGATGATGCTTCCGATGGGGTAGCTTCTGCTGGTGATTGTGGTATTGACGTAGTAAATCCCGGTGATTGTAGCTTGCGCGATGCTATTGCTGCTGCTGAAGGTAATGGTGGAGGCGTGATTACTTTTGATGCGACAGAATTTCCTACAGATCCAGCCGATTTAACAACGATTCCGATCGATACTCCCCTAACTATTGGGGGAAGCGGACATGTTGTGATTAACGGTCCGGTCGTTGGTGAAGAATTGCATGTAGCTATTGTTCCTTCTCTAATATTTGATAATGACCCTGCTGCTCCTGGTAGATGTGCTTTTGGAGATTATATTTCTCCATTACTGCATATATCAACTGATGGTAATACTGTGGAAGGGTTAATTTTCCACAGTGCACCAGGAAACGCTATCCAGGTTGTTGATGGAGATGATAATACAATCAGAAATAACTGGATTGGTACAACTGATCGCGACGATACTGTCTCTCCAGAGGGAAATGATATGTATGGCATTTGTGTGTTTGCAGAAAATTTAGATGTAAATGATACGGTTATTGAAGGTAATATCATTGTGAGAAATACTGAGGGTATTCGTCTTGAGGGCAGCTACGACCCAAATGGTGACTTTATGCGACATACTGTGACTGGAACTGATATTCAAAACAATTTGGTTGGTAATCTCGTTGGAGATGATGTTGCTACTTCTGTTTCTTATGAACCTGGAAACGGATTTTCTGGAATCACTCTTAGAAATGCTGATTCTAATACCATCAAGCGGAATATCATTACCAATAACGGTATTAATTCCCCGTTCGGTGTTGGTGTTGGTATGGATGGGATTACTTTATTGGAGGCGAATCAAAATGTTATCACAGAAAATTATGTTGGTACTACGCAGGACTTTGATGCGAATGACCTCAATGATACTTTCCCTCTTCCAGTAGATGGTAATGGATTTTTGAATATAGCCAGCAATCCCCTTGGTCGAGCGTCAGATTATACTTCTGCTCCCAATAGCTGTGATGGCATTGCAATTCGCTTTTATGATCATGTTGTGATCAATCCAAAAGATGAACTGCCTTGTTATGATGAAGATACTCGTCTAGCAAGTAATCCTACCGGAGATGCTAGCAGTTATTACGACGCTACGGACATTGGTCCATCAGTGAATAATTTCATCTATAACAATGATATCGGTTCCAATCTAAGAAATGGCATTTTTGTCCAAAGTGTGGCTTGTCTAGGGGTCGATCTATTCCAGAATCCTGGACATAGGAATCTGCCCAATATTTTAATAGATGATTTCACAGATTCACCTGCCTTTGTTCAAAGCGCACAAAATACTTTTCTCCAAAACAGTATATTCTACAATGACAATGAACAGCCCAATGTTCTTGTCACCGGTTCCGGTTCCTACGGCATTGGTATCGATTTGGAGGATTTTGCTACCGCATCTCTTGATTTATTTGATCCAGGATCATTCACTGGTAGTTATTGGGGACAACATTTCCCTCAAGAGATACCTTCTCATAATTGTATTCCATCTGAGCTTCCGGCAATTGTAGTAGAACCTGGACAACCGGATAGTGATGAAGTTGATTACAATATTACGGAAAATGATGATTACTTAGGACTGGTGAGTCCCGATGTCGGAATTGATTCTGATGCTGGTGCAAACCGTTTAATAAATTTTCCTATCATTGATGAAGCCAATTCAACACCCGATGTCATTACCGGTACAGGTGCAGAGGGTACTCTAGTAGAACTTTTCCAAGTGATATGTACCAGTGGGACTTCTGCACCTCAAGATATTGTGCCCGTTCTCGATGCTGATATTCGAACCGATTGTGATGTGGACGATTGGAATGACCGAGATGGAGATGGAGATGAAGAAAATGATATTCACACAAAAGGCCATGGCCAAGGTTTCCGTTTCTTGGGAAATGCTTATGTACCTGTTGTGGTTGATGATACTGTGTATGAAGGTTCTTGGAGCATCAGTCCCGCAGATTTCAATGATCCCGGTGATAATTTTTACGATGTTGCTCCTTTTCGTGGAGGCCTTGTCACTGCTACAGCTACGGCTGTTTTGACCATGGAAGATCCATCTAATCCAGGAGCACTCTGTTGGGATTATGGCACTTTTTTCTTGGCTGGCCCTGAATGTGATCCTGCACCGATTGCTCCTGCTAGTGCTGATGATGTGTCGGCTCAGCGTGCCGGTTCTACCGGTGGCAGCAGTCTCTGGCGTCCCTCAGTCATCAATGGTTCTTGTATTACACCTTCGATGGGGAATCCCCCTCCTCCACCTCCGGCAATCTATGATACATTTGTAAATAAATTGAATGAATGTCTCGGTTCTACCTCAGAATTTTCTCCTGACGTCTTTGTCGGTGTCGATGAATATACATTAGAAAAAACTTCGGATCCCGCGAGTGGTGATGTCAGTGAATCTCAAACTGTCACGTATACGATTATGTTAACTAATACTGGTAGTACTGTTTTGACTCTATCTCCTGGTGCTTTAAGCGATGAATTAGAAATAGACAGTATCAATCTTGTTGATTGTGTAGGGTCAATTTTACCTGGTGGGCCATTTGATCAAGATTGTACTCCTGATACTGAACCAGATCCTATAAACACCACTAACTTTGGCACACTAGATCCAGGTGAAACTATAATAATTACTATTACAACTGAAGTACTCACCGATCTTTCTACTCCTGAAGAATGTACTTTCAACAATACTGTCACTGCTTCCGGTGCTTTTATCACCGGATTTTATGGACCTGCAACTGAAACTGGAACATTGCTTGATGACAATAGCACTCAAGATTTAAACGTTGTCCCTTGTGGCACTACAGGCGCAACATTTGAAAAACTGGTGCGTGTCACTGATACGGGAAGTTATCTCGATGGTGATACGGCAACTCCTTCAATTTCTGAAAGGGGAGACAGTATTACTTATTTGATGCATTTCACAAACAATTCCGGTACAGGCACGGGTGTATTCTTGACTGATACATTCCCAGCTACCGGTCTGAGCGGCACACCGACATATGAATGTTGGATCAACGGTACTCCCGGTGATACTGATCCTACAGATGATACGGCTATTCCTTGTACCTACAATACAGGTGCGGGTGCTTTCGATAGTGATTCTAGCACTGGTGCTGTAGATCCATTTACAGTGGGTGATGGTGAAACACTGCATGTCCGCGTCAGTGGCTATACTGTCACGATGACATACCCTCTCGGTAGCGCTGATATTTGTAATGTTGCGGAAATTCACTTGGCACTCACTGGGCCGGCTATTTTCTCTGACAATGCATGTGTGCGTGTACTCGATCCCAATCTCGTCATTTATAAATCCGTACTGACACCAAATAGTTCTCCCGCCGGAGAATCCAATGGCAGTCCGGGACCACAAGTTCCCGCTGGCGATGCCGTTACTTATTATATTGATGTTGCAAATACAGGCACCGGTACTTTGACCGGGCTTACTCTGACTGACACATTCCCAACAGGCATGGGAGGCAGTCCGGCTTGGACTTGTGAATTCTTTGTCGAAGT
>MEWR01000005.1:14749-15123 GCA_001773455.1 Candidatus Abawacabacteria bacterium RBG_16_42_10
CCTTCTTGTATTGTAAATCCTACAACTGGAGTGATTACCGGTATTCCTACAACAATTGATCAATTTGAAGTGTTACGCATCCGTCTCAGTGGTAGAAATGTACCTACGACTGCAGTAGGAACAACACTCTGTAATGTGATAGATGTCGATGCCAATCTCTTTGTCGATCGTACATCGCAAGCATGTGTACAGGTGATCGGTCCGGAACTTGCGATCGTCAAAACGGCTAGTCCAACAAATCCTTCTCCCGGTGCTAGTGTTACTTATACTCTCACTGTGACCAACAATGGCACACTTCCCGCGCTTGGCGTGCAAATCGTCGATGACTTGGATGATAGTTCATCCGGTACTGATTTGATCCCTGCTTGTGTCAG
>MEWR01000005.1:15204-35851 GCA_001773455.1 Candidatus Abawacabacteria bacterium RBG_16_42_10
AGGCGCTTCTCGTACGGTGCATATGGTCGTTACCATTCGTTCAGATATTCTCCTCTCTACTTCATGTCGCAATGTTGCTGTCGCTTCCGGAACGAACGTAACGAGTGACAATGACGATGCTGATATTAGCATTCAAGCAGCTGTGGATTTCGAAAAAGAAGTCACCAATGACAGCGGCGGTAGTGATGATCCTGATGTCTATGATCTCGGTGATACAGTCAGCTATCGTCTGACTATTCGTAACAATACTCCATCAAACATTTCCAATTTGACCACTCGTGACGCAATTCCCGAGGAAGAAGAAGATCTCCGTGATGTCATCGCGACAAGCGGTGCTGTAAATAACACTGAACTGAACAATGACCGTTTAGAAGTAAATAACATTTCCATCTCGGGTAATGGCACAGCGACGGTTGATTATGATGTGTCTATCCTGGAAGATAGTGATTTCCCACTGGATAATTATGGTCTTGATAGTGACGCGGATCAGGAAGATGATGATTTCTATCCTGAAGATGTCGAAGATGATGATATTGAGAGTTCAGACAATGATGATCCTGAGGATGCATTGGGCAGTCCAGATGGACATTTCGTCTCACTCGGTGAAGACGGTGAATTGACTGTCAGTACATCTGATGAAGATGAGACTCAAGGCAAACTCATCGTGGATGGTGACGGTGATGATTTCTGTATCTTAGAATTAGATCCAAGTGGTCAGGACAATGATTCTGCTGATGAAGAATATGAAGTAGAAGTTTCTCAGACTGATCGCGATAGCGATTTCACCTCAGTCGGTCGTGCTACAGACAATAGTGAATGTTTCGACATCGGGGACGCTGATGATGACATCACATGGGCGCGCTATGTACGCATCATCGACACATCAAATCGTACTCGTGACGATGCTCCCGGAAGTGACATCGACGCTGTTTGTATCCTGAATCTCGGTGGTTTCGTTGAAAATACCGCTTCACTCTACAGTGGTACGACACTCCTCGGCACTCGTGATGAAGAAATCCTTGTTGATTTCACTGACGCCTTCGACGACCCGTTACGACCGAATGACTGTCGTGAGCCACGCTTGCCTCCGCAAGATTTCCCACTTCCTCCACCACCCGGCCCTCCTCCCTATGTACCACCGATTCCATTCTTTCCATTCACAGGATTACCAACGACGGGACCACTGAGCAATGCGGCCGTGCCTCTCGCCAGTGGAATTCTCGGACTGATAGCGTGGGTGATGAAACGGAAGAAGTTCTAAGTTCTAAAGCCTGCCCTGAGCGGCAGTCGAAGGGTTCTAAATTCTAAGTTAAAAATGCCCTGCTTAACAACTAAGTGGGGCGTTTTTGATGCAAACTAACTCAACGACTGGCATCCCGAAGCGATCCCGCTCCGGCGGGAGAGTTCGCCCGGCCTTCGCAGCCGCTCCGGCGGAGTAGGCAGGGATCTCTTTTTCGTGTAGTTCATACTCGGTAAAAATTTCATTTTTCATGTGCTACTGTACTGCCTCGAAGAGTAAGCTACCGGGCGAGGCTTACTGCGAGATGCCTCGAATCCTGCACCAGTACGGTACAGGACTTCGGCATGACCAGTTTTTTGTCTAAGTGTAGTTGTAGTTAACTTTGAACTTAGAACTTAGAATTTAGAACTTGAGTTATCCTTTCCGCCAACGATTTCGCCGTAAACCCATAATATTCGAGCAGTGCCATCGCTTCGCCTGACTGTCCAAACTCATCCGGCATACCAATAATGTGCAGTGGTGTTGGCAAATGTTGGCTCAAAACCTCAGCTACTGTGCTTCCGAGTCCGCCATGGATTTGATGTTCTTCGATGGTGACGACTTTTTGAGTTTTTTTAGCTGATTTCAGAAGCGTATCATTATCAAAGGGTTTGATCGTCGAAGCATTGATTACTTCTGCATCAATGCCGTCTTTCTTAAGAATTTCTGCCGCTTCCAAGGCAAAAGCCACCATGATGCCACAAGCGACTATTGTCAGATCTTTGCCGGTTTTCATCACGGCAGATTTGCCAATCATAAATGGCTCTTTGGGATCAGTGACGAGGGCAGTCTTGGCTCGACTTAAACGCATATACACCGGTCCATCATGTTTGATAGCGGCTGCTACCATGTTTTCTGCCTGATAAGCATCGGCTGGCACAATGACAGTCATATTGGGTAAGGCTCGCATCATGGCGATGTCTTCCATCATTTGATGAGTAGCGCCATCTTCACCGACACTTAAACCAGCATGACCACCGACGATTTTTACATTCGACTTCTGATAACACACACTGACGCGAATTTGATCAAAAGTTCTTCCCGGAGAAAAACAAGCAAAGCTACACGCAAAAGGAATTTTTCCGGTTAGTGCCAATCCCGCAGCAATGCCGATCATGTTTTGTTCAGCCACTCCACATTCGACAAATTGTTCCGGATAGATTTTTTTAAATTCCTCCAAACGCAAAGACTCATCCAAATCTGCGCAGAGCGCATACACATTCTTATCTGCACCAGCCTTCACTATGCCTTTACCAAAACCATCCCTGATTGCTATGAGTTCCTCATTTTTCATTTTCAATTTTTTAATTGAGTCATCCCGAAGCGATCCCGCCCTGCGGGAGAGTTCGAGGGATCTCTTTGCATTGTTGCTTGACTTACCGAACAGACTTTACTGCGAGATGCCTCGCCGGAGGCCCGGTCCCTCTGGGACTGCGCTCGGCATGACCAGCGGGAATTTAACTTAGAATTTAGAACTTTGAATTTAGAACTCATAATGTTTCTAATACTTTCGTTAATTCTGTTAATGCCCTTTCACCCTCGATCGGACTGGGTGGTTTCCCATGCCAATGAAAGTCTCCTTCCATAAAGCTGACGCCTTTCCCTGGAGTGGTCTTCGCGATAATCGCTAGTGGTCTTGTTTTTTGGGTTTTGCCTTTCTTAACTGCAGTGATTATTTCTTCAATATTATGGCCGTCGATTTCCAGAATATCCCAATTAAAACTTATAAACTTGTCTTTGAGGGGCTCGAGAGACATCACCTCACTGGTCTTGCCACTGATTTGAATATCATTGCGATCGATGATGGCAGTTAAATGGTTGAGAGCATGATTCCCGGCAAACATCACTGCTTCCCATGTCTGGCCCTCATCACATTCACCATCACTCATCAGTACATACACATGCTGAGGTTTTTGATCTCGTTTGAGTGCCAATGCCATGCCCACAGCTTGCGATATTCCTTGGCCCAAAGGTCCGGACGAAGTTTCTATCATGGGTAAATCAACACGACTTGGATGACCTTGAAGCCGAGAATCAATCTTTCTGAAAGTTAACAATTCTTCCTGAGGGAAAAACCCAGCTCTAGCCATAGCAGCGTAGCGAATGGGGCAAATATGCCCATTGGACAAAATTATTCTGTCGCGATCCTCTGCTAAAGGATCATGAGGATCTTGTTTTATGAGTCCTGCGAAATAGAGCACAGTAAAAACTTCGGCCATACCCAAAGGCCCGGCTGTATGACCGGACTTGGCAGCCAGCAACATTTTGATGACCGAAATACGTAATTCATACGCTATACGCGCCAGTTCCTGAATATTGGCCATAGGGGGATATCACAGCAGAACCAAGATAACATAACTCTCCAAAGAGTTCTAAGTTCTAGGTTCTAAGTTCAAAGTTGAAACTCGGCTAACTTAGAATTTAGAACTTTAAACTTAGAACTTGAGTTTAGCGCCCACCAAAGTATCTACTGACATTGCCGCCGATAAATTCTTGCAAAGTGCCAGTCATCCACATAATCGAAAGAATAATAGTGAGCACCGCAAATATTTTGTGAAAAGTGTATGTTCCTCCGGCTCCAAGATAGTTTTCAGCCCAAGGAAATTTGCCGATCATATTGGTGATCTTGTAATTGTACTTGAGATACAAGATACCGGCGACAACACCCAATAAACCAAGAAAAATGTCCATAATTGTTTAAGAGGGATAAAGTTTAAGATTGAGATGGATATGAAAAATAAGGTTTATGTTTGTTTTTCTAATTCCTCTTCATCTTATTTCCTTCATCTTCATCTTATTTCACAGTAATATTTGCTTCCAAACGTTTTTCTTGATTGGGTGTCGTACTTGCCACAATGAGTTTGCCTTTTTGCGTAAACATATTGAGCACCAATTGCTGTTTTCCTTCTTTTGCCGCTATCGGCAGAGAAAGGACATTTACTCCGAGACCATCAATTCGTATTTGACGAGTGTCAGCAGTTTTGTTGCTAATATCCAAAACTAATTTACCATTGCCAACGGTGTTGGGTTCAACGACGATACTTTCTTCATTGATCGTCACTGTCAAAGCAATGTTAGGTTGATTTGCTGAATTATCTGTAGTGGGCGTATCACCACAACCGACGAGAAAAAAACTGCACACCGTCACACTCATTACCGAGATCAAGCGCATAGACAAGTATTAGTTCGCAGGCGATTGTAGCACAAAAATAAATTAACAATTGAGCTGCCAACTCAGAAAAGGTTTATTGAGTTTAATTGTTAATTTTCAATTTTCAATTGTTAATTATTATGCATTGCTTCTCTCCAGCAGTCCTGCTATAAAGCGAATGTAACCCAAGTGCTCATGGATGAATTTTCTCTCGATATCGGTCAAGTTTTCTGGTCTTTAATCAATGATTTTATGTTTTTACTGTTGTTTGTCGTTATTGTCATCATTCTTCGCTCGATTCGCCAAGTAGATCAGTATGAAAGGGGAGTGAAATTTATGTTTGGTCGCTATACGACGACGCTGAGTCCCGGTTGGCATATTATCTTGCCTATTATTCAAGGCATGAAAAAGATCGACATGCGTATCAAGGCCGTAGATGTTCCTGATCAAGAGGCGATTACCAAAGATAATGTCTCTGCAAAACTCAATGCAGTTATTTATTACAAAATCGATAGTGCCGAGAAAGCGCTTCTTGAAGTGGAAAACTTTTATAATGCGGTGTCGCAATTGGCACAAACAACAATGCGCAATGTCGTTGGTGAAGTGACCTTAGATGAGCTCTTGAGTCAAAGGGAAAATGTATCCGCTCGCATCAAACAAATAGTCGATGAAAAAACCGCAGCCTGGGGTGTCGATGTACAAAGCGTAGAATTGAAGGACATCAATTTACCTGAAAGCATGAAGCGGACTATGGCCAAACAAGCTGAAGCTGAACGTGAGAAACGCGCTACCATTATCAATTCTGAGGGAGAAGTCCTGGCCGCTGAAAATTTATCAAAAGCTGCAACCATGATGGCCACTACTCCTGGTGCTTTGCATTTACGTACTTTGAATTCTATCAATGATATTTCTTCCGATGAAAGCAATACGATTGTTTTCGCAGTCCCGGTTGAAGTCTTACGAGCGATTGATGGCATCAAGAATTACTTGGAACAACAAACGAAGAAATAACTAGTTCTAAGTTCTAGGTTCTAAGTTCAAAGTTGTTGAGCCTCTAACTTAGAATTTAGAACTTTAAACTTAGAACTTATTTGATGTAGTGTCTCCCATCGCCACCTAGGAGGGCATGACCGGAATGGCGCAATGTTCCTTGTTCAATAAAGAAAATCCATTTACGAGCCAAGCAAAGCATATGTTTTTGTAATTCTTTGTCTTCGATGCTATGGATCAGAGCGATGATTTTGTCGTCGACGAAATCTCTGTAGGAATCACCATAATTCGGTCTTTGGACGAGGTCAAAGTGAACGAGGTCCATGATTCTACTTGCAATCATTACCACGATATTGTGATCACTGTTTCTTTCCAGTCGTTCATCATGAAGAGCTCGAACAGTTTCGCTCAGTTTTGTTTTTCCCAGATTATCAGTGATGATTTTTACCGTGATATCACGAATTTTATACGAAGCTTGGCGCCTTTCATCAAACTTGTCTCGAGAGGCAACGGATACATCACCTCCATACAATTTCCCCAAGTCTTGAACCAAAGAAAGTGACATAAGTTTTCGGGTATCCACCTGTACTCCTGTTTCTTGTAATACTTCTCCGAGTAACCATGTTGCTATGTTTGTCGCATGTCCATGCTCGGCAATAGTATCTATTTCATGCTTCTTGAGTCCTGCCCATGTCCAAGATGTACGATCGATGTGTTTTACTCCTTGGAGATCTTTGCACATGAGAACAAGTCGTCGTTCTTCATTATCTTCGTCGTGAATATCAGTCAGCTCTCGACGACTAAGGTCACCTCTTTTATGGGCTTCAGTAAAAGCATCAACAAATAACTGTAAATATTTTTGCATTCCTTCACTTTCTATACTGGTAATAATCGGCTTAAAGTATTGATCATTCTTGTCGTTGTATGGCTGTGGATGAATACGAAACAAATGAAACAAAGCTTCGATACGATCGACGAATTTGATCAGTTTGGATTCATCAGTCTTTTGCTCTTGTTCTTCCCGAGTAAGATCTCGGAATTTCGTCGCTAGAGGTTCATTGCTTAATAATTTCTGTAAGTCGCTGTTTGTAAATCCTTCAATGTCTCGAGATGCCTGCTTCAATTCAGGATAAATTGCGGCTCGTGGTGTGCCGATATCTCCACCATTGATTTCAGACACATCATGGAGAGGAAACATGTGGAGTGTCCTTCTGACATCAAACTTCACATCATGTTCTTCCAAATAGAGACTGACTATCAATGTCTTTAATGCCCCGGTAAAACTATGAGCTGCCAAGGTGTCTTGTTGCTCTCTCGTAAATCCGATCCCTGTCCAACCTACGCGACGCATCTCAATAGGCAGTTCGCCGGTGAGACGTAAAAATTTCAACCAGTTTTCAGCCTTGGGATGAAGAAACAAATCATCCTTTGCCGCCTCAATGCCCCAACGATCACGGTATTTTTGTTTCGGGAATGAAGAAGGAGTTTTCATAAAAAATTATTATTTTTCTTGGAAATAAAGTGGCGAATGGCGAAGTTCTTCGCTATGGATCAGCTCGACCAGATCATCGATAAGTTTCTGTACAAATTGTTGCAACTTTGCGTCAGAAAGTTTTTCCACAAAACTACTGATATTCTTTTTGATATACTCAGTATCTTTTTCTGTATATTTGGGTCGTCGAACGATCTCTCTATACAAGTAATCCTCTAATTGACCGAGAATACGTACCAAAATAGCTTCATCAGTTTTATTTTCACTAGCCTCCAGGTAACGTTCTTCAATCATGCTTTGGAGTTTGGGATTACCTGAAATGGTAGCTAATAAACTGATTGCCGTTTTTTTGATTTCATTGGCAGCTGCTCGAATGTCCGGGTTAGCTTGTGCCCAAGGAGCAGACAGGTCGCCACCAAAAAGCTTACTCAGATCGTGAATGAGTGACATTTCTATAGTTCTTCGCACATCAACCTTTATTCCCAGTCTTTCAATTTCAGATGTCACTAGCAGACTCATTACTGCAAGTACGTAATTATGTTCAGAAATTTTATCCATTTCTTTCAATGAAAAACGAGCAAATCCCCATCCGTAACGTGGCATTTCTTTGCTGATTTGTAGAATGGCACATAAATCAGCAAGGCCTCGCATTTGAGGAACTTTTTTTGTAGGATCTGTTAAACGTTCTCGGGGTGCATTTCGTAATTCTTTTTTCTGGACGGCCTCGAGTAAACAATGAGCAAAATCAGAGCAGTACTTTTGTATATCCTTATCTTTCATTGCCGGGGGAATACTTAATATCGCTTTTTCGACATACTTTTTGTTTCTCTCGGTATATCTTACTGGTCTATAACGGGTTTCTTTGTACAATTCAGCCTCCAATCGATCAGCTAGTTTGACTAGTTTTGCTTCATCAGTTTTTTGTTCTCTTTCCTCATCACACCAGCTTTGAAAATCTTCTTTTAATGCCGGATTTTTAAGCATATCGCCAAGATAATTGGTTGTGTGTGCCTCAATGATTCGCGATAGTCTTTTGATTTCCGGATTAACCATTCCTAGTGGGGTTGCGACATCGCCGCCGAACAGTTCACTTAAATCATGGCCCAAGCTCATAGTGATGCTTTTTCGAACATCAATTTTCATTCCCCGTGATTCCATATCGGTAGCCAATAACAAAGTCATCATTGTCACCATGAAATGATGTTCTGCCAATGTGTCGATCTCCTCATTGGCAAAACCTACAGTGGTCCAACCATAGCGGGGAACCTGCTTGGTCATTTCGACAATGGAAAAGAAACGCGCAAGATTTTTCATGGGGATGATAAAGCCTAAGAGGCAAATATAAACGATCCTTGCGTCATTGTCTATTCCAAACTGGGACGGTGATTGTTTCTATCTAGGTGCCATTTTAATGTATTGTCTTATATTATTTAATGCATGGTCTGTTCTGATAATGTGATCATGAAATGATTTTTGCCATGCAAATTTTTCATGCACAAATAAATTATTTATTTGGCGTGTAACCGATGATTTGTATTGTTGAATAATTTTGGGTAATAACATTTTTGAACGAAATTGTCGTCGTGATCGATATTGTTCTGATGGTAGATGCGGCAGATCTGCCGCATCTACGATGGTCATATCATCGATCACGATAATGCCATGTACGTGATTTGGCATTATTATAAATTCATCCAAATATACGTTTTTAAAATGATTTGGAATTTGCAGCCAAAATTCGTGGGCAATTTCACCAATTGTATTTTTATTAACAATATTATCGTTCACCTGACCAAACCATTCTATTCGGTTTTGCGTGCATATGGTGACGTAATAATATCCGCTGTTTGAATAATCATATTTGACCCAGCGGTGTGGTTTATTGGCCCATCTCATATATAAAATCATCTGGTCGAATGATCTTACCACCTACAATAAATTTTATTTCGAATTTTTTATTTTTTTAATTTTTGTTTAATTACTTGTTTCAATTCATCCAATCCCACCTTCCTCTCCGCAGAAGCAAACACCGGCGAGAATGCTTGATATTGTCTCTCAATCTCAAACTTCGCAAAAGGCGAGGGGAGATCATATTTATTGAAGACAAATATCTGTGGACGATCACCCAGTCCTAAATCCTTCAGAATATCTTCGACGATCATGATTTTATCTTCCATCTTAGGGTCGCTATAATCAATGACATGGAGAATGATGTCAGCATGAATTGCTTCTTCAAGAGTCGATTTGAATGATTTGATTAGACTTGGTGGTAAATCACGAATAAAGCCAATTGTATCTGAGAGCATGACATTGATCCCTTGCGGTGTCTCGTTTTGGATGTGTAATTGGCCAATTCGCGTATCGAGTGTCGCAAAGAGTTTATTCGCGACATATGCATCTTTCTTGGTAATTGCCCGTAGTAAACTCGATTTACCGGCATTGGTATACCCAACAATGGCAGCTGTAGGCAAATTCAGTCGCGCTCGGTGTTCGCGGTGTTGCGTGCGCACTTTCTCCATATGTTTGAGTTTCATCATCACTCTATGCTCATGCTCTTTGAGATGACGCTTCATGCGTTCAATGTTTGTTTCTCCGATACCTGAAGTTCCAATTCCTCCACCTTGGCGAGACAAATCTAATCCCAGACCAAAAATACGTGGACCAGTATGACGAATAGCTGCTAATTCTATTTGTAATTTTGCTTCAGCACTTTTGGCATGTTTGCTGAATATTTTGAGAATGAGATCTATTCTATCCCACGCTCCCATCTTCACTTTTCTTAACTGCTCACTGAGCCGATACACCTGCCCGGGCTTTAAAATATTATTCACAACAACAAGCTTTGCTCCCAATGCCTTCCCATCATCCATGATTTCCTGAATTTTCCCTTTACCGACAAAGGTTCCATAGTCGGGAATTCCCCGTCTTTGTACTTTTTTGACTACGACCAGGCCACCAAAAGTGTTTACCAGATTTTCCAATTCTTCCAAACGTTCAAAAGCCTCTTTTTGACTGACATCTTTACCGACGACGTCTACTAATATGACAGGAAGACTCATAAAAAATTAACAATTAACGATTAACAATTATCAATGGCGCTCGGCTCGTTTTCTGAGTTGGGTTTCATTGTTAATTGTTAATTTTCAATTGTTAATTATTAGTGATGTTTGTGCTCATCATGATGACGTCCGCTTAAATGCGTAAGATCTCCGGTAGGCAAATAAAGCAAAAATAAACCGATCAAAATGCCGATAGTATTACTCCACACGGGATGATCGGGTAGAAAATACATGTCGATGAGATGCCACGTGCCACGCCATACTAGCACTACACCCAGGACAATAAGGATGTCACGGAAAAAATACTTCCTTGGTGAGAGGGATAATCCGGATTTCGGACTCTGATGAAAAATTTTATCCCAAATGGTTGATTGTTGATTGTCTTTTTTGAAGAACATGATCGTTAACGTTATTTTTTGTACCAGTTTATTTTCAGCTTGCTCAATTCCTGGTCGACATCCGGTTGTGGCGGGATATCGAGAAGTTCTCGCTTTTCTTCGCGTACTCTCTTTAACTCTTTTTTGATGTTCCTTATGAATTCATATTGTCTCGCAATAGCATCGGTAGCACGAACCATAGCCTCGGTATGGTCACCGTTACTCTCTTTCAAAAAATCTCGCTTGGGAAAATTTTCAAATGCGGTATCATTCGCGAACAGTGCTGCGGCAGCTTGATCCTGAGAAAAGATGATTTGGATATTTTGTTTATGCATGACAGTTAACGCTGTTTGATTGCTTGTGATTTGTTCCACGAGGCTAGCTTCCTCCTGTTTTAGCACAATGAACTCTTTTCTTGCATTTTCATCTTTGAGTTTTTCGGTTTTTTCTGTTTCTTTTACAGCTTGATTCCATTTCTTTGCCGCTTCTAGAACAACAGCATTACGAACTAAATTCATCTTCTCTTCTTCTGTCGGTAGCAGTTCAACTGTATCACCGGTGGAAATCATTGATTGGATGACCTCTTTCTGATCTTCAACAAAACTTATTTCAGTAGGAGTGAGACTTTTAAGTGAAGCATCCAAAATCGGCGTATTGTTTATTTCGATAGGCGACGTGCTTTGCAGTTCAAGCATCATCTTGACCGGATCGGTGCCCGTAGAGGTCGGAGGCGAAGGGGTTGTAGGAGGCACAATTGATTGTGCCGGGGCCGTTGCAGTCGGCGAAGGCGAAGATGTCGAACTTGTAGGAGTCACGGTTGATCGTGTCGGCGGGGTAGGGGATGGAGAAGGAGATGAAGATGAAGATGAAGGAGTAGGAGGAGGAGATTTTGTGTCATCTACAATTACTTTTATACAATCACTCTTAGAAGAATTTTCAATATATCCCTCGATACACGTACAATCCTCAATCGATGGGGAATAGGTAGCATTGTGAGCTGCGCAGTAGGCATAGGGATCAACGCATTTACCACCGGCGGCCAAATATCCCGCATTACAAACACAATCATTACCAACTCGATGCGTGTTTGGAACTGGACACATCTCTGATTCTTCCATCGGCACGCATTGTCCTCCTGAAGGCTTATAAAAGGAATCACAAACACATTCATTACCGACACGGTGAGAATTTGGTGTGGGACACATTTCTGCTTCAGTCATGGGTACACATGAGTCTCCAACAGATTTGTAGTATGAATCACATATACATTCACTACCTACTTGATGAGAATTGGCGGGACAAATGAGGTCTTCTTGAGCGAAAGTGGTCGGTGCGGAAAATACTGAATTCATTGTAATTTGTAGTGGCACTCCAATCCACAAACATACAAATACAGCTATATAAGCGATCGAGAAAATGGTGGATAATTTTTTATGCATATATTTTAGAGTAAGGAAGTTTTCTTCATGGTGTTGATAAATTCCACATTATTTTTTTTGCCGTTTTTCCATTCTTGAATACTTGCTCTATCCGTGCTGATAATTGCAGAATCAATATGATTTAAAGAAAAAATGAGATCGATATTTTGCATGTCACTAGGCAGGCGATCATGGACATATGCAAATACTTGAGCCAGTCCGCTATATAATTCTGTTCCACTTAATGTTGGTGCCTTGAAACGAACAACGACGGTGTTTCCCGACTGACTAACCAAAACGTCCTCAAGAGAAAAACTATCTTCGATATCCAACATGAGATTCACCAGGTCAGTCTGACTTATGACTGAAATCTGTGGTGGTGAAGGAGGTTCTTGTCCACAGGAAACGAGAAAGAGAGAACACACCGAAACCAACAACAAAATGTGAGTTTTGAGTTTAGGTCTTTGCGTAAGCATAGTAAATTCTTGGGGAATAAATTTTCTGAAATGATCATACTACAAAAAAACATAGAAGCCCAAATAAACGATGTCCTGTCATCTGTCTGACTCAGCAGTGAACTATTCGCTACACTCAAGTTCACCGCATGAACCACCAATATTCTATAAAGCATATTAGTATCAATAGGCACCGCCGTGTACTACTCCTGACGTCGAGTACGTGGCACGCCGTGAACCCGAACGCAGTGAGTGGTTCATGGTGGGCGATAGTGGACTCGAACCACTGACCTCGACATTATCAGTGTCGCGCTCTAACCAGCTGAGCTAATCGCCCGAAATGCAGGCGCAGTATATAAATGACAGTTTAAGATGTCAAAATAAGATGAAGATGAATAAGGAATAAAACAAAACATAAACCTTCATCTTCTTCTTATTCCTTCATCTTAGAGACACGAGGATATACAAAAAAGACTTAAGTTAGCTTAAGTCTCGTGTCTCTAGCATCCCATGTGCAAAAGAGAAGAGAGGTGTGATAAGTGACCTAACCGTGAACTCGAGCCGTTAGGCGAGTAGTTCATGGCATTCTCCCTTGAAAGGAGGTGATCCATCCGCAGATTCCCCTACGGATACCTTGTTACGACTTAGTCCCAGTCAAAAGTATTACCTTGTCTCCACTAAAGTGGGTCTTCTGGTACTCCCTTCTTCCATGACTTGACGGGCGGTGTGTACAAGATCCAGGAACATATTCACCGCCGCGTGGCTGATCGGCGGTTACTAGCGATTCCAACTTCATGAGGGCGAGTTGCAGCCCTCAATCCGAACTGAGGAACGTTTTTTGAGATTTGCTCCAGCTTGCGCTCTTGCTTCTCGTTGTGCGCTCCATTGTAGCACGTGTGTCGCCCAAGGTGTAAGAGTCATGCTGATTTGACGTCATCCCCACCTTCCTCCAGCTTACGCTGGCAGTCGGCTGTGAGAAATACAACACAGCCCGAGGGTTGCGCTCGTTTAGGGACTTAACCCGACATCTCACGCCACGAGCTGACGACAACCATGCAACGTCTGTCTCTACTTTCCCTTTCGGGCACTTCCCTGTTTCCAGGGCGTTAGTAGGATGTCAAACCTTGGTAAGGTTCTTCGCTTACCATCGAATTAAACCACATGCTCCACCGCTTGTGTGGATCCCCGTCAATTTCTTTGAGTTTTAATCTTGCGATCGTACTTCCCAGGCGGGATACTTAATGTGTTAACTTAGACACTCAGAGGGGTCGATTCCTCCGAACGTCGAGTATCCATTGTTTAGGGCGTGGACTACCAGGGTATCTAATCCTGTTTGCTCCCCACGCTTTCGTCACTTAAGGGTCAAGAATAGGCCAGTAAATTGCCTTCGCTATTGGTATTCCTTCCGGTCTCTACGGATATTACCCCTACTCCGGAAATTCTATTTACCTCTCCTATCTTCTAGATAAACAGTATGAAATGCAGGGCTTCGATTGGGTCGAAGGATTTAACATTTCACTTGAATATCCCCCTACGGACGCTTTACGCCCAATGATTCCGGATAACGCTTGCCACTCACGTATTACCGCGGCTGCTGGCACGTGATTAGCCGTGACTTATTCTATAAGTAAACTCATAGTTGCTCCTTATAAAAAGCAGTTTACGACCCGAAGGCCTTCATCCTGCACGCGGTATTGCTCCATCAGACTTTCGTCCATTGTGGAAAATTCCTCACTGCTGCCTCCCGTAGGAGTCTGGGCCGTGTCTCAGTCCCAGCGAGGCTGGTCGTCCTCTCAGACCAGCTACCCGTCATAGCCTTGGTGAGCTTTTATCTCGCCAACTAGCTGATAGGCCGTAGGCCCCTCCTATACCGAAAAACTTTCCATGTACCAGTTACGGTACATGGTCATCCGGCATTAGCTCCGCTTTCGCGGAGTTATTCCTGAGTATAGGGAAGGTACCAACGTATTACTCTCTCGTTCGCCACTCGGCTTATTTCCCCTATACTAGTAGCAAGCTTTTTGAGCTTGCAATCAGTATAGGGAAAATATCCTCGTTCGACTTGCATGTGTTATGCATACCGCCAGCGTTAATCCTGAGCCAGAATCAAACTCTTTTAGAAAAAATAACTACATCCCTCGCGGGGTTTCATTATCTAAATAATTTGAAATGTAACTTAGGTTTATTTTTCTTACCGGAAAAATATAAAGCGGTTCGTCTTGCAAACTAGTGTTTGCAAACCAATGTGCTTTGCTTACGCAAAGCAACTGCTTCGTGCAAACGAAGCGAAATTATCACACCATTCTCTTCTGCACATGAGATGTTAAAGAACCCCCTGTATATAAACTTACCAACACAGAGCCCAGACAATCTAACGAAACTTCCAGGGTTTGTAAAGAGATCGCTGTAGTGCGATCATCCTGATTCCGCTCATGCGGAAGAAGGAGCTTTTCAGCTAACTTTTGTTATTTCCAGTAAGTATGTTGCCCATCGTGCTTCTGAAATATTTTTTGAGCAGCGTATCAATATCATTTCGCACATATAAGCCCTCGAGAATATGATTGGGGATCGCTTGTACGCCGTTATATGCTCCACTGAGAACGCATGCGATAGAGCCGATGCTGTCTGAATCTCCATCGACATTGATCGCGGACTGCAATGTACTAACAAAATTTTGCGGTGATTTCAGGAAGCAGTAAAGAGCGGCTGGAACGGTATCTATCGCTTCTCCTCTCGTCCCAATGACATTGAGACCTTGTAGTGTAGGTAGCTCTAAATATTCATTGAGCTTTCGAAGTTTGTCAGCGAGCTCTGGATCAAGTTTCTCAATTTTTTTAGTTATATGATCTAGAAAAGTTGATGGCTCCAGCTTTGTTTGTTGTAAAAGATACTTTATTGCTTCGACTACAACTAATGCGGAAGCAATTCCTCTTGGAGAATTATGCGTCATAATTGCACTGTCTTCAGTGTTTTGAACAAGTTCTGACGAAGGAGAAATGAATGGCAATGCAAATGCTCGCATGGCAGCCCCACAACCTGATGCAGATCCATGCCCCGATACTCTCCAATTACAACCTAGATATAATTTGCGCATATCCCACAAAGAACGCCCGGCAAAACCGATATTTGGTGATTCTCCACCATCAATTTTTCTCGCCTCTTCTCCCCATATCCTACCGACTGCGGACATATCAAGGAAACCATTCTCAACATACGACTGTAAGAAACTCAGTCCCATCGTAGAGTCGTCGGTAATATGTCCCACTGTAAGTCGCAATTTTTGATTATATTTTTCTGCTTTCAGAAAGTGTTTTATCTCTTCACCATAAATTCTCTGTACTTCTTCCCGAGACAAAAACTCGATCGGTGCACCGACAGCATCACCAACAGCTGCGCCAAAAATAGCCCCCATTATTTTTTCTTTTTCAAAAGAAGGGACTGCGACAGAAATATCTTTTCCGAGAATCCGCTTGGCTTTGCGAGATATCTGTGTATCGGGATCATGTTCAAATGTCTGTAGAACTGCCTTCTCAAGTCCATATTTTTGAAGTGTATCGATTACCGTTTCTCGGATAGCTGGATGATCATGACTAGCCATAGCAAGAAGTTTTTGCTTGCCCTCTTTTTGATCCAACCAGGAAGGAAATTGACTGAGTACTACGCATTGCAAGGGAAGATCAAGTTCGGACAGATTATTGATAATCTCTTTTCTATATTTTGACCCAGCGAAACATGGATTTTTTAAAAGACATATACAAGTCATCAGGTACATGACTTTTTCTCTTCGAAAATGTTTTTTGATATATGTTTCTGCCGCTGTCTTTTGCTCCTCATTCATATGTCTGTCATGTAGATAAAAAGCAGCCAACCATCTGGTTTCGTCATCCGGACTAAAGAGTGCTCCTACCAAACAATCAATTGCCTCAACTTCCTTAGAACGGGCTATTGATTTCAAAAGAAATCTTTGCAGTTTGGGAACCTCAGATGAGAATTTCTCGATAATTGATGACAGGGTGATCTTTCCTGGGATAATCTTTGCAATCTCTTCGCTTGCCCATTGTCTTTCATTGACGTTGGCGGGATTATGAAAAGTACTGATATAACCGTCAATATCAATATGTGTTAGTTCTGCTTGTTCTAACACCTCAACGGACTTCATTGTGTGATCTTACAACTGACAGTAAAGGGGCACTTGGTTCCGGCAAGACCAGCAATTTCCAAGGCACTTTGTACGATTGTATTTAATTGTAGAGTGAGTGGTGGTGCATCGCCGACCAAGAGGCTGTTTGCCCCTTCATAGAATAATTCGTGAACCGTTTGATTAAGATATTCAAAAAACTTTGTAAAATTTTCCATGGGAAAGCTTTGATTGTGGTCCAAAGCCAAAGTGATGATATGGTTCCGTAATGGTATTGGCGGTTTTACGGTGATGGTAATGGTATCTTTTGTACTTTCGATATGAAGGTCATCAAAGGCCGCTAATTGCCACTGTGTTACATCAATCGATGATTTTTCATTGTCCATATTTCGTGGATTCATAAAAGGTTTACGTTAACTTTAAAACCATATCGTTTATAAAAATTTTGACAAGCGTCAAAGATCTTTGCTAACTTTTCGTCTGTTAATATACCATCTTTCAAGATATTTGTCATTATGCTCATAAATGTCTTCTGTGGGACTTCAAAATTCAATGGTATTTGCTTATTTGTGTCGAAGGCGACATAGAGTTTTCTGGCATGATCCTGGTAACGAGTTTCAATTGTCATTGAACTTGGTACCGTTTTCTCTACCTTTATTGGTTGAATATCTTGCAAAAACTGTTGCAAAACCAGACGTGTCATGTCGCTTTGCTTATTGATGTCTTTGTTTATATAGCTTGGGTCCAATGTCATGCTTTTATCGGCATTCGTATGTTCTGTGCCGGGGATATCAGTTACTTGAAGATGAGCACTGAAATATATGCTGTCCGCCTGACCGGAATCTTGAATAGCTTCGACCAGATTCGCTAATTCGCATTCGACAGTATCAACCTTATTCTCTTTCAATGAAGAGACAAAAGGCATGGTTTCTACGACGGGAGTGTGAACTGTACCGTGTTGCTCGACGATCTTCACATTTTCACCTTTTAACTCACTGGTAAAATTGAGTGCATTGTTGACGATATTTGCCGATTGTCCCGGTTTTCCTATATTTACATTGGCAATTTGCCTTGGAACAACAAGATCACCAACTTTTAAATCCGATTTCAGTCCGCCTGCGGTACCATTGAATATTATTCTTTGTGCACCACGCTCGATCGCAGCACTGGTAAAGCTTTTTATTTTATCGCCAAACATATGCGGAGACATGTTGAGTGTTACGATAGTGCGTTTATTACCCTCCTTGTCTTTGTAATGATAAATAATTGCATTTAAATAAGGATCTTGGATCCACTGGCTTTTTTCTAATTTGAATTCTTGTTTGAGAAATGCATCATGAAACATTTGAGAACCAAAAATAATTGTTTCCGGTTTTACATTGTATGCTTCCAAAATATCTCGATATGTATTTTTCAGATCAATGCCGCTTTCAAAAATCCTCATGTTTTCTGGTGGAATAGATTTACCTTCGGCATTTTTGTACAGCAGTGCACTGCCTGCTACTTGAGTTTGATAACTTTTTCCGGGAAGTGTCATGAGGACCAGTTTAGACTTTTTCGTTTCCGGATTGACACAAAAATATTTATTATAATCTCCGTCCTTTGTTGTATATTTAAGGATTTGCGTATAGCCTTCATGTTTTAATTTACCAAATACTTCCAAAGTATTGGTCGAATATATTTCTACCGGAATATTGCCATTGATCACTGTATCTAATACTGTTTTGGACAGTCTGTTCTCTGTGTATGTTTGTATGTCCATGGAGTGTTCAGCAGATCTCTCCTGTACGAGTGCGTTTAATTCCGGAGGGAAGGGGACCTGTTGCAAGGAAGTAGGTGCTGGTAAATCAACTGTATCCAAGGCGAATCCTTTTGGACTGGCAATATTGAGTTTGGGAGATTTTTCTTCGATTCTTTTTATGTCACTTTTTAAACGCTCGTTCAAGTCTGCTATTGTTTTTTTGGCTGCCAATACATTTTCGATTCGATCACTAAATTTTATGGAGTTTCGTGAGCGTTTCAGAATTCCAGCTATGGCTAATTGTTGTTCAGGGGGTATATTTAAGTTTAACTTTAAATTAAATAAGGCCTCCAATGCTTTCGGGTTATCCAATCTATTCCACCAAGAAGGTTCAAGCGCAGTTAATATGGTGGTAATCACACCAGGATTATTATTAACTTCAGTTAAGGCCGTAACTGTTTCCTCGGGAATGAATTTGAGATTCTTGCCATATTTGGATTCCTCCTTATCTGTCGTTAAATCACTGAGAGTATTTTGCACTGATGTAACTGCCGCATGTGTATCGCTTGCAACGGTATGAAGACCTGATGCCCGTGGGCCGGGTTTATTTTTTTCTCCGTGATTTTGTTGAACATTCAGTGACATTTTATTTCTTTTCTTTCATTTGCCCATCGAGTCCACCGTAAGTCATAGTGGGAAGAACGATTGAATTAAATCGCGGGTCAGCCTCTTTTGGTATTGGTGCAGTAATATCTTTCATTTTTGGACTTCCTGGTTTCACGGGCACTTGTTCTGTTACTTGCATATGTACATCACCGCCTACGAAACCAAGGGTGACATGAAAATCTTTCTTTGGTAGCCCGACCTTTGCACGGAATGCTTGGAGTGCTGGTATATCGAGAGCAATAAAGGCTGTTTTTTTAGTTTTATCAACTTCGCGCATTTTATAAGGCGATGACGCACCATCGATATAGCCAATTCCATTCACCGCGACACCTTCACCCCTTTGAATTTGCGCATTAATTTGTTGCAGTTCAGCAAGAGTAGCGTCATCAAGAGTGGCCAAAATTTTACTCTCCGTAGGTCCTATAACGGTTAAATGAAAACCGTCAGTACGCGGTTGTAAATCAGCACCAGTATTAGTTTTTAATGCATCCAGTGTTGGTTTGAAATCGCCTTTAATCTCAATTTCCAATGTTTGCATATTAGTTAACCTTTCACGAGTTAATTCGGGTGCTTTTGTGTCAGCACCAGCAAGAATGTCCTTTACATTCTGAACATCAGTAGGTGACACTGGTGCTGTTGTTGGTCCTGTAGTAGTCGATGGTACTGTTGTTTCCTTTTCACGACCTGATTCTGGATTGGTATTCATATATACTTTGTGAATATTTGTTTTTAGTTTAAATCTTTACTTTTTTGGTTTTTTTGCTTCTTCTTGTCTTGCTCGTTTTGCTTGTTTTCCCTCTATTGCACTCCAACTTGCATTCTCATCAAGACCAAGATCTCGAGCTGTTATCTTACGGCGTTTTTCTAATTCGTTTTCATAATCCGTAATTTCTTGCAGTGTGGTATCTACCGGTAAACCGAGACGGCTTGTTTCTTTCTTTCTGTACTTCTCATCGGCTTCAGACTTTTGTTCTTTATACCTGCGCGTGGACTCAGCTCTGACGGCCAAATTAATTTCTTTCCATGTAGCATCAGGTGATAAACCCAAACTGCCTGCTCTTGCTTGGCGTTGTAGGTTATCCCCAGCTTCACTGATTTGTTTGCGAGTGGCAGTTGTGGGTGACAAGCCAAGGTCTTTTACTGCTTTTTGGTGTTCGACAGCCTTGGCCTGGTTTTTTTCTTTTGAAAGTTGTGCTTGTAGTTTTTTTATTTCTTCCCATGAAGTGTCATCCGGTAGACCGAGCTTAGCTGCAACTTGCTGTCGACGACTCTCCCGTGCTGTATCATAATCTTTGAAAGTTTCCTGTCTCCTGCTAAATCTGCTACTCTTGGAAATAATATTTCTCACTGCTTGAAGATCAACCTCAGTTGCACTGGGTGTTTTATGGGCCGAAACTTTTGGCTTTTCCCCACTTTCACGATGTGATTCTGGATTGGTATTCATATATTTTTATATTAATTTTTAAAATTACTTCTTTTCTGGGGGAGCGATAAAGCCTCCATTCCACCAGCATTCTTGAGCTTTTTTCTGTTCATTCATCAATACAGTCTCAGTCTCTGAGAGAGCTGCACCGGACTCTGCTTTCTTAAGAATATCAGCAACTGTTGTTCCCTCGGAAATCCCTTCAGTTGGTAAGCGACCCATAAACTTATTGTCAGTTGGTAATCTTTCCATGTGGCGACCGGGAGTCATAGTCCAGACACGATTATGTTCGGAATCATCGGGATCTTTTTCTTTGCCGACGACGACAAACATCTTGGTGGTTGGCTGTCTCTCTGCGGTGAAAAATGGTGTAATCGCTCCAGCACGGATCCCTAGCTTGAGATTTTTACCAGCAAGCTGCGCGTTGAATTCAGTAATAAACTTCTGTTTTTCTTCGT
>MEWR01000005.1:35900-36148 GCA_001773455.1 Candidatus Abawacabacteria bacterium RBG_16_42_10
TAGGAGAGCCAAATCTTCTTTACTCACGATTCCTTTCTCAAGCATTTCTTTTTGTGAGGTGACTCCTTCGGTTCCTGTTGCTTGTTGTAAGTCAATCTCAAATGCCGCTGATTCTTTTCCAAAGGGTAATTTGGCAGGCAAATGCTCGGCTACTGATCGGAAAGATGATTCCAAGGAACCAGTCATTGTACTTCCAGCTTCCTCGCCCTTAAGATGCAGAGACATAATATGATGTGTAGCAAAAGCAG
>MEWR01000005.1:36179-37763 GCA_001773455.1 Candidatus Abawacabacteria bacterium RBG_16_42_10
TAAGCATTACTTGCGTAGAGGGTATTTCCATGCTTTTTCCGTCTGGTTGAGTAATTTGAAAATGGGTCGCCATCCACTTTCTTTCCGGATGAAATTGCGACGGTTTGATATCCTGGACTTGAGAGAGAACTTCTACACTCCATTGACCTTTGGCCTCTTCAGATAATGGCTTCAGTTGGCCACTTAGTTGAGCTATATCGTTAGTGATATCTGCTTGTTCTTTGATATTTTCTGACTTTGCGGGAGGAGGCGCAGATGATGGTGAGCTTTTAGGTTGATTCATAAATAGAATAAATATTTCATTACATTGTATCATTTTTGACCAATATTCGCACTCACCTTGACGGTGAACTAAGTCTCACCTACTATGGTGAGCAGTACTTCACCCTACTTTTATGTCTCTCACTTCTCGTCAGCAAGAACTCTTGGATTTTATCCATGATTATCAGATGAGCAACGGATCTTCGCCTACTTTGAAGGAGATGAGAGTATTTTTGAAAGTGAATTCGGATAATTCGGTGTTGAAGCATTTAAAAGCTTTGGAGAAAAAGGGTGTGCTCACACGCAGCAAACGGGCTCGAGGAGTGAATTTGCTGGCTGATATCAAAGAACGTATGGAAAAGCCGGATATCAAATTACCCATGTACGGTAGTGTGCCTGCGGGGGCTGCCACTCTGGAAGAACAAGTGCCTGATACTTGGATTTCTGTGGCCGAAAATCTCGTACAACATCCAACTCAATCATATTTACTCAAAGTACGTGGAGATAGCATGCTCAATGCCGGCATTATGCCGGGTGATACAGTGATTGTGCATTATGGTGCTAAAGCTCGTAATGGTGACATTGTCGTTGCGCTTATTGATGGCGAAAGTACGATTAAGCGTTTAATTATGGAGGGCGGATATGCCTATCTGAAAGCTGAGAATCCTCAATATCAAGATTTGCATCCGGTGTCCGAACTTTCCATTCAAGGGATAGTGACGGCTTTGATTAGAAATTATTAATGCCGAGCTCCAAAATAATACATACAGAGCGAGGCCCTGTACCCGAGGCAGAGCCGAGTGGTACAGGGGAATTATTACGAAAGGCGATTCTCCATATCGATTGCAATTGTTTTTTTGTTTCCTGCGAGCGTTTGCGTGATCCGAAGTTGAAAAATAAACCTATTATAGTAGGAGGTGGTCCGGGAAATATGCGCCGAGGAATTGTGAGCTGTGGGAGTTATGAAGTGAGAAAATTTGGCGTGCATGCTGGCATGTCTTTAGTAAAAGCTCGAAAACTTTGTCCGGAGGCAATGATTCTTCCGGGTGATTTTGCTCTCTATGCAGAATGTTCTGAAAAACTGATAAGAGTACTCAAACAATTCAGTGACAAAGTTGAGCAAGCTTCTATCGATGAAGCGTATGTCGATCTCACTGGTTACGCACAAATGTGGCTATGCCCTGTACCCGAGGGAACACCGGCTGGTGTAGGGCTATGCCCTGTACCCGAGGGAACACCGGCTGGTGTAGGGCTATGCCCTGTACCCGAGGCAACACCGGCTGGTGTAGGGCTATGCCCTGTACCCAAGGGAACACCGGCTGG
>MEWR01000006.1:0-6757 GCA_001773455.1 Candidatus Abawacabacteria bacterium RBG_16_42_10
TGCAACGTTACAATTGTTGACAGTTATTGTAATTATTGTTATATTGCTTCTTTAATTTTTTAAAATGAAGAATTTACTCGAAAAATTCCCACGTTCAAATTCTATTCGTGCACTTGTGCTAGCTGTGCTTGGTGCAACAGGGTGTACATACAACAACACGTACAATTACTACGGTGAAAGTCCGGACGGCGGTGATGTGTTGGTTGATGGTTCTCGTGACAGTGATGGCTCTCGCACAGATGCCGGAGTCGATACCACAAGAGACGGCTCTCTCGTCGACAGCGGTAGTGATACTGCTGACGCTGGCGATACGAGCGGAGACGCTGCTACTGATGGTCGCGATGCAGCAGTCGATGGTGATGCCGGTGCGGTACGCTGTCGAAGCTTTGGTTTTCCAGGCTTACGAGCCCCAAATCATGTTGGTGATATCGTTCCAGTAAGGATATGGACCTACGATGATGTACCAGCATCCACCTATGGAATAAACAATGTGAGGGCTACAGGAAGCGTAGACACTTCGTCTGCAACTCCATTTATGACAGCTCCGGTGACAGAAGCAGGAACCCGAAACATTACAGCTTTCGTGCTTGATTTGGCTGGTCGCAGATCTGACTGCGATACCGGATCCTACCCGGTGAGTTTGACTTTTGTAGAATAACGTTCATCCGTTTGCCTAAACTTCGCTTCTTCCTTAAAATCAGGGAGCTTTTTGCTCCCTTTTTTTATGTCTTCGGAAGAATCAATTCGTGTCCGCATAGCACCATCTCCAACCGGACTCCTGCATGTAGGAACAGTAAGAACAGCACTATTTAATTATTATTTCGCTCGCCAAAATAAGGGGAATTTTATCATTCGTATCGAAGATACCGATACAGCACGCTCTACCAAAGAATACGAAGAAAACATTATCACCGGGCTACAAAACCTCGGGCTCGTAGCCGATGAAGACCCAATCAAAGGTGGTCCATTTGGCCCGTATCGCCAGAGCGAAAGAAAAGCAACATACCGCCCTTACCTTGAACAATTATTGGCAGAGGGGAAGGCATATTACTGTTATTGTACCAAGGAAGAATTGGAAAAGGTCCACAAAGAACAAATGGCCCAAAAACAAGCTCCACGCTATCCGGGGACATGTCATGGTCGAAGTGAAGAAGATAAAAAAAATCGTATCGCCGAAGGCATTGTACCCGTGATACGTTTAAAAATTCCCGGCAGTCTCAAGACAGTTGTGTTCAAGGACTTGATCCGCGGGAAAATAGAACAACACACGAAAGAACTTGATGATTTTATTATCGCAAAAGATCTCGATAATCCTCTCTACAATTTTGTGGTGGTGATAGATGATGTGATGATGAAAATCACGCATATTATTCGCGGTGAAGATCATATTCCAAACACCTTCAAACAAGTCCTTATTTATCAAGCGATCGGTGTCAAAAATCCACCGCATTTTGCGCATTTGCCACTCATCCTCAATAGTGACAAAACCAAACTTTCCAAACGGAAAAACAAGGTCTCCATCAATGACTATCTCGGTGAAGGTTACCTACCGGAAGCCATTCTTAACTTTCTAAGCCTACTAGGCTGGAACCCTGGCAATAATCAGGAGGTGATGGATCTGAATACTATTACAAGCCTCTTCAACCTTGGCAAAGTACAAAAGAGCAGCGCGGTATTTGATACGACCAAATTTCTCTGGATCAATGGGCAATACATTCGATCGCTACCCTTTGAAAAATTTATTGAAAGAAGCAGAAATTTCCTGGGAAAATATGCAGAACAAAATCCAACGCTTCTGGAACATGCGCTTGTTTTGATACAAGAACGCTGCAAGAAATTGTCGGATATCCCTGAATTGCTTGCTCCACTTTTGGAAGAAAAAGATATAGACATTTCACTTCTCACCAGTCAAAAGATTCCTCCCACGACAGTTGCACTGGCACTAGAAATCGGCCAAAGAGTCATGCAAAATTGGGATAAAAGTGAAGCATTTACCATTGTAAACAAAGCAGAAATCTGTGAAGAATTAAAACAGCTTTTTCTCAAAGAAATTGTCGCTCACAACTTAAAAAATGGCGATGTTCTCTGGCCGATCAGAGCAGCTCTTTCCGGGCAGCAGTCTAGTCCTGGGGCTTTTGAAATGATATGGTTTTCAGGCAGAGAGAAGTCTTTGCAAAAGTTAAAAATTGCTCACGCCGCATTACGTACCTAATGATTTATGGCCAAACTAACTGATACACAAATCGCCGAACTCTTGAGCCGAGGTACTGCAGAGGTCATCGTGTATGAAGATCTTAAGAAAAAACTGCTTAGCGGCAAAAAATTACGCATCAAACTAGGCATAGATCCGACAGGGTCGGATCTCCACATCGGACATGCGGTCGTGCTCCGTAAGCTGCGACAGTTCCAAGATCTTGGGCATCATGTCATTCTCCTGGTCGGCAATTTTACCGGGAAAATAGGCGATCCTACCGACAAGAATGAAACCCGAAAGCAATTAACCGATGAAGAAGTAGCTGCCAACCTACAAAATTATTTGATTCAAGCAGGAAAAATTCTTAAGTTAGACAAGTTGGAGGTGGTTTACAATGCTGACTGGCTTTCCCATATGAGCTTTGAAGAAGTGGTAGGGCTGGCAGCCAATTTCACCGTGCAACAAATGCTCGAAAGAGACATGTTCGAGAAAAGAATGAAAGAAGGAAAACCCATTCATCTTCATGAATTCTTCTATCCACTCATGCAAGGGTATGATTCTGTAGTACTCCGTGCAGATTTGGAGTTGGGAGGCACTGATCAAAAATTTAACTGCCTGGCTGGCAGAGTACTCCAAAGAGCTCACAATGAAGAACCTCAGAATGTTTTGATTACTCCAATACTCGAAGGACTGGATGGCAAAGAAAAAATGAGTAAGTCACTGAACAATTATATCGGCATCATGGAGCCTCCTGAAGAACAATATGGCAAAGTAATGTCGATCCAGGATGAACTTATCTTGCGTTATTTTGAGTTGGCTACAGACGTTCCTCTCGAAGAAATACGCCATATCGGTGAAGACCTCGAAGCGGGGACTAACCCTCGTGATGTAAAAATGCGTTTAGCCCGAGAGATTGTCGGTATGTATCATGACAAAGAGGCAGCTCAAATGGCCGAGAAGCACTTTATCCAACTATTTCAGAAGAAAGAGATTCCCGACGAGATCCCGGTTTACAAGCTAGGAGCCAAGGAAATTAATTTGATTGAAGCCATTTTCCAGTCTGGCATAGAAGGCTCGAAATCCCAAATCAAGAGACTAATTGAACAAGGAGGCGTGAAACTCAATCAGGAAACAATCAAAGACAAAGACTACGCATTCATTCCCGGAAAGAAGCCTATTATTGTCCAGGTAGGAAAAAGAAAATTTATTCAATTCGTCGCAGAATAACTACTGTAAAAATCTATTATTCACCGATCGGTAACTCGAGACTGCTTGGTTGAGATTGTTGAGCGCGTCGTTTAAATTTCGCTCAGTATCATCAAGCGTACGTTCATGGTCGGTGGTAGCGGATCCTACTTGATTTTGTATGGTTGAGCGACGATTGGTATTGATAGATGTAGTCTCAGTATTATTGTAATCATCAGCCTGTGACAAATTTTCAAGTCCAATTCCCAAGGGATCGGCACCGGTTGCAGCGTAAAGAGACGCAACTAAGATGAAGGCGAAGGCGGAGATCAAGATGAAGATGGAGATGAAGGAAAGAAAGAGTTTTTTCATATTAGAAGCTTGGTGCAGTTGGTGTGGGTGTAGGCTGCGCAAGATCTTGTGCAGGTACAGTAGCAAGATCTTGTGCCGGTACAGCGGGAGATGGAGATGAAAGAAAAGATGGAGATGAAGGAATTGAAGGGGAGGAAGTGGATTGGGGGATATTATTCAATTGCCCTTGGGAAGCGCCATATTCCTGTGGGAATAATTCTTGCGCAAAATCTTTTGCCATACCCTCGGAGTCGGGCGAGGGGATCTCAGACGAAGGAACTTCTTGAGGCAAACCCTGCTGATAGTCGCTTTGATTTTGCTCGGCTCTTTCACCCCAGCTCTGATCCATGGACTCCGTATTTAGTCCTGAACTACTCAGATCAGTAGCATTAATCGCAGGAGTAGTAGGCGTGGCGGGAGATGAGGGTGGTGTAGATGAAGGTGAAGATGGAGATGTGGAAGATGGAGATGGAGGAATAAGGGATTCACCCGGGACCTGTCCAAGAAGCAGCGGTGTAGCCACAAAGAAAGTGAAAAATGTGAGTATGGTTTTCCAATTCATAACAGGTCTTTAAGGAGTACGAGAACGTTGATTGAGTGTGCGCTGCACACGAGATAATTGATCCAAAAGAGTTTTTAATTCTTCAGAGTGAGCTTTTAAGACATCGAAACGCGTTTGTAGAGAATTGTCGAAATTTTGCCAACCCAGGAGACTGATCCTATCAAAATCACTTTGAATATTGGTGACATTTTCTCGGAATGCTGTACTGCTAGACGAGGTAAAGCCTGTCCCAACAGTGAGAGGATCACCCGCGGTAACCGAGCCGCCACCGGTACTCAGATCACCTGAAGAAAGAAGGCTGTTTTTGACTGCTCCCACACTCATCATGCCATCATTAGTATCATAATCTCTGGTAGTCTCTGCAATATTTACCGTGTCGAGATTTTCACCTGGTCCTGGAGTGACCAGTCCTAAACAGATAGGGAGACGAGCTGTGGTATTGAGGAAAGCAGGTTTCGTAGTGACAAATATTTGTAATCGTCTGGCACGAGTCAACATATCGCTAATGTCATCATTGATATCACTCAAGCGATCATTCAGATCAGTGAGTTCTTGGCAGAGATCTTGTCCGTCATCATCGCTGGTCGAGCAATTACCACCACCCTGAACACCTGCAGCCCATGTAGCCTGTATACTTGCAAGCAAGCTTTGATTGTAAGAGCTGTTGAAGGTGTTTTGAATATTGCTTGTTAATGCAGCTAGAGTTCCCGGATCGGTAATGCCTCCGTCGACCAAACTTCCCATGTCTCCATCAGATAAAGCAACAGGGTCGGCATCCGTGACGCCAACATCTGCGAGTCCATTCTCTAAATCATTGTATGCATCTTGTCGATTTGCGTCCTGTGTGTTTTGCCTAGCATCAGCGCTCATAGCCTCACGAAGAGTATCCGGTACATTTTCCCCGCTTTGATCCAACTGCTCACGAAGAAGATCATTTGTTTGTCTTTCGGTATCCCTCTGCCTTTCTCGTGCTTCACGCGCAGCGTCCTCGGATGAAGGAGAAGATGGAGATGAAGGAATGGAAGGAGATGGAGATGGAGATGAAGATGAAGGAGCAGATGGAGATGTAGGAATATCAACCTGTGCTTTTACATAGGGCAGCACCAGACTGATGGTCAGACAAAGAATAATTCCACCCTGGGAAAACCATTTAATAACCGCCAAGTAAGGCTTTAGTGTCTTCATTGTCGTTGACAGTTAGAAACCGTGTGTGGCAAGCGATTTAGCATAGTACTCAACTCATCACTATAATCATCAAAAGCATCTGAGATATCTCCATATACATCGTAAATATCGGAAACATCCTCGGCTATGGTGTTGTAATATTGTCGCCAGAGTTGCATTTCAAATTTTGTAGCCATGTCTAGTGTGTCAGCAATATTGCTCTGACGAATATTGTTATCATCAGCTATATACATCGTTGCCACCATCAGAGGATCAAATGATGCACCATTTCCGGATGAGGAAGTAGAAGAACTTGATGATGAACTGGAAGAGGAACTCGCTGATGAACTAGATGAAGAGCTATCGCCTGTGGGTAATGTGCCGCTAGCAGCAGCACTTCCGGTGTTTCGAAGTGTTTCTTCACGAAGATCATCCATGGCTTCTTGTTGTCTGCGAGCAAGATCTTGGCGTACCGACTCAGGAAGCTCACTTACTTGTTGAGGACTCACATTGTTAATGGCATTCAATGCTTCATCAGGGACACGATTATATTCACTGGGGTCGGGAAGAAGGCCCTCAGGTGTACCGGTGGGAGATCCCGTAGGTGTGCCTGTGGGAAGGCCTGTTGGAGTCTGAGCATAGACAAAGAAATTTCCTAGAGAAAGCACGCATGCGATGATGAAAAAGTTTTTCCAAGACATATATTAAGCTCCGGGAATGGTAGGAAGTTGCATCAAAACTTGATTCATCGTTCTTATCAAGTTGGTTAGGTTTTGATTGAGAGATCTGTGCGTGTCATTCACCTCATCGATCTTGTCTGCAATTCGTTGAGTTTGTCTGTTCACTATCTGCGTCCTAAGGGCTGTCATAGCTGCCAAAGAATTGTACCAAGAAGCAACGACATCACGAGAAAAACGATCAACAACAAGTGTTCCCAGTCCCACAGGCTCGCCGCTCGTAGCATCCAAAGAGCCTGCTGGTAAAGTACCATCACGAGAAACAGTCGACTGAGCCTCGTCCCCGGAAGAAGCATTTCCACCCAAAGGGTCTGCTCGACTTGCCGATCTCTGTGAACCGGAAGCTCCCGTGCTTCCTCCACCCGCTTGCGTGGTGGTAATTCCAGAGGGTGGCGAAAAACCACCAAAGGAAGATGTATCTGCTCCGTTGGGATTACTGCTTTCACCACTCATGCCTCCCAATTGACTGCGAACATTTTGACGATCAGATGCTTCATCCAAATCTACGGACTGTAAAGTCTGTGAGCCTTGTTGGCGAGAAACCTCAGGATCCATGCTTGGTAA
>MEWR01000006.1:6852-7151 GCA_001773455.1 Candidatus Abawacabacteria bacterium RBG_16_42_10
TAGACGGCAAACCATCATCAGCAGAGGCAAAAAACATGCCTCCGAGAACACCACATATCACGGTAATGAAAAATATTTTTTTACTCTCTTGACCTAGCATCATTGAGCGATTAAAACGTCCATTAATTATAGCATTTTTACAGGAATGGCGCGATTTGACCATTTTTCACTTCAAAGACTTGTGCATGTTTCGGAAATGGAAATGAGCCGGCCACAGAAAGAAAGAGCTGATAATCCGAGCTCCAACCTAGAATAAGAGATTTTCTCGACTCGTCGAATTCTGACAAAACATCGTCGAG
>MEWR01000006.1:7234-18431 GCA_001773455.1 Candidatus Abawacabacteria bacterium RBG_16_42_10
CTCCACGTGAAGCGACATTTGCCCAAGATCTCCCTTCACTTACAACATCAAAATCATCACGATGTTGACCAGAAAGAGAAAACCCTCGTTTTTTCTCTATATCGATAAAACCTGTGGAGTCAAAAACAGAAGGTTTGTAGAGAATTTGCAATGCCAGTTCATGTCCGGAAAAATCATGATAGAGATTTTGTACTTGTTTCTGTAGAAATTCTAAAACGTGCTGTCGTTCTTTTTGAATAAGATCACTTTGTGTTTTGTACATCGTGTTCCAGAATTGTAATTCCTCATCGCTGCTTTTTCCCTGTGCAATAAGTTTTAGTAAACGGTTACGATTCATCAGTGCCTTTTTGGCCTCAAGAAATGCCTTCTTGTATTGTTTTGACGTCTGAAGTAAGACATTGTCCAAAAAATCCCTACGAAGCTCTTTGTCCAGGTAAAACAGATTCATATCTTCAGGTCGGAAAGCGATAATTGGTTGATGACCAACATAATCACTATATGAAGTGGGAACATCATTGATCCAAAACCTACTCTGCACACGTTCACTGGCAGGTGACCGAGCAATAACAACACGTCCTTTTTGATCGTGAGCAAGGGTCAGAACAAGTTCTGCAAAATGCTCATTTTCGTGGTCAAAGGGTAGCCATAGGTCTTTTTTGTGCGTACGAAAAGATGAACCACAGGCCGCAATCGACATTGCTTCCAGAACATTTGTCTTTCCTTGAGCATTATTACCTTGAAAAATGATCAATTTCCCGGAAATATCGATATGATCATCGTGTAAGTTACGAAACCCGCGAATATGAAATTTTTTGACCATAAGAGTGCGACAATATGCTATAATGAAGAGACCGATTTTGACTTTCCCCACACCTAAGGACTAAATCAATTATAGAGAAAATCGCATGAAAAAGAAGCATATTGCCCCCATCTCTGTATCTATTACTCTTTTCACAGGAATATTTCTGTTCACTGGTTATGGTTTTTGGGCAGCTTTTTCTCAAACAGAAGAATCCGTCACCCCACATTTTTGGGTTATTGTCAGAGATGATATTCATAGCGCTATTGCACCCTTAATCGACAGATATATCACTGATATTACACCCATACTGCAAAGTAGATTTCCGGATATTGTCGTGGAAAAAAAACCAGTTGCATTAAATCCTTCAGAGCCTATAAACCGCCAAGCATATAGCGTCAGCGCTACTCTCGAACAGGGATTTCGAAATACCGGTCTAGTCGGTGCCTTTCTTGTCGGGATGCCAATTCCAGAGGTAAAAAATAAAGGAAAAAATGAAACAAGTTTATTGCCGTATAGCGACTTTGATCAGAAATATTTCTCCTTCCATCAGGCAGATAATATTTTTGTGAGTGAGGAAACTACCATTGGCGATCAAATAAAATCAGAGATATTTGTCGGTTTATTACCGGACATCGGTGGTTCATTTTCCACATATTTCGACCGTAATCATGACTACTACACGGGAGCCGCCATCTATGCACGAAGTATTTTTCTCAGTGACCAGATTCATGATGATGTTTTTTGGGAAAACTTGGGTAGCGCACTTCTTTCTCCCACCGGAAGCGACCAATTTAATCTCGCAGCGTACGATGATGCTATCAGAAGCAGTGAAAGAAACTGGAGCGAAACGCTCAAAACTACGAGGCGATGGGAACAGACAACAAGCCCAACATCTGTTGCAGTTGAGGCACGATTTGGTCAGTGGTATGAAGAACCCGCTCTCGGAACTTTGCGAAATGTTCTTCCAGCCATAGCAGAATATTTTTTGGAATTACCGGAAACAGGAAATCCCACAGAAATCAGTACCCAAGAAAATACCTTCGGCCAGTTTTTATTTGACCTGGGAGTATTCTCCGACCCTCTCGCAATCAATCATCGATTCTTTACCAAAAATCCTGCAGATGAGAGCAGTGATGCTCAGTGTACGGGTATCGGCGATATTCCAAACAGCGACACACTTCCAGAGTTAACAACCATGCGTGAACAGTGGAACAGTATGCAACTTTGGATCACGTCGATACCGAGAGGATCTCTCCTTGGCATGTCACCCGAGTCGAATCAAATATTGATCAATGGTATTTCTGCCGGACGATATTTTGTTATTCGTGCAGGAGACTTGGTACGAACATCAAGTGGCGAGCCGGTAACAATCAAGACCATTGTTTTTGATCCTTCCGTCATCAAAAAAGAGCTTGCTATACCGGCCACCGGATTTAATCATCCTGGTCTCAGAGGAGGTTCCGGTGTGCCAAGTTGGGAGACTGTAGAAATTACCGGTGAACAAATTAATGAGCTTCTTGTGTGGCATTATTTCCTGAATCACAATGATTATTACGTGTATTTCAGCAAGAATCGTTTACCCCCACTCAATCAATTCGCAGCTTTCCCCGACACGTATGAAATCGTTTACAACAATCTTGCAAATACCGTTTCCGAGCGTCTCAATCGATCATGCTTTGTCAGTCGAAGTCCCGAAACACGAAGCCTGGTAACACTTTTTACCGGACACACCAGCCTTACATCATCACTTGCAGATTCGGCTATTTTGGAGGAAATTTCTTCAGGAAGAAGTCTCGCTGTCATTACGCTCTCCTCTGATCAAGAAAGCCTTGCTCCCAGTCTGGAAAATATCAGAAATGCCGACTATACCGGACTCAAAGACCCACCTCTCTTTGTATCTTTCGCAAGCGGACAAGTCCTGGGAAAAGCTCTCCAGCCAGGACTCAATGAAGTGGTGAATCTCCTGGGAGACCCTTGTATTTATTTGCGACCATAATATGTTTTGGAACAAATATTTGAAACAATCCGCTGTCATACTCTTCGTCGCTTTGCTGATCTTCCTTGCTACACAGACAAAAGCTGTGAGCGTAGGTATGACATTTCCAAGCGCCGGAAGTTTTGATCCAAATGCCGGAGTTCAAATAAGCAGCGATATAACAGACATTGCATTCCTCAATATTCTCGACGTAAATGGGGATAGTGGCAGTGATCTTTTCGTCAGTAACGCAGCAGGCGAGGGTGGTATCATAACGAAAGAAGGCACAAATTTTCGAACATTTTCAAGCATCAAGCTTCCCGAAGCTCCGGTGGCCCAACTTGCAGCGGATATCACTGGTGACAGTAAACCGGACCTTGTCTCACTCATCCCTCCCAAACTTATCGGCAGCAAAGAATGGCGCTATGCAAAAATAACCGGGGTCGCTGCAGACCATTTTGTCACCGACGCAACACTTCGAAAAAATGCTCTCATGCAGAGCACCATCATTGCACCGGATGGCAAACAATATCAGGTAAAAGAAAATAACGGCTCACATGAAGACGGTTTTATTTTCCTGGAGAAACAACTGGTCCCGGAGCCGACTACAGAAGAACCACTCCCTGACTTCAACACATTCTTACATGTGGACGAGTACGTCGCCTACCTTTTGCCGGTACAGAAAATTACTCAAAACTATAACATCACTGTACACAAAAATAGCGGAGAAAATAATAATTTCGAGGCAAGTAACTGCTCTCTTTATATACCTCTCGACATCAGGACGATAACGGCGATGAGTGTTGGTGATGTGAACAGAGACGATAAGGCTGACCTTGTGCTGACTACACACAATAGCGAGGAAATGAATGTTGTGAGTTTTCCAAGCCCGGATTCTCCTGCAAGTTATGACGCAGCCAGCCATACAGCAACACTGACTATGAATATACCGCCGTCACAAATAAACGGTCGTGACCTTCGTGGAAGTTTCTTTGGTTTTGTAAATGAACCACAAACACTCTTTCGCATTCGTGACGCAAGCGCCAGTCAAATCATTGTCGACTTTGTACTTCCAGACACCGGAGATGGCTTTGAAACTCTCAAAACGGCCCTGGTCCCCGGCGACAGAATCCATGCTGTGTTAAACGATGAGAGCAGCAAAAAGGACCTCATATACTTTGGCGATGGCAGTGGTTGCTTTACATACACTGGCGAAATGAGTGGTACAATTTTTGAAAGTTCATTCGGCAAAGTGATCTTGCCTGGAGCGAGTGAAGTTGCCAGTGAATCTCGCAGTGTTATCACCGACTCGAACAACAATTTCCTTCCGGCAAACAGCCTCGGCGGTCGCAAATTGCAAATAGGAACAAATGCATACACCATAGAACAAAACGATCAGGGGCATTTCTTTATAGACTCATCGTCAGGGGACATTACAGGCAACTCTCCAGATATTTTGGGAGCTAAGACTTTTACTACATACAAAATCGCTGCAGTCGATCCCCTACCAACCATTGATCCTCTCACTATTACAGCTACGACCCCGATTGTCATCGATGTCCCTGATGAGATACAAGCTTTGGTGGGTACATTTAGGTTGGCGGAAGCAAATCCTTGGATTCGTCCCATAGATATAGATCAAGATACAGATATTGATTTGATATATATCCATGATCGTTCTCTCTTTCTAAAAACCAACAATGAAAGGACACCATAAACTGACACTTCGCATTGTAGCTTGGTCTTCGCTCATAAGCATGAGTGTGAATATGTTTGCGCCTGTATTTTTTGTCCATGCCCAGACACCGACTCTCGGCACTGTCGATATCCTTAGCGTAGAGCAAGAAGGCATGTCTGATGCAGTAATAAATTTTCAAACCTTACCCGAGGGGCTCACTGTCACCGCAAGAGTAGACCCTGATGGAAATGGAGATTTTCTTACTTTAAGATCTGCCCTCACGCAAATAAAAAACGGAGTAATTGCAGTAAGTGAGGGACGTCTGAATGAACATGATTTGATCATCCCGCCAGGAGTGATTGTCCGTGGCGGATATGACAGTCGAACATGGACAGCACAATTTGGGAAAGCTACGACTATTTTTGGTTTGCCGGGAAAAACTTCGATTGTTCTTATGAATGGCAGTGGTCTACAGAACATCATATTGGAGCAAGCCGACACGGCAGTTCGCATCGCCGATGGGGCAGCAACACTAAGCAAGGTTGTCGTATTGCAAGCAAAGAAGGCGGTTGAACTCGGTCCATTTGCCGTGATACGCATAGCGAACAGTGATTTTGTTCAGAATGAAAAAGTCATACTTGGAAGTAGCAATACAAAAGCATATATTTTCCAAAGTATTTTCCAGGACAATCAAACACTTATTTCAGAAAATCTTCATAGCAGCAGCTTCATCAAAGATAGCATTTTCTTCCCAAACAAAAACTCTCTGGCAAATATTCAGGATCAGAACAATCTGGTCCGCACTGACAAACCGCTGCCGCAAGCCGGATGGCAATTTCCAGAAGAAAGCACTGCTCGAACATTCGATGAATCTTTTACTATGGAAGGAAAAAATGATGACAGAAAGCAGAGTCTTTCGGGCCCTGACATTCGAGATCCTGCAGGCATCAACGCGCTTCTTGTGTATTACCAGTTGCCAGAAGGAGATATTCTCAAGATTGTCGATAGGAGCAACTTTTCTAGTGTTGTTTTCCAGACTCCCCATGAAGGTGGAAGCTTCCGTGGATGGATTCCGGTACCTCTCAGTACCGAGCTAACCATGCTTCTAGTGACAAATGGGGACAATAACCTGCCACTTCAGATAGGCGTGAGCCGTATTGCAAAAATTCCAGAATCATCATACATCACAAGCCCTGAAAATCTCACCCAGGGAGTGCTGGGAAATTCGGCTGAAATAGATATCTTTTACCGAGATCTTGGTAGAAAAATCACGACACACCCATTAACACTAGAAGAAAAAGATCGATTAAAAAGTATAAGCCGACCGGTGGTGATCGCAGGTGAAGACTGGTCAAATTTGAATCAGACCACACTCGAAACACTGGAAGAAGCAAGCGAGCTCAAGGGCTTTGTAAGTCGGATTTTGCTCGCTGGAGACAATCCCAGTCTGGCCTTTGGAAATTATGAAGAAAGACCACGTCAAAACAATGACTCGCGCTACATGTCTTTGCTCAGCGACTATCTCGCCTTTGAAAAAACGTTCAAATTAGACGATCAGATGTGTGAAGAGCTGACCACTTGTCCTTGGACAGCGACAGGACTTCGCTCTTTTTTGCCGCTCATAAGTCTTCCTCTCAAAGAAGATACGGGTGTCGCTGTCAATGAAAATGGGCTTTTCAGTAGTGAAGGATGGGGAGCACCTTCAGCGACAAGTCCGACATTAAAAATTGATACACAACAAAATATTTCTCAAGGTGACTTTGTCTGGACACAGCAAGTCTTGGGAACAACCCCCACAACAACATCGCATCTCATCACGTTTCATTCCGGCAATGTTCTAGGTGAACACAAGAATAGTATCTCCTTAAGCATCAATCCCGACGGCAATATTAAAATTACATCATGGGACAAAAATGGTATCAGAAAAATCAGCGACACAAGTGCAGTCTCATGGGAGAGCAGTCGAAAATACAAAATGATACTCAGTATCAATGGAAATATAGCTACACTTACGAGAGACAATGTTTCAGTGTGGTCTGACCAAGTACAGCTCGATCATATACAGAAGATCCAAGCGGGAAAATCTCCCATTCTCGAGAGTCAAAATCATATTCCTCAGATCCTAAGCGATGTAAGTATCTGGCAAAAGCAGGGAAATACCCGCGTATTTGCTGGTAGTGAAGGAAATCCTTTACGTGGCACATTGGGTCCGGATGACAGTAGTTTGTCAGGGGTGCTCCAGTTTCAAACTGCCGACCTTTGTCGTGAAAACAGCATCAACCTCAAAAATAGCGATGCTGTATTGGCCACATTTTCCGGAATCGTTGAGGGAACACAGTGCAAACTAAGTCTTACCACTCCGACAACAGACAGCGCTGTCACAGATATTCCGGTAGAGGACCTTAAGCAGACACTGTACATCGTATGGAATTTTGATCCCATTTCCAGCCTGGGAACGATTTCCCTGCTCAGTGAAAAAGAGCAAATATTAACCACTCTCCCAAGTTTTTTCAGTCAACCACTCAGGACACCACTTCTTGTGAGTGATCTCATTGTAGAAAGCTCTGCGACATTAACGTCCGCTGAAATTCATTATTTCCTCTTGCCGCAAATAACCAGCAGCAATCTGACAACCTTACTACCGGTTTCTCGTTATGAGGTCATCTACGATACCGATGAAGAGAAAGTACGAAGAGGTGATGGCAGTATTGCTCAAATAACAGTAGAGGACATAAGAAAGATTCCCACTCCCAAGAAAACTATTTCTGGCCTAGAAGCAAACAAGCGTTACTTTTTTGCCGTAAGAGCAATCCTGGAAGACGGCACAGCATCGGAAACAACAAATATACGAAATCTTCAAATACAAAACACCGGCGAAGTAAGTAGCCTCGAAGCCGGCAGTGTTGGACGAAGCAATGTTACGACCACGCTGGCCTTGGGAAATGATATGCCCATGAGTCAAGTTTTTGCTCAAGTCACTGAAACGGACAATAGTGTCGCTGCCTCGTCTGTCCTTCGTGGTCGCTTAGGTGACCCTTTGACGCTTTCGAGTGCCAACAGCTCAGGAGGTGCGAGTTTCGTAGCCTGGACGCTTGGAAGAGATTTGCCGAGCAGCACCAATGAACAGCCTGAACATATATATACGATGCCCGGAAATTATATTGTGAGTGAACTACGAAAATTACGGGACGGCACCATCCTGAAACAATTTGGACTCGTGGCAGTGGGGCATCAGCCATCTGAAAGCCCGCGCATTACGGCGGAAACATGGACGGCCAGTCCCACAGATCCAATGCAAACATGGACGAGTAAATCCGTTGGAAGAAATATTCCGGCAATTGTAGGAATCAATGAACCGATTTTTCTGCTCGGAAATGCCGTCGATGTCGGAGGCAATGCAGACAATGCATATACTTGGAATTACAAAGTATATTGGGGCGATGGTACGGAGGATGAAACCGATGCAGTAAAAAACGCATTCAATAAGACACGTTTAGTCGGTAGCGAAAAGGAAGAAAATCCTATCACTCACCGCTATGCCACTCCGGGTATATACACGATCGTAAGCCAAGTAACTGACGATCAAAACAATATAGGCGTTTTTGAAAACACAGTCATAGTCACTGCTCCTGAAGCCTATCCTCAAAAAATAGTTAGTTTGAGTGGCATCGGAAGGATCTTAAGTTTAAGCGGTGGAACGCCACCATATACGGTGACACTCCTTGACGGCAGCACTCAAAACTTAGCAAGAAATATTTCTTCCTTACCCGTGACAGTGAATGGGGCTGGAACCATCACTGTCCGTGACAGTTTGGGTAACGAGACAACAGTCGCTGTAGAAATCACTGACAATCCCGCCATCAATACCAAAGAAATTTATTTGCCGAGTGACAGGTCTTTAGAAGTCACTCCGAACAGTCTTAAAACCAAAGAAACTACTCGTATCAAAGCAAAAGGAGAAGAACATCTTTTCCGTGAAACCGAAAATGTCGCGTATCATTTTGGTGATATTCTCCCTCCACATCTCGCAAATGAATTACCGATACTCAACAGTACACTTGCCTACTCTACAAGCACCGAAATTACCACTGAGCCATTTTTGACCATGGGCACATATCCGGCAATTCTTACGGCGATAGAGGGGCGTGGCACTGAAAAGAAAAAAGCATTTTCTATTCAAATACAAGAAGCTCGTTTTACTGCCCAAAGCAATGAAGGAATTATTACAGGCACCCTCGCACCAAGTTTGAGCAGCATCCCTGAGAGTGTAGAAATCTGGGACCGTGGAATTGAGAATGTGAGACTGACGAGCATTACACCGAATCAAACTGGTCGCTTCATTTACATCGTGCCGGATGATGGCAAGAAAAAGGGACTTCTTACTTTGAGACTTCGCGATAAGACCGGGGAGTTTTCTACATTTGCCAAAAACATTCATTACAATATCCAAAATCGTCCAGAGACCATAAATGGCTTACTTGAAACAAATAGTGGGTCACCTATATTCGATACGAACAGAATACTTGCAACCAATAGTAGCAAACCAACATTCTTTGGACTCAGCAAAGAAAATGACTTACAAATAACTATTGCATCAGAAAATCCTACGACATACCCGGTAGAAACCAATGAAGCCGGCAACTGGATCCTGGAAAGCAAAAACACCTTATCAGATGGAAAACATGCTTTTAGCTTGAGCAAAAAAGACAATCAAAAGCTATCGGAGCATGAATTCGTTGTGGACACGATTGGTCCAGCCATACCAACAATCACCAATGCATCATGGACAAAAATCCAAGGGAAAACCGAACCGTATGGATTTGTCGGTATACAAGGAGCGGGAAGGGCCTTGAGCGAACGATATATCCAAGCTGACGCTGCAGGAAATTTTGTTGTTTCTTTCAATCAATTCAACCGGGAATATTTCTTGGCCGCAGCCGACAAAGCAGGCAATGTGAGCAAGATTGTTCATCTCCTTGAAAAAGACTGGCAGGAAAAAGAAGGCCTTTCTACATGGCAACTCCTTCGACCATATCTGACGTGGGCATTACTCATTGCTCTCACAGCATCAGGAATTACATACGCGAGAAGGGTGAAGATATAAGAAAGTCGAGTGAATAGGATAAGGAGTAGTGATTAGGGTTTTTGGCCCAAAGGGCTCCCTTTGGGATTCTGTTTGTTTTCTAAGAACAAAAAAGAAGCCCTATTTCCTAATCCTCATCCTATTCACTTAATTCTGCTATATTGTCACCGTCATTTTATTGTTATTCGTCATGTCAAAAATCGAACTTCCCAAAGCATATGAAGCCGGTCAGTATGAAGATGCTCTTTATAAAAGATGGGAAGAACTGGGCTTGTTTAAACCCTGGAATGAATATAATGGCATAAAGCCGTACCCCAAGAAAAAGCCTTTTGTGGTCATGATGCCACCACCCAATGCCACGGGAACATTACACATTGGACATGCTATGTTTCTTACATTAGAGGACATCATGGTGCGGTATCATCGCATGAAGGGCGAACCAACTCTCTGGCTTCCTGGCACTGATCACGCAGCAGTGGCAACCCAGGCTAAAGTAGAAAAAATCATTCGAAAAGAGGAAGGCAAGACCCGACATGATATCGGCAAAGAAGAGCTTCTCAAAAGAATTCATGCTTTCATTGCGGAGTCACAAGACACTATTCGAATGCAGATTCGAAAGATGGGATCGAGCTGTGACTGGAGCAGAGAGCGTTATACTCTCGAGCCAAACATGACCCATGCGGTAAGAAAAATGTTCGTCGATATGTATAATGACGGGCTGATCTATAGAGGCCTAAAAATGATTAATTGGGACCCTGTTTCAGAAACAACATTATCCAATGAAGAAGTAATCACCAAAGAAGTCCAAGGCCATCTCTATCATTTTCGCTATCCTCTCAAGGACAGCAAAGACCACATTACCATTGCTACCACTCGACCGGAAACCATGTTGGGCGATGCGGCGGTTGCGGTCCATCCTCAGGATAAAAGATATAAAAAATTTATCGGCAAAACCGTCGTCTTGCCCCTCATGAACAAAGAAATTCCCATTATTGCCGATGATTATGTCGATCCTACATTCGGCACCGGTGCAGTTAAAATTACCCCGGCACATGATCCTAATGACTTTGCAATTGGCCAAAGGCACAAACTGGAAACAGTGACAATATTAGACAATGAGGGCCATGTTAACCAAAACGGTGGCGCCTACAGGGGACTCGATAGAAAAGTCGCGCGAAAAAAAATCGTTGAAGACATGAAAGCATTGGGTTTATTGGAAAAGATCGAGGATCGTTTACAAAATATCGGCTTCTCAGAAAGAAGCGACGCTATTATTGAGCCGATGGTCTCTCTGCAATGGTTTGTCGCTACCACCAAGCCTTTCCGTAAGGGTAAAAGCCTCCAAAAGATGTGCCAGGACGTGATTCGCAAAGAAAAAATTACTATCATTCCGAAGCGTTTTGAAAAACAATATTTCAATTGGGTAGATAATTTCCAAGACTGGTGTATCTCTCGACAAATTTGGTTCGGTCATCAAATTCCGGCTTGGCATTGCCAGGAATGTGGCGACATCGTTGTTAGCGTGGATACACCCACACATTGCGCTAACGGTCATAGTAAACTCAAACAAGACGAGGACAACCTCGACACTTGGTTCTCATCAGGCCTTTGGACATTCTCAACATTAGGCTGGCCCGCCTCCGTTAAAACTACGGCAGG
>MEWR01000006.1:18479-28258 GCA_001773455.1 Candidatus Abawacabacteria bacterium RBG_16_42_10
ATTAGAAACCGGTTATGACATCCTCACTTTTTGGGTTATTCGTATGATTATGATGAGCATGTACGCACTCGATGAAGTCCCTTTTAGATATATATATCTCCACGGACTCGTTCGCGATGAGTCTGGCAACAAGATGTCTAAATCTCTCGGCAACATTATCGATCCTTTGGACATGATTCCCAAATATGGCACGGACGCCATACGGCTTTCATTGTCGTTAGGAACCACACCCGGGAATGATACTCGAATGTCAGAAAACAAGATCGCTAGTTTCCGAAATTTCGTCAACAAAATCTGGAATATCAGCCGTTACATACTCGGATCAATTGATTATGTAAAAGCCGAAAAACTGGAACTAAAGAGTATTAGCGATCGTTACATCGTTTCTGAATTACAGAGAGTCATTGCCGAGGTAACCAAACATCTCGACACATTTCAATTTAGTGAAGCGGGGACAATGCTGTACGACTTTATGTGGCATGATTTTGCTGATTGGTATATTGAAATTTCCAAAGTGGAGGATAGAAAGAATCATTCAGTTTTGCTGTACGTGCTTACAACACTTCTCAAACTTCTTCACCCATTTACACCATTTGTCACTGAACAAATTTGGTCATTTATGTATCCTGAAAAACACCTCATCATTGAGTCTTGGCCAAAAGCTAATAAAAAACTTATCGACCCAGAAGCAGAAAAAAAGTTTACTTTTGTAAAAGGACTTATAACCCAGATCCGCACCAAACGCGCTGAGTTAAAGATTGATCCCGTACGCAAGATTGGAGCCACAATTATCAGCAAAAAGCATTTTAATGTATTGGAGCTTAAAGTGGGGATTATTGGCTTTTTGGCACGCTTGTCGCCGATAAATATCAGCAAAGAAAAGAAGATGGTTTCTGGTCCTCATATTTCAATTATCCACGAAGATGCTGAAGTGGTTCTTAGTCTGGAGGGGGTTATCAATATCGAGGAAGAAAAAACGAAAACAATGTTGGCAATCAGCAACATTGAAAAACAGATACATTCTTTGCAACAAAAGTTAAGCAATAAGAACTTCACTGAAAAAGCACCACCTACTATTGTGGCTGAAGAAAGGAAAAAGCTTACTGATTTGAGTGAACAAAAAATTCTTTTAGAAGAGAAATTAAGCCTATTTACTGCTTTTTAAGGCTTGCATATATCATCCTTGTAAACGCCTCCGCCACTCTACTTTACCGTCTCGAGGAAGAGGCTACCGGACGAGGCTTACCGCGAGATGCCTCGAACTCTCCCGCCGGGGCGGGATCGCTTCGGCATGACAATAATTATTTCTTTGTAGAGCATAGGCTGGCCTGCCAGCCGAAGCTTGGGCGCCTAGTTATTTATTTCTTTGTAGAGCGTAGGCTGGTGAGGAGTTTTTGAAAAGAATTCAAATCCGAAAAAGAGTCGTACACAGAAGCAAACCGTATATAGGCAACCTGGTCCAGTTTTAAGAGAGCTCCCATGACGTCCTTACCAATCTTGGTAGAGGGAATCTCTTTTCGAAGAGCCCATTTTGCTTCCAGTTTTGTAAGAAGTCGATCTATTTGTTCCTGATCAATAGGCCTTTTGATGCAAGCCTTCCATATACCCTCTTCCAGCTTCTGGCGATTATAAGGCTCTCTGGTACCGTCCTTTTTGATGACCACAAAGGCTTCCTGTCGAATTCTTTCAATCGTCGAGAATCGAAAACCACATTTATCACATTGGCGACGGCGACGTATTGCTTTATTATGTTCAGCAAGACGAGAGTCGACAACCGCACTTTCGAGTTTATGACAACGAGGACACTCCATGGAATAGTGTTAGGATGAGGATGAGGGAGAGGAATAGGAGAAACTCACAGTACTAAAATACATTACGAAGAAACAATTATGAAATTACTGCACTTTTCGGATCTCCATCTTGGTATGGAAAATTATGGTCACATTGATCCTGAGACAGGCTTGTCTAAAAGGTTTTCTGACTGGCAACGTGCATTACAGCAAATTATCGATCTGGCGAATGACCATGATGTAGATGTCGTACTCTTCACCGGTGATGCTTTTAAAAACCGCGACCCGAGTCCAACATATCAAAACGCTTTTGCTAAAGCCATTAAAGAGTTGAGCAAGGACCGACATGTTATTCTCCTTGTCGGTAATCACGATCTGCCCAATATCGAGAACAAGGCTCATACATTAGAAATTTATAATTCTCTCGATCTTCCAAGGGTTATTGTCAGTAAAAGAATAGAGACTCTGTCCATTGAAACAAAATCCGGACCTTTACAAGTCGTGACCTGGCCATGGCTCACCAGAAATCATTTTCTCAAAAATGAGGAACTGAAAGGAAAAACTCTTGAAGAAATTGACAACACTCTTCTTAACAAAGCTATTCAGCTATTCGAACAGCATATAGCCGTCCTGGACAATAAAGGTCCTAGCATGGCCATGGTTCATGCTACGGTTATGGGAGGAACTTTTGGTAGTGAAAGAAACGTTATGATCGGAAAAGACTTAATCATTCCTCTCAATGTATTAGCTAACAAAAAACTCTCGTATGTCGCCTGTGGACATCTCCATAAACATCAAATCATTCATAGCGAACCGTATATAGTTTATGCCGGATCTCTAGAAAGAATAGACTTTGGAGAAGAAAAGGAAGAAAAGGGATGTGTTCTTATCGATATTGATGAAAGCAAGAAAACAAATATTACTTTCATTCCATTAAAAGTTCGTGATTTTGTTACATGGAAGATTGAAAATAAACTTTCTCCTCCTCCTCAAAATCTTCAAGATACTATCGTTCGTATTGTTCTTTCTGGAGATAAAAATTTTGTTAATTCACTGACAATAAATGATTTAAAGGATTTTTTGAAAGATGTTTACTATTTTGCTGGAATTGAGAGAAATATTATTGAAGTTCAAGAAAAAAATGGAACACAAGCCAAAATTCTTACAAAAAACACAAATCCAAAAGAACAATTAAAGAAATACCTTGTACAAAAGGATTACAAAAAAGTTCTTCAAGAAAAAGTAATTACGTCTGCCGAATTTTTATTTTCTTCCACAGAGAACAATTAATGTTTAAAAGTTTTCCTTTATTTATAAGTTTTTTTATCTTTAACTTGTATTAAAAATTTATTATTCTTTAATCTTTGTGAAAGTTGTTTAAGAAAGGGGTAAAAGTTTTTCATTATTTCAACATCTTTTACACCGTAGAATTATAGCTTCATACAACATTATTATTTTAACAATTATCATAAAACAGTTTCTACAAAACAAATAAGTTTTCCTTGGTATAAAAGTAATATATGCATAATACATTCTCTTTATTGTTAACAGACTAGAAAAGAAAAATACCTTTGTTGGCAAGTGTTTATTATTACTAATTTGATTTAATTAAATACAAATATAATACATAGAGTAAAACTCAACTGAGCAAAAAACACCTTGCAGGGAGAGAAAAAGTTGCTAAGCTGTCTACAACCGATTCCACCAATTTTATGAAATTTGTCTGTTCACAAGAAAACCTTACACAAGCTCTTGATATCGTAACTAGAGCTATTCCAACACGTTCCACCCTGCCAGTTTTGGGAAATGTATTGATTAAAGCTGAAGAAAAGAAGGTTATTCTGTCTACTACCAACCTTGAACTAGCGATAGTAACCAGTTTTGATTGCAATCCTGAAGAAATAGGATCCATTACAATTCCCGCTAAATTATTTAGTTCATATTGTAATTTATTGAAGGTTGAACAGGTTACTGTTGAGCAATTACCTCTTAATACGTTACAAGTAAAGAGTGGCCAAGATGAAACTGTTTTTAAGGGTATTGATGCCCAAGAATTTCCCCTTATTCCTCAAGTAGAAGAGAAAATCGAGTTTACTCTGCCTTTTGAAAGTATTTTGGATGGACTGGAGAAAACAGTATTTGCTTCAGCAAGCGATGAAACACGACCAGTTTTGGCAGGGGTTCTTTTTTGGCAGAAAGATGGAATACTCAAGCTTGTTGCTACTGATAGTTATCGTCTTGCGGAAAAAACGATAAAATTAGCTACCAAAATTCCTGAGGAAATTAAAATAATTGTTCCCAGTAGAACGGTTTTAGAGTTACAAAGAATCCTGAGTAAGAAACAAGAAGAGGTAAAGGTTATTGTCGGTCAAAATCAAGTAAAATTCATTATTGATAATGTAACGGTAATATCAAGGCTTATAGAGGGCAATTTCCCTCCTTATGAAAAAATTATTCCTGAGAGCTTTAGCTCAGATATTACTATTGAAAGGGAAGAGTTTATAAGAGCGGTAAAAAGAGTAAGTCTCTTTTCTCAAGCGGGAACTCATAATCTTCACCTGGAAATGGATGGTGGTGATCTAACTGTTTCCGGAGAAACTCAAGAAGTAGGAAAAGACACGTCAATCCTTAAGGGTAAAATGAATGGTGAGGGCAAGAAAATTACTTTTAGTGCACAGTTTCTCTTGGCTGCATTGGAACATATTCCGGAAGAAAACATTACATTAAATGTGAACAGTGACACCAGTCCCGGCTTACTAAAAGGAAAAGAGGAAGGATATATAAATATCATCATGCCACGAAAAGTCTAAAAATTAACAATTAACAATTGAAAATTAACAATTAAACTCAATGCGCTTTTTAATTTTATAGTTAATAGTTAATTGATGATTTTTAATTAATTAAGATGAGAGTTCGTTTAGCAGAGTGGTTTACATTAATTCAAATCCCAAGCGATGTTTTGAGTGTTCTCGTCGCTTTTTCTTTGGCTTATTATTTAAAAGTGAAAGGAATAGTCGGAGGAGAAGAATATGTCTTGGGTTTTGATCAATACTTTCCCTTTGTTTTGATAATTGCTTTGTTTCAAATTGTTGTATTTTTTTCTCTTCGACTTTATTCATTGGCAAGAAGGCCCTTTGTTAAAGAAATAGGACTTCTTTTTTATGCTTGTATTATTTGGTCTGGCATAGTCTTGGCTCTCCTTTTTCTTCAAAGACAATTCTATTTTTCTCGTCTCCTTCTCGCTAGTGCCATTATCATTTTCTTTTCTTTGGGATTCTTAACGCGATTTTTACTACGAATTTTTAGAAGAATCGCTTACAAAATCGGCGTGGGAGTGCGTGGAGTTGTGGTTATTGGGGCTAAGGAACAGTCTATGTACCTCGCCGATCAACTTCAGCGCATGTATGGCTGGCAACTTTTGGGTATTATCAAGGAAGAAAATCTTGAGCAGCTATCATTGAGCGAGTTATTTTCTCCTTGGCAAAAGGACAATCACTCTCAAATAGAAGAGGTTTGGTTGGCCTCGGATGAGGTTTCTCCCATGCGAGAGGAAGAAATATTTGATTTTTGTGCAGACAATAAAATCACCTATCGTTATGTTCCCAACTTCTTTGCCAGTAGCAGTAAAAAAGTAGAATCGTTGTTTGTCGGTGACTATCCTTTACTTGAGGTTTTACCGACACCGCTCACCGGGTGGGGAAAAATTATCAAGCGTGTCTTGGATATTGTCGGTAGCTTTGTTGGTTTAATTATTCTATCACCAATATTTTTGCTTATAGGACTCCTTATAAAGGTCTTTACTCCAGGTCCGGTATTTATTGGCCTTGAAAGAGTGGGGATAAAAAAGAATTCTCAACTAGCACTTGCTAAGCCAAAAAGCAGAAGTGGGTTTTTCTTGGAGAGGGTTGGTGAAGAGAAGAAAGAAAACACCTTTACGATGTATAAATTCCGCTCAATGTCAGTGGGAGCCCACAAAAAACGTGATGAGCTTATGGCCTTGAACGAACGAAAGGACGGACCTCTCTTTAAACTCAAAGACGATCCTCGAGTCACTCCACTCGGGAGATTTATGAGGAAGTTTCGTATCGATGAATTGCCTCAGCTTTGGAATGTGCTGAAGGGAGATATGGCACTTATCGGACCCAGAGCCCATGAACATGGAGAGGTGTCCAAATATAGCCACAAACAAATGCGAATCCTTCGAATCAAGCCCGGCATGACCGGTATGGCACAGGTAAGTGGTGCTTCAGACCTTCCTTTTGAGCAAGAGGTTAAGCTTGAATCGTATTATATTCAAAACTGGTCTTTGTGGTTGGATGTACAGATCCTTTTGCGTACTGTATGGGTGGTTATTACTAAAAAAGGAGCGGCGTAAGAAGTTCAGAGTTAAGAGTTCAGATTTCTGAGTTTTAACTCACAACCCAGAACCCAGAACCCAGAACTCATCACTCAGAATTCATCACTCAGAACTCAAATGATTTTTCCTTCGCTACAATTTCCGGTGTGGTTCTGGCCTTTCCTAATTGTTTTGGGAATTGTTTGTTGGTGGATTTTAAAATCGGCAATAAAATATTTCCCCGGGTGGGGACTGAAGGATCGTTTTGAGCCTCACAGCACTCACGAAAAACCAAAACCCAGGGGTGGCGGCATTGTTCTCGCTGTGCTCTTTTTCTTGTCTTTACCCTTTTTCCTTCATCTTGATCTTAAATTCTGGGGTTTTCTGGTGGGAGGAATTCTTATCGTTGGCATCAATTTCTTCGACGACAAATATCGAATCCAGTGGTGGTTACGGCTCTTGGTAGAAATCATCGCTTGTTTTGTTGTTGTTGCCTCCGGAATAGAAATAGCGGTGCTAACCAATCCTTTAAATAATGAAGCCTGGCTTTTGTATCAGACTTTTCCATTTCTCTCGAAGATTTTTACGATTTTTTGGATTCTGCTTTTTGTGAATATGATCAACTGGCTAGATGGTATCGATGGGCTGGCAACAGGAATTAGCTCTATAAGTTTTCTCACGCTTTTTGGATTGAGTTTACTGCCCTTCGTCAATCAACCTCAGATCGCTGAATTGGCCTTGGTTTTGGTTGTTCTTACACTTGTTTTTCTACGTTTCAACTTTTTTCCTGCGCAGATAAAGTTGGGTGATAGCGGCTCAACATTCTTGGGTTATGCACTTGCTGTTCTTGCTATATTTTCCAGCGCCAAGGTCGCAACGTTTTTTTTGGTTCTCGGCATACCTCTTTTGGATGTGGTGTGGGTTATCACGAGACGAATGTTTTTTGAAAAGAAGTCTCCTATGAAGGGTGACAAAAAGCACCTCCATCATCGATTGATGAATATCGGGTTAACAGTGCCTCAAGTTTGTTTTCTCCTCTATGGTATAGCGGCAATTTTTGGATTCACAGCGCTTTTTCTGCAAGGAGCACAGGCGAAATTGGCGGCAATACTGGTCTTATGTACGTTCGCAGTATTATTTTTTACAACAGTAGCCCTACTAGAGCGGAGAAGAACAATTAACAATTGAAAATTAACAATTAACAATTAACAATGAACTCAGGGGCCGACTCAGAAAATTGAGCTGCAATTGTTAATTATTTGGTGTTTGGTAATTTAATACCATACTGCGTGTGTTCATCATAGAACGCGCCTTCCGTGGGAATACGAAAATCAGGGTTGGTTTTTTCAGCCCATTCGTCTTGCTCTTCTTCTAACTCGTTCGCACTCAGCTCAGGTATTTCAACAGTCATAAAGGTTCCTCCAATATTGTCCTCTTTGACGCCACCTTTATTGAGTGCCTCGAGATATAATTCAGTAAGCACTTGCATGACGGGACGATTGTTTTGTTGGGCAATCTTTATAGCGCGCTCAATGTCTTGCGGCAATTTCAGCACATCTGTATAACCGTCAGTGAGAGTGATTAATGATTCGCCGGGAGCAAGAGTCCATACCTTTGTATCTATCTTGAGATCTTTTTCTTGATTGTTAATGGAATGAGTCATCATCATGCGAAGTTTTGGTGCCAATTTGCCAACCTCATCTTCCGACTTTGACACCCAGTTTTTTATCAGGGAAAGGCTCGCATTTTTCTTTTGCTCAAAAGACATGTTTGGCGAATTGTCATTGTTGGCTATTGTCTCTGCAAATCTTTCTATCAAGGCTTCCCTCTTTGTAGAATTTGTTTCCGCTCGAATTTCATAAATGTCATTAAGTGCCGAGTGATCTATAGTCTCTCTTTTTTTGTCTGCTTTTCCATCGGGAGTGATAACACCCGCCCACACATCCCCTGACCAGGCGACACCAACCTTTTTGCTGCCGTTGGGGAGCGTTTCCAGTACTTTTGTAGCCAACATTGCTCCGCCGGTGATCTCTTTGCCGGCAAAGGCTTTCATTCGTTCTTGAGCAGAGTTGCCACTTACCTGCATAGCTGCCTTAAACTTCTTTTCATCGGGTGTTTTAATGGTCTTGAGTCCGGTCATAAATTCTTCGCCGATCACCATTGCAGCCTCTCTTCCATTCGCCAATCCACCCATACCATCAACAATTACAGAGCCGTGTTCAGTTGTAGCCACGTAATCCTGATTTTCACGTTCGGTGGGGTTTTTTTTGAAGCGATAACCAGCGCTGTCAGTAAATGTCTCTACGCTAATCCCATCAGATTCTTGAAGTTCAATGATACCAGCAGCTTCTGCAATGTCTTTCATGGCCTGTTCTTTTCTTTTTGTCTCTTCCAGGGTCTTTACCTCTTCTGTACTCGGAAACACCACTTCTTTTCTTGCTCGTACAACATCTGCAGTGGGTTGAAGAATCTGCGTGGTTTCATCGTGAATTTTCTTAGCAGTGTTGGGCGCCATTTCCTCAACACGACGGAAACCGGAAAGCCAGCTTTTGAATTGATCGCTTCTTTGAGAAACAGCATCTGAAACAGAACGCCAATTGTCCTTCAGAGCTGTCATAAGCCCACGACTCTCCTTCAATTCCGGTCGGCGAATAACAACAGTCTCTTCATGTGGACCAATTCGCTCAGCGCCATGCTGTTCATCGTGCTGTGACATGTTATAGTTTTAATGAAGAGGTTTCAGATGAAGAGCTAGTAAGTTTGCGTTAATTTCAGCCAAAAGAGTCTTTGCTTGTCTCTCCATGGCAGCTAATTCTCCTCTTGCTTCTGGTTTGCTTCGTAGTTCAACTTTTGCACGCTCAATAAACTCCAAGCTTTGTTCAAAGAGTTTGTTCATCACATCAATGCATTCATCCTCAGTAAGCACTTCAAAACTTGCCCTCCAGGTGTCTTTTTCTTCATGATCTAGAGCGGGAAGGCCATCGACAAAAAGAAGGAAAATTTCTTTGAGATTGTTGCTTTTGAGTTTGTCTGTCATGTTTGTTTTTTTTGGTATCAATACATTATAACATAGAATAATTAACAATTAACAATTGAAAATTAACAATTTAGAACTCTGAACTCTCTTATCCTAATCCCTCGTTATCGCCTGTGCCGCGAACACAATTATCGATGGGAGAAACGGCACCGGTCCTACTGCAGTGAGCATGCTCGGCAGCACAACAATGCTTGCTTGAGGACTAGGCACAAATGATTGCACCGTGCTTCGGGTTTCCTTGGAAATTCCTTTGACCGTAATACTTGCTCCGGGGACAATAGTCACGGTTGGTTGCTGTGTTATCACAGAAGATCCCTTGGAAACACTAATGCTCGATTGCGGTGTGCTCTGGGCTCTGCTCGTTTTCGTGGGCGTTGGTATGGGTGTTACCGTACAAACTTTTGGTGCGTTGGCGGGATCAAGTGGACTGGTTTCACCGCAATCAAAGCTGCCGTTTTTGTTTTTGTCTTCATTGCCATCACTTATTTTGTCGGCGTCGGTGTCCATTGTAAGTGGCCCCGTTTTGCTTAACGGATCTACGTCGGGTTTAAATTTCTTCATATCAGTGCCCTTGGACTGTGGTTGAGCAAGGCCTATTTCTTGGCCGTCTGACAAA
>MEWR01000006.1:28347-37277 GCA_001773455.1 Candidatus Abawacabacteria bacterium RBG_16_42_10
ATCGTCACTGTCACTGTCGATGGGAGAGGTTTTGTTGGCACCCTTGGCTTCATTGACATCATTGATGCCATCGCTATCAGAGTCAGTATTCTTGGGGTCGGTTTTGAAAATAAATTCTTCTCTGTTGAGGAGCCCATCACGATCACTATCTTCAGCTGCGTCGCCGGGATTAAAAGGGTTTAATTGATGTCGTATTTCAAAACCATCAGGCATCGTGTCGCCATCTGTATCGGGGTTTACCGCATTTGTTTCACCCGTCTCGGCAATGCCATTTCTATTGGTATCTTCTTCTCCATCGCGAAGACCATCATTATCTGTGTCGGGATTGAGAGGATCCATGCCGCCACTTCTGGCTTCTGTTCCATCGCTTACCAAGTCGGTGTCTGTGTCGGGATTGCCCGGATTTGTTCCGAGTTCCGCCTCACGAGTATTATCCAGACCATCATTGTCGGGATCGGTATTGTGAAGAGTGACGCTCACATTGTCCGTATCAGAAAGTCCACAACTGTCTATGACTGTTAATTCAAACTCCATCGTGATTGTTGGAGTGGTAAGTGCCGGCACAGTGAAATTCGGCTGAGAGCTTTGATTGTTGCGGATGTCTACACGCACCCCGCCTGCTTGTTGGCGCCAGAAATATGTCAGAGGCAGGTCATCATCCGGGTCGGAAGAGCGTGTGCCATTTAAGGTAATAATTTCTCCCGGAAGTTTACTGTCGCTGATGCTGTCGCCGGCATTGGCAACGGGACTATCGCTGTCTTCACAGGCAGATGGCGCAGCTTGTGGGTTTACCGTTAAAATTTTTCTGTCAGGGTTGCTGTCCTGTGTGCCGTCACTCACCACCAATTCAAATGTAAAATCTGTCGGTGAAATAATTCCTGAAGGAATCGAAATTCTCGCCTCGGGAGTTGTGTTATTTGTTTGCTCAATAGTGAGAGGGATGTCCGTGCTTGAAGTGGTGATTTGTCTAAACTGATATTTCCTTGTTGTTGTTGATGGATCAAAGACGCTCTCTACCGCGCTTAGTGTTACTGTGGTGCCAGGCAAAACACTGGATGTGGGGAATATTTTAAGTTTAGCAACCGGTTTTTGTTGGGTTCTGGTAATGGTAATAGTTACTGAGTCGGTAGACGAAAGACCTCCGGGATCTCGCACTTCGAGAGTGAAATGCAAATCAACACTGATTTCGCTGATATTTGGTGATATAAAATTTGGCGTAACGGTATTTTGATTTGTCAGAAGAACCGAGTAAGGATCACTACCGGACTGTGTCCACTGATAGGTGAGAGGGTCGCCATTGGGGTCTGATGAGCCGGAGCCATTCAGAAGTACATTACTTCCCTGGCTGATACTTTGATCCGGTCCGGCATTGGCAACTGGAGGGAGAGGATTGGGAGTGGGAGACGGGCTGGGAGTTGGTGTAGGAGAAGGGCTGGGCGTGGGTGTAGGCGTAGGTGTAGGTGTAGGTATGGGAGCGGAACTCACCACTACATTGTTTGAGAATTCCGAACTGTTTTCGTTGGACGTCTGAAAGGCGGTTATTGTTTCACCGAGAGAGGCACCCGACACAACAAATTCAAATTCTCCGGCATCAGCGTCCAAGTCTCCTCCTCCATCGATGGTGTTTTGTTGAAGAAAAAAGAAGCCCTCGCCTCCACCACTGTCAGGTGTCACGGTAGGGTTGGAAGTATTATTTGCCTTGTAGAAATTTATTTGTGAACCTGCGATTGCCGTTCCTTTTACTTTTGTACCACCGTTAACGGATGCGCTTAAAAGGTTCGGTTTTGCAATGTTGTTATTACCACTGCCACTCAAAGAAATAGCTTTTTGAGCATTATCAAACCAGATATTTCCTTCTTCGATTGTGTTATTACCACCATCGGAAATATGAATACCATTTCCGCTTCCGATACCACTTCCGGAAGTATGCGCTATTACGTTTTTGTCAGCATTGCCCTTTATAGTATTGTCATGTGCGCTGTTTTCTATACTTATGCCATTACCGGCGACTGAGGGTCTGGCAGTACCAATATTGCTGGGATTTACGCCGATAAAGTTTCCAGAAATTATTGTGTCAAACGTCTTTACTCCTGTTAACACAATCGCATCTCCGGTGTGCCCGCCAACTTGATTATTGGTCACCTTAACATGGGCAGCATTAGAAATCTTGACAGCAGTATTGTTGGGAAGAGAAGAAGGATCTTCAGTACCCAGAGAGCCGAAAATATTGTCGCTGATTTCATGAGTGGCCGTACTGTCTTTTACCAGAACAGCTGCATCAGAAAAATCTTGGAAATGAACATTTTTTATAATTACCTGATGCGTGGGATCGGAAATAATAAATCCATTTGGTTTAGGGCCGAGAATTTTTATTGGAGTCGTTCGTCCTGGTCCCGCAGATCCATTGATTTCAATAATACAGTTAGGACAGGGGTTAGTAGGTGGAAATTTAATTTCGGGTAATGGTGAAGAAAGTATAATATCATTATCAGGCGCACAGGTGGCTGTGTCCACAGAACCGGCTAAACATGAATCAAATTGAATAATAAAATGATAGTTATCTACCCAAGGTCCGCTACCATTGGGAGGGAGCACATCAACGATTTTGTTTAGTATGAGTTTAATAGCTGTACGTAGACTGCAGTTTCGTAAGGGTAAGTTGGTATAACAAATACCAAACTCATTACCGGTAAAATCGACATCACTTTCATTATTTACTATAACAATAGTAGGAGTCAGAGCCTCAGCTTTCGGTGCTTGATATTTTACAAAGCCCGCGAATATGAGGAGTCCGATGAGAAAGCCGATGCCGTAATGATGATGTCGTTGCATGATGAGTTCAGAGTTATGAGTGCAGAGTGCAGAATTTCCTAACTCAGAACTCAGCGCTCTGCATTCAGCACTTTATTGATTCTTTCGTCTCATTACCCATGCCATTGCCCCTAGAATTCCCATTGTTACCAAAGGCACGGCCGTGTCTAGTGGACCTGTTTTTGGAAGCATTGGTGGAGGTGTAACAACACGTGGAGGTTGTGGTGGAGTGGGAATTGGAGCGGGCGTTTTTTCTTCACAATCAGTCTTTTCTACCGAGTCTTCGAATACATCGGTAACATCAACCGTGACATATTCACTGTCGGTAAGTATTTGTCCGTTGAAATTTAATTCAGTTTTGTTTGGCAGTCGTACGCCGATATTGAATAAACAAATTGCATCGATGTCTGCACCGGGCGCATTGGCCTTTACCGTACTGGAACTATCCTCAAGCTTGATAAAGCGTGCCCAAGAAAGATTGGCATCGCCGATATCAAATTGTCCGCTATCAGCCACATCTCTTTCCACTCTTTCAAAACTATTACCATCTTGTGAGACATATACAGTGTATGATTCAGTGCTTTGATCGGTGTCATCCGCGTTGTGATCGAGTTCTAAGATGCCGAAGTCTCCGTCACTGCCGTCGACGATGACTTTTTTACCCAGATCGATAATGATTTCACCGCCATCGCCGAGTGATACAAATTTTCCATCGGGAATATCAAGAAGATCGTCTTCACGAGAGTGACGATTGTTTCTTGTATCGATATTTTCATCAATGTCTGCATCAGAAGGTGCATAAAAATCTTCATCTTTTTTGGGATCTGCAGTGCTATCCATATCGAAATTATCAAGATCAAAATCAGCATCATCCGCCAATGTTCCACGATAGCCAATGGTGATATTGCCACTAGCAGGTACGGTAATATTCGTTACATTCAAGCTATTTCCCGAGAATCCACCGGTAGCAGGACTTGGTAATGTTTGTGTTGAAGGATTTTCTAGATTTCTCTCCAGCGTATCACGTAATGTTGCACCGCTTGCTATGCCATTGCCGCCATTGGTAATAGTCACGGTATAATTTACTGTCTCGCCGGGACTGTAGACTTTTTCATCGCTTCGATCAGTGCCACTGACATTGTTGTCGGCTCGTTTGTCGAGTGTGAGACTCGGTGTACCGGCTTCATTTCCATTGATAATCAAAGTCGCATCCGCAGATGCAGATGCTGCGGCACTCACTCCTGATGTAAGTGATGGAGCGTCCACAGTGGCACGATTCACAATGGTTGCGACATTTGGAGCGATGACTGCATTGGCCGGTACGGTACCACGATACCTTGCAGTGATAGTTGTAATATTTGCAGGCAAAGTAAGTCCACTTATCAGATCGACATTACCGGAAAGAGTTCCGGGACAAGTCGTAGGAAATCCTGCGGGCGTGCTTGGTGCATAACTGATAGAACATGTGTCATACGTCATATTGCCTGTGAAATTTGTACCGGTCGTGACGAAATTGTTGCTGAGCTTAAAATTCGCTAGGCCACCACTTCCGGTATTGGCAACGTCCACCGTGATGAAATAATCTTTGCTGACTGTCGAAGAAGAGCTGCTTGTGACACTTGCTGTAGATGGTCCACTGGCTGTATCAAAACGATGACGAATGGTTACGGTTGGGACTTGTACAGGTGGAGTAATGGTCAGGTCGGTAGAGTCGATCTGGAAAGAAGGTGTATCAGGGATACCCCATGATGTTGTGTTTTCTATGAGTTTGGCAGCATCTGTTGGAAGGAGAGGATTTGCAGGGATGATGCCTTTGTACGTTACCACGACGATCAAAGTGTCAGCAGGTGTGAATACCAGCGCACCCGTCGCTTCTCCAGACCATATGATAAGCGGAGTATGGTCAGGTGTGGTAGCAATAGCGATGTCTGATGCTGTTGAAGGACAAGATGTTAAGGCAGTAGGGCTTCCACTGTTTACCTGCATAGTAAATTGACATTTGGTGTACGTAATATTTGTCCCTGTCTTAATAACCTTTTGGAATGTGTCGGTAAGATCTAAGTTAGCAATGCTACTGGAATCTACTCCTCGCAGAGTTAAAGTAATTTTATAATTTACATCCGTAGCACTTGTTGGACTAGGAACTGTTTCTTTTGATGTATCAGCGTCGGTGTTGGGCGTAATGATTTCTTTGACGAGTGTGCCATCTTGAGGAGGAGGTAGAATAGTTACAGTAGCATCATCCGAACATTGTGGATCTGGGCTGGTAGGAGGACAAATTCGGGAGAATGCTGGACTGGCGGGAGCTTGGTCCTCAATGCGGGCTACATTTGTTAGTGTGCCTGTGACACTGGTTCCAACAGTAGCCAAGAAATAAAGATACAAATGCTTTCCAGGTGGCACTATTACAGTCTGTCTAATGCCCTGTGACAATGATATAAATATGCAGCCACCATCGACCGTTGCTGGTCGTTCTCCGGTATCTGTTAAAACATCCTGGTTATTGTATGAACTACAAGTACTAAAAACCAATCCAGATGGTTGTGGATCGTTAACAGTAACTGTACTAGAGCCTGTTCCTCGGTTAATGACATCCAATCTAAATTCAACTGTTGATCCGGGAGCAACTGTAACATTTTCTCCAAATGTTGAAGCATTACAATCGCTCGCATTTGGTCCAGTACAACCGCGAACTTGTTTTATGATTTCTAAGTTTGGTTGAGGGATGAAAACATCTTGTGAAAATTCAGAAGTACTTCCGAGAGCCTGAATAAGGTTCGCCTCTAAACCGCCCAAATTTGTATAATCTGTGGTACCAGCATTTGCTCCAGCACAAGCTGGTGCGCCATCAAGAAAAACATGTCCTGCTAAATCACATGAATATTTGAGGCTAACGTTGGGAACAATACTTATACCAGAAGTATTATTAACACGTTCCTCAAGCTTAGTCGCTGTTGCTGTGATTAAGCCACCTGTAAAATCTACATCAAAATCTTCTGGCCTGCATGACCATAGACCTCCAGGACCTTCAGCAAGGGCCCCACAAAGAAATTCATATCCCTGACCATGGGTCATGATGGTGGTTCCTCCAGCAATAGATTGTTCAGAAGTTTTATCGGCATCGCATTGGCTGGGAGTGGCTGCTCCAGCGGGCAATGCATCAGTTTGAACAACATCGTCACTATCGCTCTCAGCATCACAAAGAACCTTAAAAACCTCTACCCAGAAAAATCCTTCACCACTCCCAGAAATATTGCCATTGATTTGATCTGCAGTTGAAGAAGTTGTTGGGTCATCCGCGGGAGAAATATTGGCATAATTCATTAAATCATTACCACCAAAGTCGGTGTCGCCGATGTCATTTTTGGTTATATCCTTATCATTTGTAGTTCCCGTTGTAACTGCATTTGTCCCTTGTTTTTGTTCACGATAATTATCTACAAACAAAGCAACTGCTCCCGATCCGCTCTTAAGATCTATACCAATGCCACCGCCATTATAAAACTGACCGGATACGGGTGCATCATTGTAGCGGCCATTTCTAAATATTTTATTTTGATTAATTGTATTAAAACAATTATTGGTAAATTCTTCAGTGGTACCACAGTCAATGTCATTGGCCGCTACATTGTGTGGGTCTGTTAGATTACTTATCGCGGGGATAACAATGCCATCTGCCTTATTATAGGAGATGGTATTGTTGAAAATCTTATTGTGAGTACTTGCCAAAAAGTTTAGCTTTTCTGCGCCACTGACAAATCCTTCAATTTGGATACCATATCCTTCATTTTCAAAATCTTTTGAACCGATCACATTATCGTAAATCAAATTTTTGTTAGAACCGTTAACCGCTATTCCTGTTCCACCGCAGGCTCGGTCACCAATACCATTGCCACTAAAAAGCACCGGAGAACAGAAGGTGTTTCCTGACTGAGTAAAACCTTGAATGTCAAAAATATGATTATTAAAAACTCGAGAACCTAATGGTATGCTATTTAGAAAGTAATTACCCTGAAGAGTAATACCCCAACCTGTCATTTCCATATTGCTGACAAAACTAGCATCAGATCTTTGAAATGTTCCAATGTGATTATCATGAATATCTAATTGAGAATCCTTGTTCCATATGCCGAAATTGAAAGTGTTAGAGCGTGAGTTACCAATAATATTGTCATGAATACCCCCCCTAGTGTTACAAGTTAAAATCCCAAAGCCACCAAAACCAGATGAAAATTGACCCCATTCTTCACCACCCATGTAATTACTATCATTGTCACTGAAATCAACGCTGACACCAATTTCATTATTAGAAATATCTAGGCTGTTTGGGAATAAGAAACCAGAACATCCATTACTATCAAATGAGCCTATGTTAATACCACCAACTCCAATATTAAAAAAGTTATTATTGTGAATGGAAACATTAGGTTGAAGACTATTGTCAATAAAAACAGTAATTCCCTGTTGAACTTGATTTGCATTGCTTGGAGTTTTTCCATCAACTGTACCAAAGAAATTATCTTCAATAATAAGGCGATTAATAAGAGCCCCTTCACGAGTAAGTGGGGTACTGGGATCATCAGTGGTTATCGCTGGCGCCGCATATGTTGGTGATAGCTTTTTTAATGCAGTAAAGGCAATATTTTTAATAGTAACCTCGATAGGGTCCTGTGGACTTATATAGAAAAAATAATCGAGGGTTGTTGATCCGAAATTGCTATCTTTTAAAACAGTTTTCAGTCCCGGAGTATTCGGTGGATTCTCACCGTCGATGGTTACACTGTCAGTTATCGCCGGCAAATTTGTTGTTACATCAATATCGTTTGTAGAATTTCTAAAGACAATAGTGTCCGGTGAAACTGGTCCAAGATTTGCTAAAGCTAAAGCATCGCCAAGATCACAGTTGTTGTCTGAAGCATCGTTAACACCATCTTTATTACAATTGGTATCGGTGAATACGCTATCACTGGTTGAGTTACCGACAACAATAGCATTGGCTGGAATTGACGATGGTGCCTGTGCTACTACACTTACTTCATCATCTGCCAAAGAAGGAAGACTACTTGCTAGTTCAGGAACAAAGTTCAACAAAAGACCTAATACACAAAAAGCGGCAACAATGCGTACCAATGCTACTTTTCGAGGGCGAAAGAAAGCGAGAATCTTTTGGAGAACCGACATTTTGTTTTGGGGTTTGTTTTTAAAACACTCATATCATTATACAACAGAATTCGCCTGATGACTAGAATCTGAATGTTTTCAAGTGAGAGGTTTCTGTTTGTTGTTTTTAGAACCCACCCTTCCCTCCCTTATCAGGGAGGAACTTGGGTGTCAAAATAAAGATTTCATAATCTGCTTGGTACATTGGAGTGAGTTAACTCATAATGTATGAACTGCGGATATCTGCCTTATCGCGTTAAGCATACTGCGAGGGCCCGGGAGAATAGAAAGAAACCAACGCAAGCCGAGCAAATAATGTGGTACGAGGTCTTACGAAAAAAACAGTTTAAAAACTGCAAATTTCTTCGTCAAAAGCCTATCGGCAACTTCATTGTTGATTTTTACTGTGCTCAACTCTTGCTCGTTATTGAAATTGATGGTCCTATTCATGAAGACCAAAAAGAATACGATGCCTATCGCACCAGCGTGTTAAATGAATATAGCATTTTGGTTCTTCGCTACACCAATGATGAGGTGATGTTTGATTTGGAAGCTGTCCGCGCGGATCTCGGCAAGCACATTGAAACTCGTCTGAGTTTTCTTAACCTCCCACCCAAGTCCCCCCTCCACTCTCCTCCTTGTTAAGGGAGGCCGGGTGGGTTGGAGGGTAGGGGTGGGTCGCAGTTCACTCTGTTCAATTATTTCTTCTCCTCAGTCTCCATCCCACGATCACACTGAGTATTCCTATCGCCGCCATTGTTCCTGTAATCGGTAATTTCTCCGGTGGTGGTACAACAATATTCGGTAGTCCCGGCGGGAAAACAATCACGGGAGCTGGCCCTTCTGGTTCGACACAATCAGTGTCGTCGAGAGATTCATCGAAGACATCAGTGACATCGACTGTTACCAGTTCGCTGTCAGTGAGACGTTGATCGTTGAATTGCACTTCAGCAATATTT
>MEWR01000006.1:37332-42794 GCA_001773455.1 Candidatus Abawacabacteria bacterium RBG_16_42_10
GAATCATCCTCAATCTTGATGAACTGTGCCCAAGTCATGTCGGCACGACCGAGATCAAAACTGTCCGTGTCCGTGCTGCTACTGGTAACTTTTTTGAATGTATCGCCATCTTGAGAGACATACACCGTGTAAGCTTCGGTGGTTTGATCTTTGTCGTCGACGTCATGATCGATTTCAAGAATGCCGAAATCATCACCGCTGCCATCGACAATCACTTTCTTGCCAAGATCAATCACGACATCACCCCCGTCTCCCAGAGAAACATATTTATTATCACGGACATCAAGAAGTTCATTTTCGTCTTTGTGATTGTTATTCGCGAGGTCAATATTTTCTTCGATATCCGCGTCAGTTGGCGCATAAAAATCTTCATCTTTGAGAGGATCAGCACTACTGTCCAAGTTGAAATCCGAGAGGTCAAACTGTGAATTTCCTTTGAGTGTGCCGCGATATTTCACTATGACTCCAGCACTTCCCGTAGGAATGCTAAGACTGGAAACAGTAAGATTGTTTTCCTGAAAACCTCCCGTGCTTCCTGTTGGGAGTGGGTCGCTAGCGATATCTGTCAGGTTTCGTGAAAGAGAATCTCGAAGTGTGGCGCCATTTGCAACGCCTGTGCCATTGTTGAGAATAGTCACGGTATAATTTACCACTTCATCCGGCGTATAGATTCTTTCACCACTTCGATCATCACTGGTGACATTATTGTCGGCGGTTTTGGTGATACTGATATTGCCTGTTCCTGCGGGAACACCTGGCCCATTGATATTAAGCGTGGCATCTGCAGATGCTGTGCCTAGCGCGCGCACGACATCCGCGATACCTGGAGCGTCGACGACTGCCTGATTGATGACATATGCTGTATTTCCAGCGGCGACAGCACTTGCTGCTATACGGCCTTTATATTTGACGATAATTTTGGTTAAGCCCTGAGGGATATTTATGCCGGTAGGATAAAATTCAGTCGTGCCGCCAATTGCCGGAATAGTGCATGTGACTGGGGCTCCCAATGGTGTCACGCCGAAATAATTAATCTGACAATCACTATAGGCCATTGGTGTGTTGAGATTTGCTGCTGTCACTGCAAAATTATTTGATAATTTAAATCCGGTAATTCCGGTAGCAGGTAGATTAGTAAATGTCACAACGATGAAATAGTCTTTGTCTATTGGAGAGGTGCTGCTTGTTACGGTGGCGATAGCGGCCCCGGTATCGGCACTGTCAAAGACATGCTTTATCGTGACGGATCCTGTCCCGGTGCTGCCGGGAGGAAGAATGTTTAGGTTAGCGGTGGCTTGTTTGTTGATGGGGTCGGTAGTAGAACCGATGAGCTCCGCTGTATTGGCAACAGTTACTCCAGGACCGGAAGTTACGGCACTACTTGGGACGGCGCCCTTGTATGTATACACAATCTGAGTAATTTCCTTGGCAATATTGCCGGAATGTAGATTGCCCGGTGATGGAATAGCGGCTGGTGGAAATGGAGGACAAGCAAAGCCTGCGCTGGAGGTGCTTGGTGTGACAGAAACCGAACAGTCTTTATAGGCCATAGCTACCGGCGTTGTAGGGAAAACATCACTCAAGGTGGCATTGAAAATTGTTGTGCTACTGTCTTTTGTTAGTGTGACAGTATACCGAACTTCCTGCGGACTGGAACCGGAAGTTACAGTGCTTGGTGTCACTGTTTTAGTGAGAGTCACATCTCCTGGTGCGGCTTGAATGATTACTCTCTCCTCGCTGGTACAATTGGCTGCCGGTGTTGGACTTCCGGCCGGACAAATCGAACTCTCAGTTACGGTGCCAACATTAGTAAGTGTTCCTGTGCCACTTACTGTCGCCAGCAAATAAACAACAAGATGCTTTTTATCTGGCAAAGCAATTGTTCCTGGGCTTCCTGGAATGGTGAGATTCATGCTGGTAAACGTACAGGGCTGTGCGCCTGTCGTTGGCCGCGCATCGGTGATTGTGTCTACAATAAAATATTCACATTGTGATTGATTGAACGTGACACCGGTTGGTTGATTATCGACGACACTTACTGGGAAGTAGCTATTGCCATTATTAAATGTATCAACTCGATATTCTACGGTTGTAGAATTTCCAGTGGTGGTTTCAGGTTGGAAGGAGTTAACCACGCAAGATTCTTTTGTGGTACCGGTACATCCACGGACTTTTTTGGTGATGCTGAGATCTGGTGTAGGGATGAAAACATCCTCAGAAAATTCAGAAGTGTTTTGAAGAGCCTTCACGATATTTTCTTCTTTGCCTGTTGCTTTAGCCTTCTTTTTGTCTGTCGCCGCCACACTACTACAAGCGGTGGTAATGCTATCCGAATTTACTGCCGCTTCCGCAAGTTCACATGAATATTTAAGCCCGGTTGAGGTGTTGGCTGTGTCACTATCGTTAGCTAGGCTTCCCGACACCTCAGTTGCTGTTGATGTGATAAGTCCACCATTGAAATCAATGCCGAAGTCCTCCGGTTTACAAGACCAAGTTCCTGTCAGATTAGCCGGTCCTTTTGTAACGAGAGCTCCACACAAAAATTCAAATCCCTGACCATTCACGAATTTTATTTCTTCACCGTGGCTACTGCCTTTTTGATCTGTATCACACTTCCCGTTGAGAACGTTCGTGCTGTCTACACTAGAGGGGTCATCGTTCTCGGCATCGCAACGAACTCGAAATACTTCTATCCAAAACTTCCCATCTTTGTTTGTGCTCATGTTTCCATGGATCTCCGTGCTTGTTGAGTTAGGTGCTGGCGCTCCTGTGTTAGGGTTTATTACTGGATAATTTAAAAGATCATTTGCTCCTTTGTCCGCGTCACCAGAGTCATTGGTACTGATGTCGGTGTCATTGTCAGTACCGTCGGGCCAAGGCGTGCTTCCCTCTTTTTGTTCCGCATAATTTTCATCTGTAGAGCCTGAGCCGCTCTTGAGATCGATACCTATACCACCGGCAGGAAATGGTGGGGGTGTTGGACCTCCAGCGGGAAATACGAGTCCAGATGAAGAGACCGAAGCGACAGGTTCATTGTATCTGCCATTTCTAAAAATTTTGTTTTGACTGAAGGTATTGAAGCAGTTCTGGGGTGGAAATGAAGATCCGCTGGAAGAGTCAGAACAGCTAAAATCTGACGGATACTGTTTTAAAGCGGCTGATGCAAATATCCCATCTGCTTTATTGTATGAGATTTCGTTCTTAAAAATTTTATTAAAACTTGTTGCTGAAGTTGTAGGTGAAATGCTACCACTGCCCGAGATGAATCCCCGCATGCTTATACCATAGCCTTCATTTTCACTAAGCTTGCTTCCGATTTGATTGCCGTAAATAAGATTGTGTGTACTTGAAAGTATTTCAACTGCAGTGCCGGAACAGGCTTCTTTGCCCACATCAACACTGTAGATCGCTGAGTTGCAATTACCGCGTTTGATATTACCAATAGTGTTGTCATAAATTTGGCTTCCATTTGTGAAACTAGGTGTTGAGTAATTTAAAACCAAAGAAATACCTTTTCCATAAATATTGGTGTTTGATGAAGATCCGCTTACGCCCATTTCATTATGGTGAATTTGTACGCTTGATCGGGTGATCAACATGCCTGGAATAGGAGAAGGATTGAGTCGCGAATTCCCAATAATGTTTTTGTCGATTTCTGTGTGTACTCCACAGATGAAAATACCTGCAAAGCCAAACTTGCTTGTGTCTCCCCATTCATCACCGCTTTGATTTCCCCCTTCTCCTCCACTGCCATCTTTTTTTACACCAATTTTATTATTGGTTATGTGAAGCGATGCATCACTTACTTGAACATCTTCAGCAATATCGGTACATTCTGAGCCCCCATCTTCTTTCGCGCTTATGTATATGGGAGTTCCCTGAGCGGCATAGAATACATTATTTCGAACAGTGATGGCGATGTTATTTGTGGCATTAACATCAGTAAAAAGAGTAATGCCGTGAACAATGACATTGTCACTGTTAAAGCTTTGCCCGTCAGTGCTGCCGACATAATTGTCTTCAATGATAACCTCACCTAAAAGCCAAGGATATGTCCCTTTTTCGTCACTTCTAATAGGAGCTGCTTCTGCATCAAAAAAGTGAGTAAAAGCGAAGTTTTTAACTGTAACACTTTGAACCGTATCAATTTTAAATGCCCACATTGATGCAAATGATGAGCTAAAGTGACCTCTAATGTTTGTTTTCGAAGAGCAGTCAGGATTCTGACAGCCATCGATGATAACAGGCCCATTGGCTCTTGATATAGGTTGGATTGGCGTTGCTGTGAGGTTGATAGTGGGTCGTTGGTTGGAGAAGATAATTGTAATTGTGTCGATTCCCGTGTCTAGACTTACAGTGTTAACAGCTTCTTGTAAGGTACAGAGGTCGATTGTTGTTGGAAGAACCGTGGTGTTGTCTGGATGGATGGTGCAGGGCTCTGATAATTCGTCGCCATCTTCATCTATAAAAACAAACCTTGTATTCGGCGGTGTACTAGGTGCCTGGGCGGTCACTTGCTCATCAGCCATTGACGAAAGTCCTTGAAAAAATTCTGGCACAATATTCAAAAATGTCGTCGCTAACATGATAAGTGTAAGACCGACAAGTGTTTCCTTCTTGGTTTTGAACAAAATCCGGGGGAATTTGGGGGACATGGGCTCAAAAATTGAAAATTATCAATTTAAAATTAACAATTAATTTTTCTACTCTAACAAAGCGGCCAAGATGATCGCAACTTCAGAGCGAGTCAGAGACTTACCGGGATTTACCATGCTATTTACTACTCTTAGCAATCGATGATTGGTAAGATAGCCGAGATATTCTGCGAGTTCATGTGTTTCATCCATATCTGCATAATCGCGGCGAGGAGTCTCACCATCTATGCCAAAAGTTTTCAAAATGATTTTTGCTCCTTCGGCACGCGTGACAGAATTTTGCGGTTTAAATGTTTTGTCAGGATAGCCTTTGATAATGCCATCGTTATAAGCGCTGGTAATATATTTGGCTAGAGGGTGATTGCTAATGTCTGTGAATGAGCTTGCATTTAGTTGGGGGTCGCCTGAGGCGACTGCCCTTACGGTCACCTTATATACCATCTTCAGAAGTTCGGCCCTTGTTACCGGGTCACCAGGACGGAAAGTACCATCGCTATAGCCGGAAATAATGTTGGCGTCGACCAATTCTTTGATGGCATTGTATGAACGATCATTTTTGCTTACATCGCTGAAAGGAGACGAAAGAGAAGATGAAGATGGAGGCGAAGATGTTGGGCTGGGCGAAGTAGGCACCGCAAGATCTTGTGGCAAGAGATTTGGATTGATTGTCAATAATGGAGTGGGAGTTGTTGTTGCTGTCACTTTTGGCGTTGGGGTTGAATTGTTAATTGGTAATTGATAATTGTTAATTATTGGTGTCTCGCTCTCCAGACTTATGTCATTAATGATACGCGTGCTTGAGTTGTT
>MEWR01000006.1:42881-51632 GCA_001773455.1 Candidatus Abawacabacteria bacterium RBG_16_42_10
TGAATCTGGTTCGCTGGGAGCGGATACGTCTTTTGTGGCTTCAGTAATTTCACGTGCGCCTATATATACTTCCAGCCAATATCCTTCTACCCACTCTTCTTCCACTTTACCTGTATAGCTATTAGCATTGACCATCTTTGCCTTACCACTACGTACTTCAGTAATGACACCTACATGCGATATACCGCTACCGTACGTGTTGAAGAAAACCAAATCACCGATGCCAATATTGGCGAAGGGAATGTCTCTACCAACTGAATATTGATCGCGGGAGGTACGAGGCAAATTAATATTGAGAGCTTCTTTCATGATAGCTCCCGTGAGTCCGGAACAGTCATAGCTTCCTGGACCCTGGCCACCAAGTTGATATGGCACACCCAGTCTGGCACGTGCGCTCGTGACTACTGCATTTTTTTGTTTTACGGAAAGAATACTGGCTTTGAAATAGTCTTGGAATGGGCTCAAACTTAAACCAATGGCAATGAGTACTACCAAGCCAATGATTGTGAGGTGGATCTTCTTGTTTGATTTGATTCCTATGGTTCTTTTGCTCAAGGTTTTACGAGCAATTTTCATCCTTGGGTGCAAAGATGATGTACGTTTTTTAAATCCTGTAAAGATAAATTTCCACAACTTCGATTGCGCTCTTTTTTTCTTGAGTTGAGGCGCAAGATTTTGCGCCTTTACAGAACTGCGTTTTTTTTTCTTATTTTTCTTTGAAGGCATTTTTGTTTTTGTTGAGGCGTAAGATTTTACGCCTTTACTGACTTCATTACATTATATCACAAGGAGAGCCTTGTTATGATGTTTCCTCTTGTCTTTTTAGGTAAGTTGTTGTGAAAGAGTTTTTTGTAAAAAAGGAATAAAAATATGGCCGCACAAAAACTTATGAAAAATATTCCATATATTTCGAGGGGGCCCGTTGTCGGTAAAACGACTTCTGTATGCCATAAGATATCATTGTAATCCACCCTCTGTCCTTCGACACTGCCACTAGCCGAGGACTCATAAATCTGGATAGAACTGCTTGTTTCTGGTGAGGTTTTTGTAAAATGCAATGTCACGATTGTTCCACTACCTTGGGATTTGCTCTCCCCCAAGGATGCAATGCCGACAAGAAGTTTCGTAGGATCTGAACTTTTCGGGGCTATGAGATATGTTGCTTCGCTTGTTTCTTCTTCAAAATATTCTCCGGGCACAAAGTCTTTGAAGGTGACTTCATCAGGCAGCAGAAGCGTTGCGCTTATCCCAATAAGATCATGTTGAATGTCACCGGCTTTGAGCTCGTACACCACCGTGACGTCGTTTTCATCTGTTTTTTGAAGGATGATTTCTTGCATACAAGTAAAAAGAGGGGCACTTCCCAGAAGGAAAGGGCCCCGTTGTGTGTTAAGGATATGTCTTGGCCCAAGTCACTGCTAAATCAATCAAGTCATTGCCACTAATAGTACCGTCAAAACTTGTATCTGCCAGGACGGGAAAGTTTGTCTGACTATCATCTACCGTCCAGGACTTGGCGATATTTTCCAAATCATGACCATCGACGCGATCTGAGCGAGTATTGTCACCCGTAAGTCCGCGAATGTCTGTACCTGTGACCAGGGCAGGCACACTTTCTTCAATGCCATTATAGGTGGTCACCCGATACTCATAATCAAAATTTGGGATGATATTTCCACCATTTGCGACACTGTCATTGTCTAGAAAATTTAGCAATGCGGTGGTGCCTAAAAGATCAAATGTGTCATGAGGGTTTCGTCGATACACTTTGTAACTGATTTCTGTTCCGCTCACGGCATCCCACGCCAAAGCGATACTATAACGATCTGTTCCCGGGTTTGCTTGCAGGTTGGAAACTGTGGTTACAGTGGAAGTTTCAGTAATAGCAAATGTACTACTTGGCCAACTCGTCACAGAAATATTTCCTGTTGGCGAACTGAGAAAGCTGCTACTGGCGATTGTCACAGAACTTGAGCCGGCATTTGCACCATCGACAACTTCAAATGTCACTGTAAACAATTCACCATCGCCACTGGCTCCCGTGAGCGGTGTAATGGTTCGAGCATTGCCCACGACCACCACTCCTTCATCGCCATTTTCCAGTCCACTTTGGAATGATGTCGTCACAGTACCGCTTTCATTCAAGAATGTTTTTTCCGTGCTTTCGATATACTGCAGTTTGCTTGCATCATAGGTCATGTCAAAACCGTAATTACTCAGATCAATTGCATCGGTCACGGTAACACTGAAAATAATCTGTTCACCGGGTGATACCTCAGTATTATCTGCCGTAAGTAGTATTTGAGGCTCGGGAATAATGCCGGAATTACTTGCCTTGGGTGTCCCCAAGATACTTCCTCCACTACTACTCGTGGCCGTCCCTCCACCGCTACTGCTTTGCCAATTTGTTTGAAGATCACCTGACACATTGGTGCTGAGGCGTTCCATTGTTGCGTGTGTTGTTGCCGATCCCGTAAACCATGCCGTGCTGCCACTATTTACCGTGTCTATGACATTGCTACCGCTGTCTTTCAAAACCAAAGAGTCGCCATTGTTGCTGAGGGATAGCACTCTTACTTGATCGGCTGCGATTGATGTCGCGCTTTCTCTGCTTTCCAGTAGGAAATACCCGCGCGCTGGGACTATGCCTGTGAGCGCGTATGTCTGGGCTCCACTGTCATCTTCAATTGTCCAGTTCGTCAGATCGATGACTGAGGTCGTGTTGTTATAAAGCTCTATCCATTCATCAAGTGAATTGTCGGTAGAGCCCGCCCAGGCGATTTCATTGATGACCACATCCATCGAATTTGCCGCCATTGCCGGTGGCGAAAGAAAAATATCTGAACTAAAAACAACCATACTCAATATCACAAGAAATGCAGATAATTTTTTGATCATTGTGTAGCGTTAATAATAGGGCTTTTCGCGAAAAAGCTTTTTGATCGTACCAGACGAAAAATGAAAAAAATCTCTTTGACTTTTCTCTCTATTTGATCATTATGAATCTATTGTTCCATATCTTTTTCTGGTATATACTAAGTATACACTTAATACACATCACTATGTCGAGCGTCATCAATGTAAAAATCGATCCAAAAGTTAAAGCGGAAGCCAAAAAGGTTGCTGCAGAACTCGGGATCAGTCTCAGTGCCCTTATCAATGGATATCTGCGCCAACTTATCAAAAGCAAAACTGTCTACTTAAGCTTACATGAGGAACCGTCACCCTATTTAATTGAAGCTATTCGTGAGTCTAAGGAAGATATTAAAAAGGGTCGAGTAAAAAAATTTGAAAATGTGGACGATGCAATTAAATTTCTTAAAAAGTTATAAAGGGTGAGATTTCTAAGGCGCTTTTTCTGGTGCCCGTAGCCAGCTGTATTGGAACTCTTAGAGTATTAATTTAGAACTTAGAATTTTGAATTATGCATTTCTACCACATTCTCTTGCCGGAAAAATATTGCCTCCAAGTGGGGCCTCTTACATATGCCTCAGAAGAGGATATTGTCCCGGGATTTTTGGTTCGGGTTCCTTTTCGTAATAATGAAATGTTGGGGTTGGTGATTGAAAGAACTGCACCTATTACTGACGAGGATTTTAAAGTCAAAGAGGTTGCTGCTATTGAAAAACCGGCATTAAGTGCTGCTCAAATTAAACTGTCCAAGTGGCTTGCTGATTATTATGCGGTGCCGCTACTGAAATCGGTCCTATTGTTTCTGCCGAAAGAACAGTGGAAGATTCCAAAACGCAAGTTCAAAGTTCTAAGTTCTAAGTTCAAAGTTGAAACTCACACTCAACATGAAAAACCAATACTTACTGAGGAACAGAATAGAATTGTAGAAAAAATCTTAGATGAAAATGAGAAAGTTTGGTTGCTGCACGGCGTGACGGGATCGGGAAAAACGGAAATTTATCTGCGGGTGGCAGAAGAGGTTTTAAAACGGGGAGGACAAGTAATTATTTTAGTACCCGAAATAGCTTTAACGCCGCAAACACTAGCTCGAATTGAAGAGCGCTTTCCTGGGCAAATTGCAGTTATTCATTCGGGGATAACGCCTGCACAGAAACGAAACATGTATGATGAAATAAGAAACGGAACTAAGAATGTGGTATTAGGTGCGAGAAGCGCACTCTTTGCGCCTGCGCACAATCTTGGTTTGATCATTGTCGATGAGGAACATGAGGGCAGCTATCATCAAGATCAGTCTCCTCGATATCATGCGGTCACTGTTGCCCGGGAATTACAAAAGACTACCGGCAGTATATTGATATTGGGAAGTGCTACTCCTGGCGTAGTGAGTTACGGTGATCCGAAGCAAGAGATTGTTCATCTTCCGTCTCGTGTGGCGAGCACCATGCCAAATATCGAACTGGTTGATATGCGAGATGAGCTCAAAGCTCGTAATTTTTCACCACTTTCTGAGCGACTTAAAGAAGCAATTGAACATGAGCTGCATGAAAAAAGACAGGTGATGCTTTTTCTGAACCGGCGTGGATTCGCCACCAGCTATCTATGTCGTGAATGTGGGCATAGGGAGATGTGTCCTCACTGTGAAATCAGTCTAACCGTGCATTTAGAATACAATCGTAGTTTTGACCCGACCGCAAAGTTGATATGTCATTATTGTGACTATACCAAAGAACCACCTACCTCCTGTCCCAAATGTGGCGGTGTAACGCTGAAAGCTTTAGGCAGTGGAACGCAAAAAATTCTGGTGGAATTAGAAAACCTTTTTCCGCATGCCCGCACGATCCGTGTTGACGGTGACACGATGACGTCACCGGAAAAGTATCGCGCTTTTTATCATGATTTTTTAAATCACAAGTACGACATTGTCTTGGGAACACAGATGATTGCTAAAGGCCTTCATCTGCCCAAAGTAAATCTGGTCGGGGTTATTCTTGCCGATTTGTCTTTTCATTTTCCGGAATACACTGCTCAAGAAAAAACGTTTCAAATTCTCACGCAAGTTGCCGGTCGTTCCGGTCGTGGCAATGAACAGGGTAGAGTTATCATTCAAACATATGATCCTACATACGCGGTTCTGCGACATGTAGTGAATCATGATTACGAGGCATTCAAAAAAGAAGAGTTGGGTTTCCGTCAGGAATTCTGGTATCCGCCTTTTTGTGATTTGATTCGTTTGACTGTTTATCGACCGGGCTCAAATGAGGCGAGAGACGCTGCAAATAGCACCAAAGTTTTATTGGAGAATCAAAAGATATCTCTAGGCTTGGAAATGGAAATATTCGGCCCCACTCCTACGTGGATGCATCGACGAGTGGGTAAGTTTGGCTATCATATCTTATTGAAAGTCCCCAAGGGTAGAGATATTATCAGTCATCTGATAACATTCTTGCCTAGAGATATAGCGATTGATAGGGAATAAGTTCTAAATTCTAAGTTCAAAATTCTAAGTTGGAACTCATAACTCAGGGAAATATGTTGTTATCTTCATCAATCTCGGAATTACCGCGCGTTGGTCCGCAGATGCTGAAAAGACTGAATAAGCTGGGCATATTTATCGTGCAAGATTTGCTGCAACATTTTCCAAGAACGTACGACAATCAGACTGAAATACGACAGGTTGCTTATATAGTGCGCGATGAACAAAACACGGTAAAAGTAACTGTTCATCAGATAAAAAATATTCGAACGAGGAGCCGGAAGGTCCTAACCGAAGCAAAAGTCAGTGATGAGAGTGGGGCATTGTCAGTGGTGTGGTTCAATCAGCCATTTCTCATCAATCAAATAAAACCCGGTATGGAAGTGATACTGTCCGGGAAAATAAAATTTGCCTTTGGGAAAGTGAGCATGCAAAGTCCGAGTGTCGAGATCGTGAAAGACGAACAAATTCATACGGCTCGTTTGGTACCGGTCTATCCCGAGACTGAGGGCGTTTCTTCTCGCTGGTTACGCACGCAGATATATCAGCATTTAAGTCTTGCCGATCAATTTGAAGAGTTTCTGCCCATAGAATTTAAAGAAAAATATTCATTGATGCCAAAAGCTTGGGCGATCAAGCAAGTGCATTTTCCGACCGGTGAAAAAGAACTTAAAACTGCTCGCTTTCGCTTGGCATTTGAAGAAATGCTTCTTATGCAGCTCAATGTGCAAATGAAGAGAAAAGCTTGGCAACAATCTCAAGATGAAGGGAAAAAGATGCCTATGCGCAGTGAGGAAATTAAAATGTTTGTCAGTAAATTGCCCTTTCAATTGACCAAGGATCAAAAGATCACCGCTTTTGAGATTCTCAAAGACATGGAGAAATCTGTACCGATGCTTCGTCTCCTTCAGGGGGATGTGGGATCAGGCAAAACTGTTGTAGCGGCAATCGCTCTCTATCAGGCGGTAAGGTCTGGCTATCAGGGAGCGTTGATGGCGCCCACCGAGATTTTGGCTCGTCAACATGCCAAGACTCTACTGCCACTCTTTGGCCAATATGGCATTCGCGCTGAATTGCTTGTCGGTTCGACAACGGAAAGCAGTAAAAATGATTTGGTTTTGGCATTGAAAAATAAAACCCTGGATGTGATCATCGGCACGCATGCTCTCATTCAAGAACGAGTAGGTTTTTCCAATCTGGGACTCGCCATCGTCGATGAGCAGCACCGTTTTGGGGTACAGCAAAGAGCTCTGCTCAAGACGCATGGCTCGCCGCATTTGCTTCTTATGACAGCAACTCCCATTCCAAGAAGTTTGGCTTTAACATTGTATGGTGATCAGGATCTATCACTCATAAAAGAACTTCCTCCAGGACGACAAAAAATTATCACACGGGTGGTATCTGAAAATGAACGAAGGAAAGCGTATTTGTTTGTCGATGATCAAATTGCCAAAGGCCGACAGGTTTTTGTAGTTTGTCCTTTGATAGAAGAGTCAGAAATTCTCGAAGTAAAAGCTGCTACTGAAGAATATGAACGTCTTCAAAATGATATTTTCCCTAAGCGGAAAATTGGCTTGCTTCACGGACGCATGAAACCAAAAGAGAAAGAAGGTGTTATGAAATCTTTTGCTGACAAAGAATTAGACATCTTAGTTTCTACGTCGGTCATCGAGGTGGGTATCGATGTACCAAATGCCACGATGATGCTGATCGAAGGAGCTGATCGCTTTGGCTTAGCTCAGCTACATCAGTTTCGTGGCCGAGTCGGTCGCAGTGAATACCAGTCATATTGCTTGTTATTTACCGACAGTAAATCCTCCACTTCCAATCAACGATTAAGGGCAATGGAAAAACACCATAGTGGCTTTGATCTGGCTGAGTTGGATTTAGAGCTTCGTGGCCCAGGTGAGATCTATGGCACGAAACAAAGTGGATTACCGGATTTCAAAATGGCCACCCTCACTGATAGTGACCTGATTTATAAAACTCGCGAAGCAGCTGAAACGCTCCTGAATGAAGACATTACCTTAGAAAAATTTCCAGCATTGAAATTTGAATTGGATAAATATTTGGCGAGAAAGCAAAATTTCCTCCTGGAATAGACTGTTGTTGGTTGACAAATATTTCTTTTCTGATACTCTCTTGCTTCGTTAAGAAAAGTTTATGACAATGACTCATCGTCCATCGAATGACGCCGAACATTTTGGGGCGCCTCAAGCCTCCATATCTTCTGTTGAAGAATTGAAACTTGAGAGAGAGTGGGGAAATTTCCTTTTGCATCTTCATAGAGAGATGGTTGGTTTGGTATGGGAAAAAAAAGAAGCCTCTCTTCCCCTCCGAGAAATCAGTCCGACAATTGTCTTTATTTACGAAGCTGAGCGAATGCTTTTTCCTGAACCAAAAGTTTCTCCTAAAAATCTAAAGTACTGGGAAAAGGCCGTGGAAGGCCATGAAAAACTTATGGATGGTTTATTGAAAGAGAATCAAGAGATTTCACAATATATCTTTCTCATTAAACAAAGATTGGCTAAATTGAAGCCTCATATCGTTAAGTTTCTGACGTAAGCTTTTTGCCATGACTCGATCTTCTTTTCCTCCCGAAACGGTAAGCGATACTCCATCTGAGCCAGCAAAGCTGGGTAAATTAGAAAAAGAAATTGCTGAACTGAAAAATTTCCAAGAATGTTTGATGAATATCAACCGAACTCTTTTAGCTTCATTTAAGACAAGTCGACCCGATATTTTTAAGCTCTGCCTATCACTATTAATTATCGTAGATAACATCATAGAGTTGGAACGAGCCTATGAAAAAAACAAACTTTCAGTGGAAGAGAAAATCCAGGCAAAGGCATATCTTGCTGAAGCAATAACTACTATCGAGATTTTCCCGTGTTTAGACAATGATCTTCTTCCATTAAAACATCTGGCCCAGAAAATGCAAAAAACGCTCTTTCCGCCCAATCTTTGTTAATAATAGTCTATGTCTCAAAGTCCTTCTCTTTCTTCAGGAGAGTTTTTAACTACCATAAAAAACATTGTCAGAGAAAATCCCGTCTCTGCAGTTTTATCCAATGGAGCTCATGTCAAAGCTCAATTTTTGCCCGGATATCCATCCGTATATGCGTTACATTTTGATTTCAATGAATTTAGCGGGTCTTTCCGTGTTGACGAGACGAGCCGTGAGATGAAATACCGTGCCTTTGATATAAGCAAGTATCAGCATTGTCAGGTACAGGAAGTAGTTATCGATATTCGTGCTGTATTATCAGAGCTAATGAGCATCGTCGGTCCGCAAAAAACCGCTGCCTAGCGAATTCTTCTGCTTATTTCATCACGGATAATTTTATTCATCAGAGGTTCTCTCG
>MEWR01000006.1:51650-62276 GCA_001773455.1 Candidatus Abawacabacteria bacterium RBG_16_42_10
TCAATAAGAGCATCATGCGTTGTGTGATGTGGTCGCGCGTCCTTTGTCAGTGTAATACCGGCTTCTTCCACTCGTTTGACCATAGAAGTGTAAGAAATGCCCTCTGGATATACCTCTATATGATCAAAATGGCTCCTTTCTTCTTTTCTCGGTTTTTTGTCAGAAAGTTCAAGAAGTTGAATCGGCCCCAGTGCTGTTCGGATAGCCATTCTCAGCTGTACGCATGCGATTCTCCTTCCGGCAATGTTCGACTGATAGATAAATTCTGAAACTTTTTCACTTTCAAACAAAGCTCTCATCTCTTTATACGTTCTTGCAGAGTCACACTTAAAGCAAATGTGGTCGACCCAAGCTAAGCCCTTGAGCTGACATGGGCGAATGAATTTGTTAAATGCTTTTACAAACAGTTTAGCGTGATAATAAAAGTCTTCGAGATCGGCGATCATGGTAAGTGAATTTATAAGGTTGGATTGTAGCATGAGTATTCGAAAAAGCTATTGTCATCGACGACAATATTGATTAGTCTGGCAACGTTCCCTAAGGGGACTATTCAACCAACGCAAAAGGAGAGGTACTCAAGTGGTTGAAGAGGCGGGTTTGCTAAACCTGTAGGTCGGCGTAAGTCGGCGCGGGGGTTCGAATCCCCCCCTCTCCGCCAGCCTGCGCTCCTGTAGAGCTTCGTATGGCAAACCAGAAAACTTATGTCCGCTCGGCTATTATTTGCTCGATAACCTCCATGGGGACTTCGCCATCGAAATGGAATTCTTTTCCGGTGGATTGTATTTTTTTATCGAAACGTATTCGGATGTGAACAGTGTTTAATGTCCCCTTGGCAATATCCACTTGCAGACGGTTGTTTTTTTCAAAGCCATTTTCCAGGATATCAATGAGTTTTTCCGCGGAAGATGTCTGGCTATGTGGTTTTAGCTGGACAATCTTTATGAGGCACTTTATAAGAAAACTTTCTGCGAAACCAACATGTGCAGATACCGAAATTTTGGCGTCTTTCTGGTGTACATGGTTGTGTATCAAATCCTGTGCATACTTTTTGATACATTCTGCGACATCGGCCGCTTTTCTCGAAAAAGTTGAACATTCTTTGTCACCTAACTTTTGTGCTAATGCATCGCTTTCTTGAACGAGGAATTTGATATATTCACAGAATATCCAACGTTTTTCGACCTGAAAATTATATTCATTTTTTGCAGGTTTTGCTGCAATCATGGGATTGTCACGAACTACTGAAAAAGCGAGAAATACTTTTTCTAAAGGAACTTCGTTTGTTTCACCTATTTGTTCGCTTGCAACGATACGTGTAGATTTATAACGATTTCGAGCCAAATATCCCTCGATAAGACTCGAAAAAGCTTGTTCATTTAATGGATATTGCTTTTGCCCCAAAATAATTACACTTGATTCTTTCCCATTGGGAGGCCTCGATGTGCGAAGTATCCAGTGATCACCGGGTGCAAATGGACGTACTACAGTGGTGGGGTCAAAAAGGGCGGATTTTTCCGGATCGCCTATGATTTTTTCAAGTAAACTTTCATTGATATGCGTATGAGTCACGAAGAGTATGCTCATTCGTGATTTTTCTCTCATTGTCTTTACACTTCTTTTGTATGTGTCTATCCAAGAAGCCAACTCTTCTATTTGCTCTCTTCGGTGTGTTTCGTACTCTTCGGATCCAAGTCGCGGATCAATGGCATTGAGCGATGGATGAATGCGGGCTTGACCTTTTCTTGGAGCCTGGCAATTTTCTAAAATGATACTGAGATATTCCTGGGCTCTTTTCGTATCGCCACAGAACCCAAAAACCCCATCTCGGTCGATTAAGCTCTTCCCGAACTCGATAGCCTGTACTCTCCCGACCTCACTTAAACGATCTTCGCGATTTTTTTGTTCTCCATCAGAAAACTGCTCTCCGTGTCGCATGAATATTGCATCCAAAATTGCGACAGGCTGTATGGAAATGATAGGTCTTTGGTTCTCAATTCCTTCTTCTGCGAAGCTTTTTGGAACAAAAATTCCCATATTCTCCATGATTAATAAGGTGTGATCATACACCCGGCAATTTGCCCTAGGCAAATAGAAGGTGAAGAAGGTAAGAAGCTCAGGTGGAAGGTGATGAAAGGAGCTGTCAAAGGTGAAGAGGACCAGTCCTGTCACCTGCGTAGCTCGCCTGTCACCTGCATTTGCCATAAGAAGATGGAAGACAAGGCAAATAAGAGCTATAATTATTGTGTTGTTTGAGTTCAATTTTACATTTTAAATTTTACATTCCCCATGTCTTTCGTTATCCCTTATGTCATTGAAAAAACAAGCCAAGGTGAGCGAAGTTATGATATCTATTCGCGTTTACTGAAAGAAAGAATCATTTTTCTCGGCACAGCAATTGATGATGCTGTCGCCAATAGTATTATCGCTCAATTGTTATTTTTGAATAAAGAAGACTCCGATAAAGATATCATGTTTTATATCAATTCTCCCGGAGGATCAGTGTCTGCTGGTTTGGCCATCTATGACACTATGCAGCATATCAAGGCGCCGGTTTCTACCGTGTGTGTGGGACTTGCTGCTTCGATGGGCTCTGTACTCTTGGCTGCAGGAACAAAAGGGAAAAGAATGGTTTTGCCTAACAGCGAGGTGATGATTCACCAAGTGTTGGGTGGTGCTGAGGGGCAGGCGAGTGATATTGAAATTGCCGCTAATCATATTCTGCGTACGAAGAAACGGCTCAATGAAATCTTGGCAAAGCACACTGGTAAAAAACTTGATCAGGTCACCAAGGACAGCGATCGTGACAAATGGATGTCCGCTGATGAGGCTCTTAAATATGGTTTGGTTGATACGATCGTCAAATCGAAGAAGTGGTCCTAAGGTTTTCCAGGTGATAGAGTTCTTCTTCGGCACCTACCAGATGATAGAGCTTTTCCATTTCATCGATCACATTTTCATTGCCCTCAAATAGCAAGATATGCTCGCTTATTTTGTGTATCACCGCGTTCTCTAATGCACGCATGATGACTCGCATGCTTTTCGTTTCTGTTCCCAATTCACGCTCAACTTTACGTAATAGTACAGGTTTTGTGAGAATATTTTCGACAATTGTATCCACTCCGCAATAATCTCCGATTTTTACTAGAGCCAAGGCGGCTTCTAGGGCAATCTCTGAGTCGCCTTCTTCAAGTCGCTTGAGAAGTGTTCGGTGTTCTTGCTGCGAGCGTAATTCACCCAAGAGAAAAGTGCTTGCTTGTACTGCTTCACTGTTTCCTTCACTCAGAAGCTTCACAATTTGCACCAGTAGCTCGAGACGATATTGGGGGAATTGCCACAAAGCGGCGACAGCGTATGCGCGAATCCATGCATTGGCATCCCTGGTATAAGGTTCAATGAAGTGATAGATATGCGGATCTGGAAACCTTCCCATTACCCGTATGATATGTGCACGTAGGAGTGGGTCACTGTCCTCGAGTGCCGAAACAAGAAATTCTATCACATGTTCATGATCGATTTTCGCAAGTAAATCTACAATAGTCATTTTGACCTCATCATTGGTTTCCCGGGCAAATAATTCTCTCAATATCTTGAGCAAATGAAAACGTGAAAACCCTTGCTCAAAGACGTTCTCCTTGTTCCAAGAATACTCTTGCAAGGCTTGCAAGGCAGCGAGCCGTATCATGTTATTTTCATGCCGCACAGACTCAAAAATTACCGGTAGAGAATTTTGTTTTTTGAGTGTGCTTAAGGTGTTTAAAATTTGAACTTTTATTTCTTCTTGCTCCCGAGGCATCTTAAGCAAGCGATGCATGGTGTTGAGGGCAGTGTCATGACCAGGTTCGGAAAGTATTTGTAAAAGTGTTTTTTTGAACGTATGCGAATCATTGTGGAGATTGCTGACCAGGTAGTCAGTGTAACGTTTCTTAAGAGCAGGGAAAAAAGCAAATGCGAGTCCGGTGATACAGAGAATAAATACAGCAAGAAGGGGCCATAAGATTTCTCCATGAATAAGTTTTTCTAGGACGACGACCAAACCCGAAGCGAAAATCATCGCTGATGGAATGATAATCCCATCAACAAAAGACTTCATTTCCAGACGTTTACTGATGGGGATCGCGTAGAGGGTCGAGACATAACCCAACTTAAACACCGGCAAAAACCCTTCATGTGTGAGTCTCACCAGCGCCGCTAGCCAAAATCCCGGAAACAATAAACTTAAGCCTGCTGCCAATGTAGTCATCAGTATCGCGGAGAGCAAAGTCCCCATACTGCCGGATCTGGCGAGCAACTTTGGAGCTATAAAAAATTGGTTACATAAGATTAAAATTCCGGAGGCAGCCAGAAATAAAGCGATACCGGTAGTGATGATTCGCTCCTTTTCTCCGAAAAGTTCTACAAAGGAAGAGGTAAAATAGAGCTCTGCCAATGGAACGATGAGAAACATGCTTAGCATCAGTGCCTTGAGAGGCGTAGCAAAGGAAATGTTCCATTCTTGCTTAAAAAATGACTCAGGAAGTAAGTGATGAAGTGATGGTACTTTTTTATGAGAGAGCAACCATATGCCAAAGATTGCAGTCAAACCAATATGGCTGGCAAGCCACAGCCATAGGAGTGAGGGTACCGATATCCCAAGCACGAGTGAACCGATGATCGTAAGTCCTGAGGCAACCATCGATATTCCTTCGGTTGACTCGATGAGCGGCAGGCTTCTTCGTGCTTCCAAAGGTGAAAACAATTCTTCGATGTAATAGCTGGTGATGATGCCGAGTGGCATTTGTAGAATACCAAGAGCAATGACTATCGACGCAATAATAGGGCCGAAGGTGCCAAGACTCAGGATGAGAATCAAATACGCGAGAAGTACACTGGAGTACAGCAGTATAAGATGTTCTTTTTTTATCGTTTTTGGGAGAAATCTCAGAAGCAATGTGCCTATGAGCGTGCTTACACCAATTGCCAAAAACAAAAGCGGCACACTATGCAAGCCAAAATGTTCCAGAGTCATGGCAAGAACAATGGTATGACCTATGGTCTGTCCGGCCAATAAGAACAATTTGAGAAACCACGAGATGAGTACACGAATCTGATAAGAATGCATAAAAATCCACTTCATATAAGTATAACACACTTTGCAAGTTCTAAGTTCTAGGGCCTGCCCCGAGTGTATCGAAGGGTTCAAAGTTATAGTTGAAAGGTGTAACTTAGAATTTAGAACTTAGAATTTGGATTCGGCATGCCGAATCCTCTCGTTGCTTTTACAGCGGGAATTGTTAGAGTGCTTTTACTGTCTTTTCTGGGAAAATTTATGGATTACGGTCAGGAGTCACTCAAAAAACACAAAGCTACGCATGGGAAAGTCGCTATTGTTAGCAAATTTGGTCCGATAATGAACCGTGAGGATCTCAGCGTTGCATATACCCCTGGTGTTGCAGCTGTATCTTCATATTTGGGTGAACATCCAGAAGAAGTGCAAAATTATACTATTAAGGGCAATACGGTTGCTGTCATATCTGACGGCTCTGCTGTATTGGGACTGGGCAATATCGGACCATATGGCGCCTTGCCGGTCATGGAGGGCAAATGCATACTCTTCAAACAATTTGCGGATATCGACGCCTATCCTATCGTGCTAAAGACACAAGATACTGAAGAAATTATCCAAGCAATAGTCGCAATATCTCCAACATTCGGAGGTATCAATCTCGAAGACATTGCTGCTCCCAAATGTTTTGAAATTGAAAAAAGACTTCGAGAGGCTCTGGATATCCCGATTTTTCATGATGATCAGCACGCGACCGCGGTGGTCGTCCTCGCAGCATTGATCAATGCTCTCAAAATAAAGAAAATATCCAAAGAAAATGTGCGAATTGTTGTAAATGGCGCCGGTGCTGCGGGTTTGGCGACGACCAGACTTCTGATAGAATACGGGATTAAAAATATTATTGTCTGTGATTCCAAAGGAATTCTTCATAAGGGTCGTGCTGATGTAAATAGCGAAAAGCAGAGTATTCTTGCTCAAACGAATATAGAGAACCTGGAAGGAGATTTGCCAACTGCTCTCAATGGTGCGGATATCTTTATCGGTCTTTCTGCAGCGAATGTTCTAAAACCGGAATGGATCAAATTTATGAATACAGAACCGGTTATTTTTGCTATGGCCAACCCGGTTCCGGAAATCATGCCTGATATAGCCAAAGCCGCTGGTGCTTATATCGTGGGTACAGGTCGTAGTGACTTTCCCAATCAAATTAATAATGTCTTGGTATTTCCGGGGATGTTCCGTGGTCTCCTCGACAAAAGAATTACAAAAGTTACTGACAAAATAAAATTGCGGGCTGCTGAAGCTTTAGCAAGTTGTGTCCCTGATAATCTCTTGAGCCCGGAAAATATTATCCCGAGTGTGCTCGACAAAGCGGTCGCCATGAAGGTCTCGGCGAGTGTTGGCTAAGATATCTTGTGCCATAAAAGAAATCTCTCTATATTGGGCCTACATGCGCGATTAGCTCAGCCTGGTTAGAGCGTTACATTGATCCCGCACATTTACGGAACCGTAGCTCAGTTGGTTAGAGCGCCACATTGACATTGTGGAGGTCAGTGGTTCGAGTCCACCCGGTTCCACCATAAGAATTTCAAAGCGGGATAAAGGTCAGTGGTTCGAATCCACTATCGCGCACCACATTTGCCCATCCATGGATGTTTTAGTATAAAGAAACATCATTAACTTTTTCTATGAGGCCGGAAGAATCAAGTGTTTCGATTGAAGAGGTAAAGAATGAATTTGTTGAGTTAAATGAACTGACTGCTCTTTCTCCTGTGGATGGTCGTTATGCCGAGAAAACAAAAGTGCTGCGTCCTTATTTTTCTGAGTTTGCATTGATCAAAGGACGTGTAGAGATAGAAATAGAATACTTGATCGCTATTTCTGAAAAGGGCTTAGTGCGGAAATTTACTGAAGAAGAGTTGGTATTGCTGCGAAATGTATATTTACGATTTAAACAGAATGATGCTCGTAAAGTAAAACAAGTGGAGACGACAACTCGCCACGATGTTAAGTCAATAGAATATTTTCTAAAAGACAAGTTGAAAGGTACCAGTGTGGAGGATGTTTTGGGCATGGTGCATTTTGCTTTGACGAGCGAAGATGTGACGAATCTTGCACAGAATATGGCTATTCAAAGAGCCAAGAATGAAGTATTGGTGCCTGCCGGTTGGAAAATGGTACATGCACTTATTGATCGTGCCGAGGAGTGGAAAGAGATTCCTATGTTATCAAGGACTCATGGCAGAGAAGCTCCAGCTACGTCTCTTGGTAAAGAAGTGGCACTTCCTGGCCATCGTCTAGCAAAAAAGTTGCACCGATTGAATACTGCAAATTTTCATTTAATCGGGAAAATGACCGGTGTTGTTGGCAATCTTCACGACCACAAAGCTGCTGCTCCCAATATCGACTGGCAGCAATTTTCCATTGAGTTTGTGGAGTCCCTTGGGCTGGAACCACAGCTTTTTACTACACAGATTGAACCGCATGATCGTTGGGCTGAACTGCTCCACCTCATAGGTGAAATTATGGATATAGTAGAAATCACGGATCAAAATCTGTGGGCATGCTTGTCACATGATTATTTTTTCTTAAGACCTCGTAAGGGACAAATCGGGTCTTCAGTGATGCCGCATAAAGGACGTAATCCGATTGATCTGGAAAATAGTGAAGGTAACGCCATTATTGCCAGTGCATTATGCAAAAAGATGGCCGAAAAACTTCCACAATCTCGTTTCCAGCGTCATCTTTCCGATTCAACTATAGCCAGAAATTTCGGTGTCACTTTTGCGTACGCGTTACTAGCCCTAGAAAATGCTGCATCTGATATTCGTGATTTGGAACCAAAAACCGACGCTATAAAAGCTGATTTGGAACATAGATGGTCTGTCATTACTTCAGGCATTCAAACTCGCTTGAGGCTTCTCGGCGTGGCCAATCCATATGAACTTTTTGATGCCTTAGCAAAGGAGGGTCCTATCACCAAAGATCGTCTACACGGCTTTGTTGATGCCTTAGATATCTCTCTTGAAGAAAAGAACAGATTCAAAAGCTGGACACCGGAAAATTATCTTGGTGATGCTGTAGAGCTTACCGAGCAAATGTGTAGAGAGGCACGAATGCTAGATCAAAAGTAGCGTCACGATATAGCTTTCATGAGTTGTGTAGTTTCTGGATAATTTTGTGATAACTCAGCCGAAAAGACATCCTCTTCTATGATAGTACTTTTGACATGGAGGTTTTTAATGTTACCTTGAAGCTGTTTTATGACGTTTGCTTTTTGCCAAACAACGTCCTCGTAAAGACCAGTAAAAGGGAAGTTGAGGCCGACAATACCCAAGTTATTCTCATAAGGAACAAGAATTATGCTGTGGCTGGTGCGATCGAGAACTCTTCCCCAACGATGGAGATTTTCCTCACTGACAAAGATAAACTCTTGAGAAGTTATAAATACCTGTTTGTACTCCAAATAAGAGAGTGCATAATGTGCTAATTCTTCCAGCCTGTCACCCAGATCGCCGCTTATTACCTTGGAGAGTTTTAGTTGAGGAAAATGATTTTGCAGCAACACCTCTTGATATCGCTCTTCACAGCTAATAATCAAGTCAATGTTTGGAAGAGTGTTGAAATAGCTGATCGTCTCACTCAGATATGATGAATAGATTTCTAGTCTTTGCTCCTCAGAGATTTTCCCTGGGAGCGAATGTCCAACTTGACCCAATACCGGAGGTTTGGCGAGCAGTATATAAGCCTGTTTATTATTCATTTTTTAGATGCAAAGGAAATTTGGGAATATGAAAAGTATCAAGGGAATTAAAGCGTTTAGCAGTATCTATATGATCTTCATTAACTCGACCGCAATAATAGATCTTTGGTATGCGTTTTACGTCTAGAAACGGCAAAAGGCCCAAGAAATAAACATTTTCTCTTCCCAGTCCTCCCGGTTGACCGGTATCTCCCAAGCCTCGCTTGAGACGAACAAAAGTACGCCAGGCTTTTTTGGAAGAATATAAATCTAAAATTCTTTGCATCAGTTCGGGTCCGGTTTCATTCTGAGCATAATATGCCAGAAGAGCATTTTGTGCTGAGCGTTTCAAAACGTTATTTTTGTACTCCGGAGCCGCCAGCATTTCATTATAAGCGGCTAATCCTTCTTGAACATAAATGTATTTGGGAAAGCCATACGAGAAAATACGCCATTTTTGTTTTTCTCCATTGTGACGCACGAGCGAGTGGGTAAGGATTTCATGTGCCGCCAGCTGAAGGAGCCTGGAAAGTGTCACTTTGCGATCTTTGGGTACGCCTATTTGGTAATTATCCAGGACACGAATACTGCTCAGGTGGTGTTCATCAATGACAACTTTCCATTCCTTCAATTCTAAATCCTGAATGATTTGTTTAAAAAATCTACTTATATCACTGGCGCCAAGTGAAGCTTTCTCGCTAATGATGTTTTTTTCTAACTTGATGTGTTTTTCAGCAATTCTTAATTCCTTCTTATCCAATTGTCGAAAAAGCATTTGTCCTTGCTCGTTAAATTCCTTTTTACCGGCATTCTTAACCGTTTTTATTTGTTGAACCAGCTCCTGAGAGCGTAGTTTTATTACCTGTCCGATGTCCGACTCAAACCATGGAATACTCTCCAGATCTTTCATCATTTCTTCATAATGGGCGGGCAATTCTCGATATTGGAATTGAGGCATGTGATTGTTATCTATTTGCCATTTTTCATATTCACTTTTTACATTGATGGGCTTTACATGGTAGAGGAAAAATATCTTCTTATAAATTTCCGCAACGAGATGATCGGCTTCTTTTTCCTGATCCAGAGGTGTTGGCAAAACACTGGGAGCACCAAGAAAGGTTGAGGGCAAACCCTTGTATGGATCGATAAAAATATTGCGCAAATTTCTTCTACCGATGACAGCTTTGTATGTGTGTTGGGAATAATCTCTAACTGTGACAAATGTTTTCACTTTCTTCTTTCCCAGCTTTAATACAATAGAGAAAAACTCAGGCTTCTCGGATATTTTGTAGTTTTTGTCTACAAGTCCCAATTTGTGTGCAATGCTTTTATCGAGTGAGGTGTAGATCTTTGTGGTGTCTAAAAGAGCTATGGTTCGCTGGTTTTTGTTGCGACCGACTCCCACCTCAATGGGTTCATAAGAACTGAGAATCTCCTTTCCGGAAATTCTTTCCAATTCATCTTCCACGGTTGTCGTGCTTTCATGGCTGCCGAAGATTTCTTTTCCTATACGAACACCTCTCTCTGGGGTTTTCACGGTCAATCCTTTGATACGGTCAAGTCGCTCACGTAATCTTGCTTTATTCGCCACCTGAATAGTCAGCCCCCCCCGGGCATTCATTTCCAAAACAAGGGGTTCGGCCTTTTTGTTGAGTACTATGTCTATCGCCAGATACCCGATATTCGAATACAGCTGTGCCTTTGCCGCTGTTAGGAGTATTTGATCCCAATTGGGAATTTGTACGCCGATAATCTTTTGTGTTTGACCGGGTAATTGTTTTACATAATTGCCATGAATAACGGCATGTGTGATTTTCCCGGTTGCCAAATCTATGCCGGCTAT
>MEWR01000006.1:62337-74525 GCA_001773455.1 Candidatus Abawacabacteria bacterium RBG_16_42_10
ACGGGGATGAGGTTATGTACAATCACGCGAATATCAGGAAGCCCTTTATAACTAAATGCTGCCAGGATCGGATGACAAATAATTCTTTGTTCAATAATCGCGGTATCTGGTGCGTTTGTCAGGGAATAATTTCCGTCCAGGATATCAGATATATGTGCTTTGAGTTCTTTACTTTTCTTTTTGCGTACGCTTTCTTTGTCCAGGATGATTTTAATGCCCTGTCCGCCGAAACCACGATTGGGTTTGATAACAAAACTTTTCGCAGGAATATTCCTGAAGCGAAAAGGCTCTAAATCTTTTTTGTTTCGAATGACAGAATATACTTTGGCGGTGGGGATGCCGTGTGCCTGAAAAAAAGCCTTGGACTCCAGTTTATTATCAGCCAACTGTATGGCCTTTTTCTTATTGAAGGGGCGTATGTAGAGGAGATTTCTGGCATTGATACCCAGTATGCCCGTTGGAAATTTCATGTGATCTGGTTATTCTTCAGATTCCTGCTGTTCAGCTGTATCCAGGAGATCCCGGAAACGGAGCAACTCAGACAATCTTAACCCTGTCCATTGGCCGATAAAAAAGTTTAAAGGAATCATCAGTAAAATGATTTCTGGATATGCAACAATATTTACGCGTTGCCATTCCAGTAAGAGGTAAATAATCAAAGCTACAATGATAGTCTCTAAAAAAAGAAAAGATGCAGCTCTCATACCGCGTTCCAGTTGCAGACTGATAAAACGTTCACCCATCGTTAACAAGAGTATCAAAGGGAAAATATCTACTTCAATAAACGCCCTTACATTAAAAAATGCGGATGCAACGAACAAACCTATTACCGCCAAGGTCGTGCCGATCAAAATCATGGCCATTTTGGGAACGTACATAAGTCGAATCTTGTTCATTATTTGGCGCAGAATTATACTCACTCCTGCAATAACGATAAAAGTACTGCTCCCTATGATCCCCCCGATAATAAGAAAGGTGAGTGTAAAAACCATAGGAGTGTATATACCAAGAGTTGCAATACCGACAAATTGTCTAAAAAAAGTAATTATTGTCGCTATGATCGGAATGCTGAGTAATAAAAACAAAGTGATGTCAGGAACACCGTTTCGTCTCAGATAATTGGTAATCGCCAACATGAAATTGGTGATACCGATTCTTTCCTGTGTCTCTACTTGTACAAATGCAATTTTACGTGTGGTAAGAATACCGTTCAGTTCAGTAAGGTTTGTGGCTTCGGCAACGGACATTGTCTCGGCTTCCTGGGGCATGAGAGCTTCAATATTTGTGAGCAAGATTTTCTCTGCACCAATGCTTGCGAAGCTGTTTTTACTCAGACGTTCAAGGGTGGTTAAATTATCATCGGAAATGATGACAAGTGTCTTGTTTTTGAGGAGTGTTGGATATTTGCTTGTGACAAGATCGGCGGGTTTTGCCGTGCTAAAAATAAAAGTACTTTTTTCAATAAAAGATTGATCATCCTGGCTGAGGCTTTCACTCAAGGTGATGATGCGAGCGGAAATGGACTTTTGCTTGAGATTTGATATCAGCTTCTCGAAGTCTGATTTCTCATAATCTTGTGTTATCAAAATGCTTTGTGCTTGCTTAAAGACAAAGACAGACTTTTGAACTTGCTGTGTTTGTCCAGCATATTGAATGCTCAGTGTTACGTTATATTCGCCAGGTTCTTCATATGTATGTGCTATCTCAACGCCACTATCCACTGTATTGTCACCGAAATCCCAAAGAAATCGGATATTTGTCACACTTTTATCTTCTATCGATCTGCTACCATCAAAAAGAATGTTTTTATTGACCTCTACAGAATCGGCACTGTCAATTACAGGTTTAATAATGTCCTGTGTAGAAGATATATCGATACTTGTTGCAGCTTGAGTGTTAGATATGAAGGGAAATAGCGCTAAAAAACCAAACAGCAATGAAAGGCGAATGTGAAGTGGTTTCATAAACAAATTAGATCCACTACATTCTAGCATAAAGCGATTAATCATTAAGGAGTAATGATTGATCATTAAGGCTTTTGTTCTATTTTGTTATTAAAGATAATATCTTTTCAACTTCAGATGCACTGTTGGTTTTTATCAATTCCACCCGTAATTCCTTGGCTCCTGGGAAGTCATGCATATACCATGCTAAATGTTTTCTCATAGGATGAAAAAAGGTTGTGCCGTAGAGTTCCTCATATTTATAAGCATGTTCAAGTGCCGTTTTTAGGCGCTCTGGAAGCGTTGGATAATGTCCTTGGAAAATCCATGGATTACCAAAGCTGGCACGACCGATCAGAACTCCATCTAAGTGATATTGTTGCAACTTTGTATGCGCATCGGCAACGCTCTTGATGTCGCCATTTCCCAAAATGCTTGTTTCGGTTTTTTTTACAATTTCTGCAGCTTTACCAATTGCCTCCCAATTCGCCTCTCCTGTATACATTTGCTTTAGTGTGCGTCCATGCACGGAAATATTTACGGGCTCTTCCTCAAGTAAATAACGAACCCAATCTTCAATGACAATATCGTCAAAACCTATTCTGGTTTTAACTGAAACTGGCAATAATCGTCTTTTCTGTGCAGACTGCTGCCATTTCTGAGCCATAAATTTTTTTGTTGTTTGGGGTAAATCCAAATCCCGACTGCTTTTACCTTCTGCAAAATCTTTGGCGCCTCTCTTTACGGAGCGAATAATTTCCTTCGCAAGTTTGGGATTTTGAATAAGACCGGCCCCGGCCCCTCGAGCAGAAATATTCTTTGCCGGGCAACCCATATTGATATCTATGCCATCAAAGCCCATTTCACCGACCATAATTGCCGCATTGTAAAAGGCTTCTGTATCGGTGCCAAACAATTGCGCGATGACCGGCCTTTCTACTTCGCTGTACTTGAAAGGTTCAAAGACTTTTGCCGGATTACCAACATTCATGCCCTCTACCGAAACAAACTCAGTAATGTGAAGAAGTGGTTTGCCATATTTTGAGACTATGAAACGAAAAGCGGCGTCGGTGACACCGTCCATAGGCGACAAACCAATAATCGGACGAGGGAGCTCTTCCCAGAAACCTTTAAACATACAAATAATGATTGGTCAGTGGGACCGGTACCTGATTGGTGTACCCTTTACAAAAACTGATCTGATAAAGGTTGATATCCCCATACGTAAACGCGGCTACGCATCCATTGAGATACAGTCGATAAATACGGACAAGTTCAGGGCTTACAAGTTTTTGTATCGTTTCAATATTCTTTTCAAAGTTTTTGACCCAAGACTTAAGAGTGAGTGCATAATGAGGGCGTAAGTTTTCTAAATGATACACTTCCAGACCAGCGTCGCGAAACCCGTCAATTAACTCTCCTGGTTCAGGCAAATATGCTCCCGGGAAAATATATTTTTCCATCCATGCATCGATCCGGCCGCTTTTCATTTTACCAATGGTATGAAGTAATCCCACGCCATTTTCTTTGAGAAGTTTATTATTGGCTGCCATATACTCATGAATGTGATTTTTCCCTACATGCTCCATCATACCCACGCTGACTATGCGATCGAAACTAACATTTCTGGTTGCCAGCTCACGATAATCACAAAGCTCTAGAGTTACTTTGTCACTTAACCCTTCTTGTTTAGCTCGCTTCCTGGCACGTTCCAATTGGTTCTTACTCAAAGTAATTCCCATAACTTTCACGTCGTATTTCTTTGCCGCATAAAGGACCAAAGCCCCCCAACCACAACCAATATCCAGAAGAGTTTGTCCTGGTTTTAGTAACAGCTTGCGACAAATATAGTCCAATTTATTTTCTTGGGCAGTATCGATATCGTCATCTTCATTTTTGAAATATGCACATGAATATATTCTTTCTTTTCCGAGCCACTGATCATAAAATTCATTGCTTACGTCATAGTGGTGGCTTATATTTTTCCTTGCTTGTTTCAGATGATTTTTGTGGACCAATTGCAACCATCCGATATGGAGAATGGCTCTAATACTAGGGCGAATTTTAAGATGGGGATCGAAAAGTAAGCCAAGAGCTCTTTGTATATCTCCTTCGATCTCAATATCACCTCTGGTATAGGCCTCGCCAAATCCCAGGCTTAAATGGGTTAGAACTTCGTCTAGTGCCTCCGGTTTTTTGAAAATAATTGTAAAAGCAGGCTTATCAATGCCATAGTTTATTGTCTTTTTGTCCCAATATTTTACACAAAATGATACGCCTTCTATGTGATGAAAGAGAGTATCAAAAACAGTAATAGCATTCATGATGATTAAAGTAATTCTTGACCAATTTTCCAATTGTCCCCGGCGCCGATGGTAAGAAATATACTTTTGGAAAGGTCTTTCTTTCGAATATTACTTCCTACTTCTTGCTTGGGCAAATAGTGAACATTGGACTTGTGAGACTTGATTGACTCGGCAAGTTTTTCTCCGCTAATCCCAGGTATAGGTTGCTCTCGTGCTGAAGCATAAATTTCATTGATAATTACCATGTCAGCATCTTCAAAGGACTGGGAAAACTCATCAAAGAGAGATTTTGTTCTCGTATATGTATGAGGCATAAAATCAACGACCAAATAACGATCAGGATAAAAATCTTTTAAAGCCTTAAGAGTTGCTCTGATCTCAGTGGGATGATGGCCATAGTCATCAAAAATGATCATGTCATTGAAATTCCCGACTTTTTGTAATCGCCGAGTAGTAGATGCAAACTCTCGTACGGTCTTTTGCAGGGAATGGATAAGTTGATTATTAGCCATGGTTTTGTGAAAAAGTGACCATGTCAAAGCAATCACAGCCGTAGCATTAAGACAATTATGTTTGCCGGGGATCAGCATCTGAAAGTCATAGAATTTTTCCCCTATGGTTATTTCAAAAGCCTGTTCTTCATTATTCACCGTGTGTTTGCTCATGCGAATGTTCGCTTCTTTGCTTTCTCCATAAGTAACAATATGTATATCTGTGCGAGCAACTATATCCAACATCTTCCGTACGCCATTATCATCAACACAACAAACAACAGTACCTCCAGCAGGTAGCCGATCAACGTATTCTTTGAAGGCAAGGAGAATATCATCGATATCTTTAAAATAATCCAAGTGATCCTCCTCAATATTGGTAATTATGATTGCCTGAGGATGAAAATTTAAAAAGTGGCGGCGATATTCGCATGTCTCTGCAACAAAATAGTCTCCCTTGCCGATACGAGCATTGGTATCTCCAAATTGCGGCACCTGTGAGCCCACAATAACCATTGGATCCAGACTTAAATCTGTCATGGCTAGCCCCAGCAAAGCAGTAGTAGTAGTTTTGCCATGGGTACCGGCGACACCGATACTTTTTCTCTTTTCTGATAAAATCCCCAATACTTGAGGGTAATTTAAGATAGGAGTTTCCCGTCTTTTTGCCTCTGCGATTTCAGGATTGTCATCACCATAAGCTGAAGAGGCAATGATAAGCTCAGTGTTGGCATGAATATGATCAGCAGAAAATTCTTCATGCACTAAGATACCTAGCTTCCGTAAAATAGCATCAGTAAAAAAAACTTCAGGCTTATCCGAGCCGGTGATATTTTTGCCCATACTTTTGAGGACTTGCGCAAGGGCAGTCATACCAACTCCTTTGATACCTACTAGATGAATATTTGTAACTTTTTCGACGATGTTCATACAATTATCCTTCTGCTTGGATAGGAATCTGGCTCACCCTACAGTCAGGGCACAAGCCATAAACATCCAATCTGTGTTTTTCAATGCGATATGAGGTCATTTTGGCGATCTCATCTTCTAAAGATTGAATGGTAACGCCAAAAATATCTTCCATTTTCTGACATTTAAGGCAAATAACATGATAATGTTGTCCCTTTGCTATTTCAAAGCGGGCGGCATTTTTGCCCTGGGTATGCTCGACTATAAGGTTGTTTTCCAGGAGCGTTTCTAGGGTTCTGTAAATCGTAGCAAGGCTTAATTTGCGTGTCTTGCCGCGTAAACAATTAAAAAGCTCTTCTGCGCTGGGATGATCGCTTCTTTTCATAAGTTCTTCAAGAATCACTCTTCTTTGAAGAGTGAGGGAGATTTTTTTGTCACCGAGTAACTTAACGCTGTCGTCCATTTTTTAAGAATGATTCTTATGCGCAAATATCTCTCTATGAGAATGATTATTATTCGCAAAAAGGAAGATAACACCCAATGGAAAGGAAATCAACTCAGCACTCAGCGCTCCGCACTCAGAACTGTATTAGTTGCGCCACTTCGCCTTTGTCTTCTGTGGCGATGCTTCAGTCATTTCCGGAGGCAATTCATGTGCCCTATCAAGGCTAACAAAAAGCACTTGTTCTTTTTTGAAGCCGAGTTCGATCTTTCCAGTCGGACCGGAACGATGCTTGGCTATAATAATATCAGCTTTACCAGGACGATTGCTGGTGTCGGGATTATAATGGTCATCACGATATATGAAGAGAACAACATCAGCATCCTGCTCGATAGAGCCAGAGTCGCGAAGGTCAGATAGTTGAGGAATCTTTTCCTGCCTGGATTCAACCGCTCTGGAGAGCTGAGATAAGGCAATAATTGGTACCTGTAACTCACGTGCCAAGAGTTTGAGTGAGCGAGAAATTTCTGATATTTCTTGTACTCTATTTGTAAAATTTGGACGAGAGCTATTCATCAATTGGAGATAATCGATAACAAGCAGGTCCAGACCATGTTCCTGCTGTAGGCGGCGAGCCTTGGTGCGCAGATCAACAATGCTACAGTCGGCTGCATCATCGATGAAAATATTAATATTGTTCAGATCTTGCATAACAATACCGATATTTCGGAGGTCCTGATCGGTCAATTTTCCGGTGCGCAATTTCCATGAATCAAGTCCCATAATCGAACAGAACATGCGTTCCACCAATTGATCTTTGGACATTTCAAGTGAGAAAATGCCCACAGTTTTTTTCCCATGACGGGCAACATTTTGAGCAATATTCAGAGCAAGGGCTGTTTTACCCATTGAAGGACGAGCAGCCAAGATGATGAGATCTGCAGGCTGTAAACCGGAGAGGGTTTTGTCGAGGTCCGTAAATCCGGTTACTATTCCGCGGAAAGCCTCTCCATCACGCTCCATGGTGGCGTGTAGCTCTGCGATGCGGTCGTATGATTCATCAAGAACGTCCTTGATATGAATAAACTTTGTTTTGATGAAGGTCTGTGACACGGAGAACAAAAATTTCTCTGCTTGCTCGAGCACCTCTTTGGTGTCGGTTTTTTCATCGTATCCCAGCGCTGAAATTTGCTGCCCAGCCACAATTAACTTGCGAAGAGTGGATTTCTGTTTCACTATCTGAGCATAGTTGTAGACATGGCTAGAAGTAGGAACAGTCTGGGTTAGCTCAATAAGATAATCACTACCACCTATATCTTCCAGCTTCTCTTTTTCTTCCAGGATATTGGCTGCGGTGAGAACATCGATGGGTTGATAACGATGAAACAGTTCCAAAATTGCACTATAAATATGACGATGTTTCTCTTCATAAAAATCATCAACGAGCAAAAAGTCAGATATACGGATAAAAGCATCTTTGTCTATGAGGATTGAGCCTAAAACACTCTGCTCAGCTTCGTGATTTTGTGGTGGAAGAAACTCGCTCATAGAAGACAAAAATAGGCTTAAATCGGGTTGGTCTGGGTCCCAAAAATTGTCTGTATTTTTTTCAACACTTCTGGGGACTGGCTTTGATCATCCTTTACTTTGAAGCTAACGTCAAGATTTTCATTGAAACCGTTTTTTAAAGCCTCTCTGATCGCTTGAACGCCAGAGTTGTTGTTTACTTTTTCCAATTCAAAAGTGGAATTGAAATGTATACTCATGAGATTTCCTTCTCGAGAAATTTCCGTATGGAGAAGAGCAAGTCTAAGTGTAGGATTTGTAATACTTCTCACCATGCTCTGCCAGTTTTGATTATTTCCTGTGACTATAGGTTTGACTTCGATTTTTTTTGGTGTCGTAGCAACTTCTTTCACAGTAATATTAGGTGGTGGAAGCTTATTCCTCTCAATGTCCGAAGAATGTGTTAAGTCCAAGTATGCCAATTCCAGTGCCAATATTGGCAGGGGAGTTAGGGCTAGGCGTTTTTCACAAGCCATAAGAGCATTCAAACATCCAATGTACCAGGTTTTATTTGCTCTATGGTTGATGACGGCATCGTGAAGTAAATCACGGGCAAACAGAATTGCTTGTTTCACAAATTGATCAACGTGAATTCCCTGCTCGTACAATTGTTTTAAATAATTAAGCTTCTCATTTACATCACCTCCTTCCCAGAGATCAAAAAATTTTTCTAGAATCTCCTGACGTACGAAACCTAGTTGCTGTTCGATAAGGGTCGTTGTAAGTTTCTTGTCGATGACACATTGTTCCAGGAGAGTGAGAGCGTCACGTAGCCCTCCCTCAGCAACTCGTGCCACCATTTGCAAGGCATTTTCCTCTGCCTCAATTCCTTCTTGTTGTGTTACATGCGTAAGTAATGTGATGATCTTGCTCTCAGTCAGAGGACGAAGTGAGAAGTTTTGTGTGCGCGAGACTATTGTTGCAGGTACCTTATGTCGTTCGGTTGTTGCCAAGATGAAGTGCACATGCGCAGGAGGCTCCTCAAGAGTCTTTAGGAGCGCATTGAATGCTTCTTTGGTGAGCATATGGACTTCATCGATGATGTAGACTTTCTTCTTTCCTTGTAAGGGCATGAATTGTACTTTGTCTTTCAGTTCACGGATATCATCAATGCTGCGATTGGATGCTGCATCGATTTCTATGATGTCAGGAAAGGCGTTGTTTTTGATGTCAGTACAGGTAGAACAGTTGTTACATGGTTCACCGTTCACCCCCAGTTGTAAGCAATTTACTCCTTTTGCAATAAGTCTCGCCAATGTGGTTTTTCCGGTTCCTCGTGGTCCACAAAAGAGATACGCATGACTTACGGTACTCTCTTTCAATGCTTGTAAGAGCGTGGCTACAATCGCTTCCTGACCGACTATTTGTTCAAAGGCATTGGGCCGATATTTTCTATAGAAGACTGTATGTGACATGAACTAATAATTTAAAATTATCAATTAACAATTAACAATGGAATTTCAACTCAAGCCCGAATCGTTATGTTGAGTTATCAAGCTCTCTGTTTACCAACCTGTCCGCCTCTTTGTTGTGTTCTCGAACAATGTGCTGATATGTCACTTTTTTTTGCAGTTCGACCAATTCCCGCATTTTTCCCACCAAAACTTTGAGATGGGGAGATTTTATTTTATACCTTCCGCTCATTTGTTCAACTAAGAGTTCACTGTCGGCATAACAGGTGATGATATTTCCTCCACCGAACTGCTTCGCTATATACCGAAGCCCTTCCAGACATGCGCTGTATTCGGCAACATTGTTGGTTGTGGTACCAAGATAGCCGCTTTGTTCTGCAACTATTGTCTGAGCATCATAGAGGACAAAAGCCCAAGCTGCGGGGCCGGGATTACCTCGTGCACCACCGTCAGTAAATAAGGAAAACTCCATTTGAAAGTTCTAAATTCTAAGTTCTAAATTCTAAATAACACCTAACTCAAAAATTGAGAACTTTGAAATTATCATCGCATTTTTGCAATTTTTTACAACCCAAAAATAGTGTCTTGACTGGCTCAAATGGAGAAAGGATTTTCATGAATATTGGTTGGTAAAAACCATGGCAAGCACAAGCCCTCTTCTATAGACAAGGACCCTGCTTTATTGTTAAAATATAAAGAGATTATAAAACAAAAAAAACATGTTTGGAGGGGTTCACCTCAAAAAAATCATTAAATTAGTAATACCGATCATTTTGGTTTTGCTGACTCCGCTAGCAGACAAGGCCTGTGAGGTAATTTGGGCACAGATTCGTGCGCGCACTGGCCAGGATCGTACCGTGTTGACTCTTTTTGTCTGCGATAAGCAGGGGGCTATTGATGCACCGATCTTGGCACTCGAACCTCCAGAAACCATTGGCACAAGCAATACTATTTCCTGGGCTTTGATCCCGAGTGATCCTCAGAGCTGTTGTGCTACAAACCCTAAATTTACTATTCAGCTTTCTGATAAGCCTGATTTTAGCACTATCTTACAAACTATCGGCCCGATTACGCAGTTTTCTTATACGTTTATCAACCTGACGCTGAATGTCACGTATTATTATCGTGTTCGTACAGAGGGAGATTGTGCAGCTGGACAGAGTCAGTTTAGTAATGTGGAATTCTCTAAACAGGTTCCATCTTCTACGCCTACACCAACTCCTACCCCTACACCCACACCAACGATCACTCCTACACCTACGCCGACACCAACAACTCCACCCAAGGAAGAAAGAAAAAGAGCTCGTATACAGAAACCGGTCGTCCATGAGCCAAGCATCAGCTGTCTAGCACCGCTATCTGTACATGAATTCTTTGATGTGCCTTCAAACCATTGGGCAAAGAGCTATATCGAGAATCTCCATGGAACCGTAACGACGCTCGATTTTCCTGACATGTTTACTGACACATTAAGCGGGCCGAATAGTCCTTTGTTGCAACAAAGACAGGGCGTGTCCACAGAACCGCTCAAACAAAATCCTGACGGTTCATTCTCTTTGGATCGCTCACTGATAAAGATCCTTCCTGTGAGTGAATTTGCTAATAGATGGCAAGAAAATTCTTTACGCAGACTCATGCGTGGTAATTTCTATGCTCTCGCTCAATACTGGATAGCGCCAATAGTTGAGTACAATGATTGGGTTTACAGCAATGGCCGAAATGAATTTAATACTTTTGAGTATCTTTCTCCCGCACAAGCAGATCGTCCGATGCTTCGTTGGGAATTTGTTCGTCAGGCACTCAATTCCAATTGTCTCTATATCTTCGACCGTGCTTATCTTGAAGGGCAAATTCAAGCAGGCTTGATACCCGAATTCAAAGACTTACCTGTTACTTGGGAACACAATATCAAGAACGATGAAATCTTCCGCTATGTGTATAGCGCTGCATATTATGGCATAGTCCATGGATATGACGACCAGTATTTCCGTATAGTCCAAAACATCAATCGTGAAGAGGCAATCAAGATTGCCCTCAATGCGAGCGGTTTAATTATTCCTGAAAATTTCCAAGCCAAAGGTACGGTTTACAGTGATGTCGGACTAAGCAATGTCTTTGTCCGTTTCATCGAATACTCGACAGAAATAGGAGTAATCAATGGTTTTGTTTCGCCTTATGGCATAAAAGAATATGCTCCCAAACAATGGATCAATCGCGGTGAAAACGCCAAAATCCTTAATAATTTCATCGAATTTATCGGTGATCGTGTCGACACTCGTCCATGGTCACTCTGGAAGAGAGGAACACACTCATAAAAATTATCAATTGAAAATTAATAATTAACAATGAGCTCAAGACTCATTTCGGATGTTCTGAGTTCTAATTGATAATCGTTAATTGTTAACTACTTCCCTTCTTTCACTCTTTCAATAAATTCTCCATTCTCGGTGTTGATTCTGATTGATTCTCCTTCTTCGACATAGAGAGGAACAGTAATGGAGATGCCGGTTTCGAGTTTGGCCTTCTTGGTACCGCCAGTGGCTGTATTGCCTTTTACCCCAGGTGGAGTATCAATAACTTTCAAAGTAACTTTGGGTGGTAACTGTAAAGTAATAGGTTTGCCTTGGAAGTACATGATGTCGACATCGGCGCCTTCTAAAAGGTAGTCTGTGGCATCTCCTAATTGCTCTTTGGTCATTTCAAATTGGTCAAAACTTTTTTGATCCATGAAAGCAAATCTGTCCCCATCACGATAAAGATACTGTGATCGATGATTTTCCAATTGTGCCTCCTCGGGATTGTCAGAGGGTTGGAAAGTCTTATGCAATGTTCGTCCGGTAATGAGATTTTTGAGCGTGCATTTTACCGTTGCTTTACGTTGTTGCATACGCATAAATTCGTATTCGGTAACGATCCATGGTTCGCCGTCGATGGTAATCTTGGTTCCCTTGCGGAGTTCAGTGTATTGCATAATATGTCAGTTAGTACCCTGGCAGGGTAACTCAGGGTTATGAGAATAATCAAGGCCTTGAATTAACTCACAAAAAACCTGACCGAAGCGGTCAACGTTAACTCATAAAGAACCTGACTGTAGAATAGAGGATTGAATCTGATCTCTA
>MEWR01000007.1:0-7878 GCA_001773455.1 Candidatus Abawacabacteria bacterium RBG_16_42_10
TTCTCCCTTACAGTTCATTCTGACTTCTCCACCATCATTAACCTCCTCTTTACCTCAAAAGTCCAAAACTGGGTGCGGTTATACACTCAGTTGCTAAAATTTCGAGAGATTTGTACAGTACAGAGGCCTAATTTTTTTCTCTTGCATCAGCATTTTAGTTTTATCCAAGCACAAAAAGCTCTCAAACTGGTACAGCCGATCGTCGCTGATTGTCAAAAGCTTTTTAAAGATACTCAAAAATCTTTACCATTATCTCCCGAGCAAGAAGAGACTACCAAGTTAAGAGCTGCAAATTACATCAAAGAATTAGAACAAATCGGTTGTGTATTGCAAGACCCTGCACGAGGTATCGTTGATTTTATTACCGTTTATGAAGGGAGAGAGGTTTCTTTGTGCTGGCGTATAGGTGAACCGACGATTCTCCACTGGCATGAAGTAGATGCCGGTTTCAAACAAAGACAACCAATCACCCCGGATTTTTTGCGTGAGAATATAATGTCGCTCTATCAGACTCAAAAGATCTCATTATGAACATTTCCTATCAAAAGATATTGCTTCAAGATAAAGTTATCATTATTCCCCTTTTTCAGACTGACAAAAGACCAAGTACGACGGGAATTCCCTCGATAGATAGCTATGTAAAGAAACGCCTGGCTAACGAAGATTTTTTGGGAAAACCACAAGATCTCCTTATGAGCTTTCTTGATGATGAGAAACAAAGCATGACGATGATCCTCATCGGTCTTGGCAAAAGAGAATCACTTCATGACGATGGTGTCCGCGAAATCGGCGGACAACTGAGTAAAAGACTACGCGCATTGAAAAAAACTGCAGTTACAACGATAGTCGATCATTTACCTCCTCATGTCAGTAGCACTTTTATTGAGGGCATGGCATTGGCTAATTACCGCCTGGATAAATTTAAAACGGCGAAGGAAAATGATCTTCCCCTTGTACAGGAGCTAACGATTATTCAGAAGAAATCCCATAAACAATGGGAAAAAGAATTGGCCGAAAAATTGCTGATTGTAAAACACATTCATGAAGTTCGTGATTTGGTGAATTATCCGGCTGATGATATTTATCCGGAAAGTCTCGCCGAAAAAGCTGCCGCTTTGAGTAAACAATATGGACTTAAACTGGAAATCCTTCGAGAAAAAGAAATTCAAGCAAAAAAACTTAATCTCCTGTGGGCAGTGGGTCGCGGGAGCCAACATAAGCCACGGCTCATAACACTTACATATAATGGCGGTCCCAAAAGCATGAAACCGATATTGCTTGTAGGCAAAGGCATTACTTTTGATAGTGGCGGATACAATCTCAAGCCAACGAAATATATCGAGGAAATGTACATGGATATGGCTGGTGGCGCTACGATCATGGGAACTATTGCGGCCTGTAGTGAATTAAAACTGCGTGTGAATGTAGTGGCGATCATCGCTGCAGCTGAAAATCTGGTGAGTAGCAACGCTTACAAACCAAGTGACATTATCACAGCATACAATGGCAAAACAGTGGAGATCACCAATACCGATGCTGAAGGAAGATTGGTTTTAGCAGATGCTTTAAGTTTTGGCATTGAGAAATATCAACCCCAAGCAGCAATAGACTTAGCAACACTCACGGGAGCATGCCTCATGGCACTCGGAGACCGTTATGCTGGCATCTTTAGCAATGACAAAAAACTGCTTCAATCAGTAAAAAAAGTATCTCAAACAACATCAGAACTGGTATGGGAATTACCAATACACCCTGACTATGAGAAACGCTTAAAGAGCGAGAAGGCTGACATGATCAGCTGCGATGTCAAAACCGGTCTCGCCGGTGCATCCACCGCTGCCGCATTTCTTAAAAGATTTGTTGGCAAAACTCCTTGGCTACATCTCGACATCGCCGGTGTTGCCTTTGGTAATATGCCCAAGGCTTATGATCATGGCGGAGCCAGTGGATATGGTGTGAGACTACTGGTCGAGTACTTAAGGAACGTGAGAAAATAATTAACAATTAACAATTGAAAATTATCAATGGACTCAAAAACAAAAAACCAAATGAGTGTGACCATCATTGTTAATTGATAATTGTTAATTTTCAATTATTATGCAGTTTCTCCGTCTTCTCCGCCCGTCTCACTGGATAAAAAACTTTTTAGTCTTTGTTCCTCTGATTTTTTCGCTCAATATTTTCCGTATCGATCGGCTCATATTGGCTATCGAAGCGTTTGGCGCATTTTGTCTTATGGCCAGTTGTATTTATGTGATCAATGATTTTCTTGATATTGAACGGGATCGCTCTCATCACATTAAAAAGAATCGTCCCTTGGCATCGGGGAAAATCCCTCCAATTAGCGCTCTGGTACTCGCATTATTACTTTTCTTCACCAGCAGCATGATGGCAGTGACCATAAGCCCCCTATTCGGTGCAATTCTTGCCGGATATTTTCTTCTCAACATCGCTTATTCCTTGTATCTCAAACATATCGTTATTATCGATCTCATTTTGGTTGCAAGTTTTTATTTGTTACGAGTCTATGCAGGTGCCAAAGCGATCGATGTGCCCATTACAAGCTGGTTGCTTTTCATTACTTTTTTCTTGGCACTCTTTATCGTCAGCGGCAAACGCTACTCAGAAACCGTCACCCAAGGACATGCTTCTCGTCCGGTACTGGCCTATTATACTAGTGAATTCTTAGCCAATATTATGAACATGAGCGCAACCGGCGTGATTGTTTTCTATGCCCTGTATACAACGACAAAACATTATTTATTTACCTACTCCATTTTCTTTGTGCTTTTCGCACTCCTGCGAGTGCTTTATTGGACTCAGGTAGAAAAAAGCGCTGAAGAACCGGAAAAGTTATTCATAAAAGACCCCTGGCTATTTGGGATAATACTGCTTTGGGGAATCTATACGATAGTGACTTTGTATGTATTTGGAGGATAGATAAAATGTCATCTCGCAATCAGCCAAAGTCCCCCGACGACCAGTACCATGCCAATGATTTGTGGCATGAGGACGACTTCTTTCAAGTAGAAAACTGAAAAGGTGGTAACGATCAAAAAGCCTGTCGCAGTCATCAGAGGATAAGCAATACTTAAGTTCATTTTGGACAGCACATAGGTATAGAGAATCAAGGTAATACCAAATGAAATGATGCCAGTCACGACAAAAGGATTTAGAATAAATTCTTTGATTCCAGCGACATTTAATGCAAAAGTTTTTATTCTCCCTGCGCCCAATTTCATGAGAATATTGGCAGTGGCATTGAATATAATTGCAAGTATTAGCAAGACAATGGTCATAGAATCTTTTAATAACTGAAGCATAGTAAGAAAAGCTAACATCGACAAGTTCTCCAGTTAGGTTAATAATTTTGAACTTACCATGAAGGGGCTTAGAACTTTTATTTATGCTATATTGTCGCCGCATTTCTTCCTCTTATTCTTCATCTTCATCTTAATTTATGGGTTTAGCCATCGGGATAGTCGGTCTTCCTAATGTTGGTAAATCAACATTGTTCAATACGTTAACAAAAACCATGGCAGCGCAGGCTGCTAATTATCCTTTTTGTACGATTGATCCCAATGTCGGTGTTGTTGAAGTTCCCGACTATCGTATCGACAAATTGGCTGAGATTGTTAAAACTCCAAAAAAGATTCCCGCTGTAGTGGAATTCATCGATATCGCCGGTTTAGTAAAAGGTGCAGCTACCGGAGAAGGATTGGGGAATAAGTTTTTAGCCAACATTCGCGAGACAGATGCGTACATTCATATTTTCCGTGTCTTTGAGGATCCCAATGTTACGCATGTACATGCAGGTATCAACCCTAAGCATGATATTGAGATCATCAACACTGAACTGATTTTGGCTGATGTTGATAGTTTAACCAAGCAATTGGACAATTTGCGAAAGAAAGCTAAGGGCCAAGATAAAGTTGCTCAGGAACAGTTAATCCTGGGAGAAAAACTGCATACAGCACTACAAGCTGGTAATTTAGCCAACAGTGTTGCTCTGACTGAAGAAGAAAAACCATTGAGCAAATTATTTCAACTGATAACGATCAAACCGGTGCTCTTTGTAGCTAATATTTCGGAGACTCAAATCAAAACGATTGATGAGAAGAAATTAGCTGTAGACATTGGTGTCCCGGCAGTCATAGCTGTCTGTGCCAAAGTAGAAGCAGAGTTGGCACAACTTTCCGAGGAAGATGGCAAGATCTTTATGGAAGAATATAACCTTAAAGAAAGCGGCCTACACCGGATCATTCGCGCTGGTTATGATTTGTTAGGACTGCAGACCTATTTCACAGCCGGTGAAATCGAAGCTCGAGCTTGGACTGTGTCCAAGGGAGCCACTGCACCCCAAGCAGCCGGTGTCATTCACACTGATTTTGAAAAAGGCTTTATCAAAGCGGAAGTGGCCAGTTACGAAGACTTTGTCGCCTCGGGCGGTTGGGCTGGTGTACGCGAAAAAGGCAAATTGCGTTTAGAAGGCAAAGAGTACATTGTCCAAGATGGAGACGTGATGTTCTTCAAGTTCAACACGTAGAATTAGTTGACTCAATCGCCCTTCTGACCTTCCGGATGAGTTCCACTCCATTCAGAGCAAAGATAAAGAGTTCATCGAGTGATACAGCCGTAGCCATACGAATATCTTCTTGCATGCCTTTTTCTGACATTGCACCAATGAATGGATCTCCTCTTCCTGGTTGAATACGCTCATCGGCACTCATTACTCCCAGAGCCGGCACACGTTTCTTGCCAACAGAATAATTTTCAATAAAAAACTTTTTGCTTAGCACTGGTGGTTTGAGACTCGTGTATACCATACCGACTCTCTTCACTTCTGAATGATTCGGAAGCAGAATTCTTGGTATGCCCATAAGTCTTCGCGTCAAAGCATAATCGCTAAGAATGGGAATTTCGTATGTATGAACATGATGTTGCTTAGTTTGCAATACATCTTCAATGATATCCTGCATACCAAGAGAAGCTTTCTTTTGATCAAAACGCCAAGGCTTTATCGACCACCAGCGACTCAGACTGGGCTTAGGTACAAAAATATCAGCAGGAAATTCTAAATCTAGACCTATATTCCGGAAAGGAATGTTTTTTTGTTCCAATATATTCATCATTTCTACCACATTCCTTCGGGCATCCAACACGTTACCGGCATGTAGCCAATAGCCGTTTTTATCAGTCATATTTACCCAGATATCCGACTCTATTCCCTGGCAAGCATATTCCTGAAGTAATTCTCCGAGTGCCGGATCATTTTGTACCTCATCAACTCGAAGAGCCATGGAAATACGACCGCGAGTTTGTTTAAGCTCAGCCAAACATTCGTCAGAGGCTATCTTTCGTAAAAGATATTCTCCGCGACTGATAGCTTTTCCTTTTTGAGGAATTTGTGATTCTTCTCGACTTTCAACAAAATACGTAACATTGGGCATGTGTGCGTCATAAATTCAAGGGTGTACTATGAGTAAATATTCAATAGTTGTCAATTGAACTCCGTTGTCATGATTACTCTGCCAGCTTTTGAATTCCACCGATTGTGAGCAATGATCTCATTTGTATGATAGCTATCTCATTAAGTCTTAGTAGCCTGTCAGATTGGGACAGTCCCTGACGAATAAACTCCGCATTGAGTGATTCCAGGTTTACTAAACAAACAAGCTGAGCTGCTGTGGCATAGTCTCGGATATTGCCTTCTTGCTTTGGATTCGTCTCGCGCCATTCTTTTGCTGTCATTCCAAAAAGGGCTTTGTTAAGAACGTCGGCCTCATTCGCATAAACACACGATGATGGCTGTAGTTTTTGGGGTATAAGGTACTCTTTAATTGCATCAGTATGAATCCGATAGTTTACTCTTGCTAAATTGCGTTTAATATCCCAGTCCAACGCCAAACGCTCACTCTCCTCTTCTTTTAAACGTTGAAATTCTTTGATGAGGTAGAGTTTGAATACTGGGTTAAGCCAAGAAACAAATTCAAAAGCAATATCCTTATGAGCGTATGTGCCACCACTTCTCCCTGTTTTGGATATTAAACCAATAGCCTGAGTTTTACTAATCCATTGTTTAACAGACATGGTAAAGCGGTTCAAACCAGCACTATTGTATATTCCCCCGAATTCGGGGGAATTAAAACTCTTATTGTTGAGTTGTTCCCATACGCCTAGAAATTCAATGGTATTTTTGTTTCTCAGCCATTTTTCAATAAGGACCAGGCCATTCTCTATATTTCGCACCATATCTGTAAGAGAAATATAGTCTCGTTTCTGAATTGTAAAAATGGAGACTTCAGCACCCTGGACATATATTTTTTGCTTCTTCATATGACAATAAAAAATGTCTTCGAAGCTTACCAAGCAAATTATGAAATTTTTCTCCTTGACTTTTAAAATTCTCAAAAAAACCAACCCCGAAGGGGCCCCTTTGGGGCAAAGAAAATTACTTCTTGTGATACACCACTAGCAGACATAAACCAACTAATCATTAATACCCTTTACATAGACATTATCGAGACCATTTTTCTCGAATTCCTCATGATACTTCTCTTCTACTGCCAAAGATTGCTCAAGTTTCAAAAGGCTGGAAGCTAATTCCTCTATTTGAGGAGCGTGTTCTTTTTGTAAGGGTACAGCTACATTATTATGACTGGCCAAGTCGCGCTCGGCGAAGTCAGAAGCAAGGCGTTCCCAGAACATAAAGTCATCATATTCCTTCAGTATGTCCATGGCCTGAGGAAACAATTCCATTTCCTGCCACTCAGATTGTTCGAGATCATTCATCGTAGGATAACCGAAGTCGGCACCCTGAGAAAGCAAATCATTGATCATCTTATCCGGATCCAAATCTACTTCAACACCAGCCATATCCTTTATATAGGAAACGACAAAACTACTCACCGTGAGCGATCTGAGCAGGTCACCATATTGTTTTTGGGTCAGTTCAATTTGTGGCATACAATAAAATTAATTTTAATTAAGAATATAGGTGGCAATTGTATAAATCAATAGTTTTGAATAGTAGAATAATTATCAATATGACATAACAAAAAAATGAAATAAAATCCTTTAGACTCCAACGGGACTTACCACGAGATCCCTCGAATCCCGCATGCGCGGGACTTCGGGATGACTCAAAGAAGCCCTCTCCATAAGAGTTAGGCGTTCTCTTTTGAGTTCATTGATAATTGTTAATTGTTAATTTTCAATTATTTTTTTAGACTCCGTACAATATCGTCAGCTCATGATAACGCTCATTGAGTTCATCGACCGCTTTTTGTAATGGTGAGGCCTTGGCTGAAGTAAATAGCGCTTTGGATTCTATCTTCTCCAAGCGCCCCACCCCAACGCCTACTAAACGAATAGATTTCTTGGAATCCTTCGTGGCTTTTTCAAAAAGTGAGCGAACTATCGGCATAATATCTTGATCGAGCGACATAAAATCGGGAAGCACATGCGTCTTCGTAAAATCAGAAAAATCAGCGAAGCGGATCTTGAGGCGGACCTCTCTGGCATGTAATTCATACTTTCGTAAACGCCAAAATACTTTGGCTGCAAGAAAACGCAATTTCAAAAATACCTGTTCGTGATCAACCTGGTCATAAGCAAAGGTATGTTCTTTGGAAATTGATAAAGGCAATTCTGTTCCTTCATGTACCTTACGATCATCAAGCCCATTGATAGCTAAATACAAATAGTCGCCATAGGCGCCAAAATAATTTTTCATTTCCGGATAAGTCCACCATTGCAATTCTCCAATTGTATGAATGCCAATGCTACGAAGCTCTTTGCTGATAGCAGGCCCAATGCCAGGAAATTCCCCAATCGGTAATGACCCCAGAAAACCTCGGGTTTCATCACTAGGGACAA
>MEWR01000007.1:7906-8102 GCA_001773455.1 Candidatus Abawacabacteria bacterium RBG_16_42_10
CGCAATTTTGGCAGTGACTTTGTTGTCAGCCAAACCCAAAGACACGGGAATGCCTATAATGGTATCGATTGCCTTTTGAATTTCTACTAACACATTCAGATACGTTCCCCCTGTACCACTCGGCTCTGTCTCGGGTACAGGGCATAGCCCTACACCAGCCGGTGTTCCCTTGGGTACAGGGCATAGCCCTACACCA
>MEWR01000008.1:0-3466 GCA_001773455.1 Candidatus Abawacabacteria bacterium RBG_16_42_10
CATTCCAGAAACTTGCTTCCATCTATTACCAACACCTCGTCAATCCTAACACCCCTCATGTAACTTTATCTCTGCAACGTTACAAATCTTCATCTTCATCTTCATTTGTGGTATTCTCTTCCCGCATTTAGCTTATTTTATCTATGGAACACTCCTCAAAAAAAGAAATCCCTGCTTTTGTGTGGGTTTTGTTACCGCTCGTTATTGCTGGTTTGGTGTTTGGTTATTTCCGTTTCTTATCACCTGGCAATTTAACTGAATTCGCAAAATGTTTGACTGAGAAAAAGACAGTTTTTTATGGATCAAAAACATGCCCTCATTGCAAAGCACAAATACGAGATTTTGGCCGTGCTTTTGAATATATAAAATATGTAGAGTGTAATATTGATCAACCCGGGAAACAGGCCGATATTTGCGATGAAGCTGGAGTCACCGGATATCCTACATGGATATTTGATGGCAAAGATCCTGTGTCTGGTCGACAAGATTTACGAATATTAGCGGATAAAACTAGTTGCGCGCTTCCTGATGGGGTCGTGCAAACAGGAGAAGATATTGTTCGTCCTACCAGTACCGGTGGAGAAGTCCCGGTGACAAGCGTCACCACTGATGCTCCCTCTTCTGAGTAGATTAAAATTACAAAATGTAAAATGGGGTTAGGGTGCTATTAATTTTACATTTTACACTTTACATTTTACATTTCTATGTGGCGCAGGTTTGGTCTCAGCATTGTAACGGTCATTCTTTATATTTTCATCAGCTCGGTGGTGATTGTTTTGGCGCAAGGATATACGGTTGATTTGCAAACGAGAAAATTTCTGACCACGGGTCTAGCTGAAATAAATACATTTCCGTCTGGAGCTGTAGTGACTGTAGATGGTGTTGATATAAAGAAGACAACACCTGTGAATCTTTCACATTATTTACCAGGAACATATACGGTAGATATGGCTTACTCTGGATACCAGAATGTTTCTTTCCCAATTGATATTGTTTCGGAATTAGTTACGCACGTTGATGAAGTAGCGCTGTTCCCACGTGGAGATAATTGGCGTAATTTGCAAATGTCTTCTTCAGTACTGAAGATTGAAGCTTTTCCAGGTGCAGAGATGCTTCTGGTCAAAAATGCGGACGGTATTGGTTGGTGGATTTTACAAAAGAGAACTCTGGTAAAGGTATATTTCTTGCCTGTAGGCGTAAATGCAAAGTATTCATGCACAGTGCTGGGTGATGCGTGCATTGTCGTCGATGGTAACCAAGCATATTTTGTAGATGTTCTTCATCATCTCAGTAAAAAGTTAAAAGGTATACCTGTGTTTCAAAATACCCGCAGTCTTTATAAGTTTCATGGAGATTATGTAGTATTTGCAAAGCAGGGTGGTGATATTACGATGCAGAAATTATCTGCAGATGGAACAATAAGTATGCAAATTTTCGAAGAGGGAGTTGATGCTTTTCAAGTCTCTGGTCAGGATGTGTGGTTTGTCAAAAATAGCGTTTTATGGAAACAATCATTGATCAGTGGCCTCCCGCAAAAAATTACTGAGGTAGATACTGCCGATGGTAAAGTGGAAAAATTATTTGTTCTAGCTGACTATGTGATTTGGCAAAAAACTACCGGTGAAGCGGTGCTTTTTGATACTTCTCTAGAGGCTATCATGAATATTTGGTCGCATGCCACCGTTTTTGATCATGGTGAAGAAGGCTTGGCTCTTACTCAAAATGCTAAGATATGGTTTATTTCTCCTAAAAAAGGACTACTTTTCTCGGGGCAGGCGGCTCATGATGTAATAATGCTTGAACCTTACAGTAAGGTTGAGTGGCTAGCGAAGTTGCAAGATGGACACTATGCTTTGGTTCTTGTAGAACCAGCGAAGATCTTACCGATAGAAAATGATTTTGCAGATATCGCAATTATTCCTTACAAGGGAATTATCGCGACTACTCAGGGGACGTCAGATACGTTGTTTTACCATCTTTTTCCGGAACAATCTTGGATGAATACATTAATTAACAATTAACGATTATCAATTAACAATTGGGACGCGAACTCATTCTTATTTTGGTTTGAGTTTCACTGTTAATTGTTAATTTTCGATTGGTAATTGTTAGTTGCTAATGAGTGTCTGTGCGCCGGTTTTGATAATGGCGTCATTACCTGTTGGGACAGTATTGAGCGTAGGGTTTGGATACAATTGTTTGAATCGAACCACCAATCTTTTTAGACTTGTGCCCACGGGTGTACATGTCATGAGGGTCATGATAGAGGGATATTCGTTGCCACTTTGCTGAAGTACCCATGTGTCTTTGGGATTTACCACTTTGATGTCATACGCTTGATACACATATTTTTTGCCTTTCCAATAGAGAGTTACTTTGTCGCCAACGACCAGCTCTTCTAACAAGGCCAACACGTCGTTGTATTTGCTGTTTACCCAGACATAATTCGAGCTGTGACCTGTAAAGAAAGCATTACCGATCTGGCCCGGTTCAACAGTGCCGGGATAATGCACGATCCCTTTCAGGAGTGAACTTTGAATATCTTTCTCGAGGCCGTCATAGTCTCCGTTTTTCAACTTGTCGTCACTTAATTCCATAATAGGAACATTCTTCCCGATTTTCCCGATAACGATTCGATTATCCGTGGGAGCAATTTCAAAATTATTAAAATTGATGACTTCTTTATGATTGATAAAGCTATCTTCGACGCTTTGACTGGCAGCTTCTGCTACTTGAATTGCACTAAGGGACTCGGAAGTTGTTGGTCTTTGAAGAGATTTAAGAATTTCTTTGTTTGGGTCTTTGATTGATAATTGTTTTTCTCTGAAGAAATCATATTTCTGCTTGTAGGCCGGGAAATTGATACCGATCTGAATAACACCAAAGATGAGAATTGTTGTGACAACAAAACGAACACCACTCTTGAATGATCGCCATATTTTCTGAGGGAATGTCGCACTTACTACTGACACCTCTTCATTTCTAATACTTACCAAACTTAATCCAAGTTCGATGCCGAAATTATTGATTATTGGCAAATCATTGCGTAGTCGATTTTTGGCAAAAAACTTTTGTATATCCATGATATATGATCTTCTTTACATTATAGCTGAAGACGACAAAAGAGGGAATGGAAGTTCTAAGTGCTAAGTTCTAAATTCTAAGTTAGTTCTAAGTGTTCAACTTAGAACTTAGAACCTAGAATTTAGAACTGGTTTAGACTTGTACAATCATCGGAAGTACCATCGGTTCTCTCTCTGTCTGCTTGAAGAGAAACTGAGATAGTGTTGATTGAATGATATTTTTCAGTTCAGGAATGTTTTGAGGATACAATTTGCTGTTCTTCACAAATGTTTCCTTGGCCAAATTCCTTGCTTCAGTTAAGAGTTGTTCAGAGCCACGGACATAGATAAATCCGCGAGTGATAACATCAGGAACGGCTCGTAATTTTGGTTTGTTCTTGTCT
>MEWR01000008.1:3482-16676 GCA_001773455.1 Candidatus Abawacabacteria bacterium RBG_16_42_10
CAAACACTCCATCTTGAGCCATTTCATGGCGATCATTGAGTACTGTTTCTCCGACATCGCCCATGCCCAGACCATCGATGGCCACAAGATTGTGCGGTGCTCTTTCTTTGAGCATAGTAGCATTGCCTTGCTTATCAAATTCAATGACGGAGCCATTATCAGGAATGATAATATTGTGCTTTTTATAGCCAACTTTCTCGGCTATTTCTGCATGACGGCGAAGCAAGTAATGATTCCCCTCGATTGGGATGAAATATTTAGGTTTGAGTAGTCTTAAGAGCAATTTGGTGTCTTCAGCTTTAGCATGGCCACCAGCATGGACTTCCATCATACGATAATTCACAGCCTTGGCTCCGAGACGATAGATACGATCCATCAACTGGCCCACACTTTGTTCATTACCAGGTACAATAGAAGAAGAAAATAATACGGTGTCATCAGGCTGGATTTGGAGAAACCTGTGCTCACCGGCAGCTACACGCATAAGTGCAGCATTTTTTTCACCTTGAGCTCCAGTGAGTACGATCACGACTTGCTCAGGACGCAATTTATTGGCTTCTTGAATGGTGATCAATGTGTGTGGAGCCACCTTCATGTATTTCAAGTTGCGGGCAATAATAATGTTATTCGTCATGGTTCTACCAAGCGGTACAACTTTGCGCCCATATTGTTCTGCTAGATTAATGATTTGCTGAATACGACTGAGATTGGAAGCGAAGGTACCAACGATGATACGTCCATGGGACTTCATAAAAATGCCTTCGATAGGGTTACGTACAGCACTTTCAGAGAGCTGAAAACCTTCTTGTGAAGCATTGGTGCTATCACAGAAAGCTGCAAGTACGCCTTGTTTGCTGATCTCAGCGATTTTTACAAAGTCGATGACCTCATCATTGACTGGGGTAAGGTCGATTTTCCAATCGCCAGTGTGGACGACATTGCCAGCAGGGGATTTGATGAATACACCTACGGCACCGGGAATACTGTGATTTACCCGGAAAAAATCAATTGTAAAATTTCCAAGACGCAGGATTTCACCTTCTTTGATGAGATTAATATTAAGCTTTTGCTTGGTTTCCTCTTGGCGCTTATTGATAAGTGCCGCGGTCAATTGAGTACAGTACAAAGGGATTTGTAAACCAAGTTTTGGCATGACATGAGGGATACCACCGATATGATCGAGATGACCATGAGTGATGATGATGCCTTTGATATTTTTCTCTTTGCCCTTGAGATAGCCATAATCAGCCACTGCATAGTCGATACCATGCATATTCTCATCCGGAAATTGTAAGCCCATGTCGACGATAATGATGTCATCACCGTATTCAAAGGCGATAGAGTTTTTTCCCACTTCTTCTAAACCACCAAGAGTAATAACTCTCAGTTTATTGGGGCCTAAAGCAGGTATCGGGTGAGTACTGCTGCTTGGTTCGTTGGAGAATGCGTGTCGTTTGGGTTGTGGCCCACCGCGATGCGAGCGATGTTGAGGCGGACGAGATCCATGTCGTGCTTGATGTTGGCGTGGATGCGTCGATTGTGAGGAGGTCTTATGTTGGGGTGCAGACCTGGGTTGAGGTGCAGATTTGGGGTGCGCGGACTTCGGTTGGGGCACAAGATCTTGTGCACTGGGTTTGATTTGTGGGTTTGTTTGTGGTTTTTGATCATCTTTCTGATCTTTCAGCCACGATGTAAATAAGTTCATATAAAATTAAAATTGAAAATTAAAAAATTGTAGGTTCTAAATCTGTCATTGGGACAGATGAAACCACGCAAAATTGGTGGATAAATCCACCTATACAAAACGTTTCGGTGGAAATACAAACTCAAAGAACACTGGGTGAGTTTATTTTTTAGTAATATTTGTTTGTCTAACGAATAATGTTTTGATTTAAGAATAAAATATGCACAAGTTTTTAAAATTGAAGACTAAGTAAACGACCTCACATTACATGTGAGATTCTATAGAGTATTTTGAATTGGGGGATTTCTTTTCTCTTACCATAACAATTCCATTATACCATATGGTTTTTCTTTCAGCAATTTTGCTGATACAGATCTCATTAGATTGATATGCCAAGAGCTTTTAATTCTGCGCTTATTCCATGCAATTTCGTCAAAAGCCTCATGGGATCAGAAATAGGACGAATGTTTTCGTATGTCTTTCCAGTGTCCTGTTCCGGTATTGCTACAAGCATAGTCTGGAGACGAGTTTTTAGCTGCAGAATTGTTCTTGCTAAATTTGTTCTCTCTGCGTGTAGTTCTTTCTGAGCATGTATACCGGGTTCGAGTTCAAACTGACTTCCTCGGTTATTTTCGAGATAGATCTGGTCTCTTTCAATACCGATGCCCTTTACCATAGAGACTTTTCTTTGCTCTGCTGATCGTAATAATTGCTGGCATATGGGAAGTATTTGTTCAAGGAACGTACTTGCCTGATATCTTTCATGAGGATTTGCAGATCTTGCCAAAACCTCATATTGGTCTAGGACTTCGTCCAAGGATCTTAGTGATCCGGTCCCTGTTTCAGGATTTTTCTTTGGTTGATTCATAAAGTTGATTGTTAGTGATTAAGTTTGATCGATATCAATTTTCAAAGTTGTAAGTGTTTGAAGATGTTGTCTGATTTTTGCAATCAAAGCTTGTAAGCTTCTTTGTAATTCTAGGTGCTGTAGATGATGCTTTGAGAAATATTCGTTTTCTTGTTCATCTGCCATTGCTTGCGCCTCAATCATTTGCAATTGTTCCCATTCCCTACTTCTTCTTTGTTTTGCATGCATGATGAGTTGTACAATGTGTTCCAATTTAATGCCTGCTTGCTTCACGTTGGCTTCGAAAGTTTCTCTAGCTCCTCTTAACTCATTGGTGTGTGCACCAGGTGTTGTCTGTAATGCTCTATAATGAGACTTTGCTTCTTGTGCGATTTTTTCAAGATTTGCTTTGTCTTTCGCGTGAGGGATAATGATTTCGCAGTGGTGGTTTATATTTATGGCGATTGTCCTGCGTGCTCTGAGTATGACTGGATTTGCTGTGCTTTCTTCGAGATGTGTTAATTGTTCAGACACGGGTAAAGGATTTGGCTTCAGCGTCTGCGCATTATTATCGATATCTTGTTCTGACATACCTTGTTCTGACATACATTGAAAGCAAGATTGTAACAATATAGCTTTTATATAAATTTGTCAATATCTTGTTTTTTGAAGTACAAAGAGGAGAAAGAGAGCAATGTGATCTGCATGGTACAGATCAGGGTTATTTTTTATCCATTGCTCGTTTGGTTTTGGTTCAAATATATCTGTCATGACAAAATGATGTTTTTGGAAGTTTTGCATATAATCACTTATTGTTCTGTGATAATAGTTTGTTTTTTTGCCGAGCAGATCTTTTGTGCTTTCAAATGGAGAAAAATAATTTTTGGCATGAAAATACGCATATTTTTTATTGACTCTGCCGAGTATTCCGCGACGAAAGCGGCCAACTGGTGGAGTGAAACAGGGATGAAGAATAGAAAATACAGCTTTACCATGGTCTTTTAAGACTCGATGACTCTCTTTCAAAAGTGTCTCGATGTTTTTCATGTCCATAAGGACCATATTTGCTGTTACAACATCGAATTTTTGGTCATGATAAGGGAATGCTTTTGTAGCGTCATGTGTACGAAATTCAATGTTGGGATGAGAAAAGTGTTCCTGAGCAATGTTCACCATTGCTTCACTATCGAACGCACTGACTTGTGCTCCTTTCTTGGAAATCTCAAAGGCAAACAGCCCATTTCCACAGCCTATATCTAAAAGACTTTTTCCCTGGATATTTCCTAATATTTCAAAAATAGTTGGATAGAGGAGTCCCATTCGCAATTTGTCTTGAGGACTACCGACAAACTGATGATACTTTTCCGCTGCTTTTGCCCAAAGTTCTTGATCGCTACTCATGAATGTTAAATGTAAAGTTTAAAATGTAGAATTGACTGTAGAATCAAGTAATTACAAATTTTACATTCTACATTTTACATTCTACATTGCCCTGATGCCAGCAAATCTGTTACTTTGCAGAAGAAATCACGTTTCCTTATGGCGAAGTTTAATGATCCAGAAATCGAAGCATTGGTAGAGAAAGAATGGCAAAGACAAAATTCCGGTTTAGAATTGATTGCGTCAGAAAATTACCCCTCCCCTGAGGTGCGTGAGGCTTTGGCCAGTCCTTTTATGTTCAAATATTCTGAAGGTTACCCAGGTAAACGTTATTATGCTGGTAATGAGAATGTTGATACGGTAGAAAATCTCGCTTGTGAGCGAGCTAAGAAGCTTTTTCAGGCTGAATATGTCAATGTCCAACCACTTTCGGGTGGGCCAGCTAATATTGCTGTATATATGGCTTTTTTGGAACCCGGCGACACCGTTTTAAGTCTGGCACTCGATCATGGTGGTCATCTTTCTCATGGTCTCAAAGCTAATTTCTCTGGAAGATTTTATAATTTTATTCATTACCATGTTGATCCGAAAACATTCATCATAGATATGGATGAAGTTGAGAAATTAACCGCTGAACACAAACCAAAAATGATTGTGGCTGGATTTTCGGCCTATAGTCGTAATTTAGATTGGCAACGTTTTCGAACCATTGCTGATAAAGTGGGCGCAATTCTCTTTGCGGATATTGCTCATATAGCTGGTTTGATTGCTGGAAAGGTTTTGGAGAACCCGGTGCCTCTGTGTGATGTGGTTGGCACGACCACTCACAAGACGCTTCGTGGACCAAGGGGAGCTATTATCATGAGTAAAGAAAAATATGGAAAAAAACTTGCTCGTGCAGTATTTCCAGGTGTACAGGGTGGTCCCCATGATCATGTGACTTTAGCGAAGGCGATTGCTTTCGGTGAAGCACTGAAACCAGAATTCTCGAAATATACCAAGCAAATTATTAGTAATGCTCAGACTTTAGCGAGGACCTTGATCAATAGTGCTATTCCTGTGCTTACTGGTGGAACCGACAATCACTTGTTACTTCTTGATGTTTCATCTTTGGGAACTGATGGAGCAGAAATAGAAATATTGCTGAATGATGCTGGCATTCGCGTGAATAAAAATTTATCCCCTTTTGATAGGGGCACACCACAAGCGCCTAGTGGTATTCGTTTGGGAACACCGGCTTTGACGACGCGAGGATTAAGAGAGTTAGAAATGGAGCTGATAGGTCAATGGATTGCTGAAATCATCAAAGAAAAGCAAGTGAGCGATAGTCAGAAGGTAGCAATAAAAGAGCTAGCTTTGCGGTTCCCGATAAGGTAAAATGATATGATATGAAAATATATTTAGGTTACGATCATGCCGGACAAAGTCTCAAAGAGCCTGTATTAGCAGTGCTCGCTGAACTTGGACATGAAGCCAAAGATTTTGGTTCTAAAGGAGATAATAATGATGATTATCCCGACTTTGCTCAAAAGGTCGCCGAAAAAGTCCAGAAGGATCCTGCTTCGCGAGGTATTTTGATGTGTGGTACGGGTGTTGGTATGGCGATGGTTGCCAACAAATTTCATGGTATTCGTGCCGCCTTTGCCGATTCGGTAGAATTGGCTCGTTTAGGTCGTGCGCATAATGATGCCAATATTCTTACGATGGCAGGGAGAATGACCAATGAAGAAGTTGCAAAAAACATTGTCAAAACATTTTTAGAAACACTGTTTGAAGGCGGTCGTCATGAACGCCGAGTGAATAAAATAACCGCTTTAGAAAACAAACTATGATTCAAATAGCTGCCTCACTTTTATCAGCCAATCCACTCAAACTTGATGAGGAAATACATTCGCTCGAGGGCATTGTCGACCGACTTCATATTGATGTCATGGATGGTAATTTCGTTCCAAACTTAGCTTTTGGTGTCGATACGATAAAAGCGATCCCAACCGTGTGGAAAAAGGATTTGCATCTCATGGTCTCACATCCTCACGTGATCAGTCGTTGGTTTGAGGCCCGTGATGTTGATACAATTATTTTCCATCCTCAAGCTGTTAAATATCCTGAGAAATTAATCCATGAATTACAAAATCGAAAGATTCACGCAGGCATTGCTCTCAGCCCTGAAGTTACTATCACTCAAATCAATACACTCCTGCCTTTGGTTGATTTTGTGTTAATTATGGGAATACATCCCGGTTTTAGTGGTCAGCAAATGCTCTTGGATCAGACTTTGGAAAAGATTCGCTTTATACATACCAAATATCCTCAAGCTCATATTGCCGTCGATGGTGGGGTGAATGTAGATAATATTCGTCTTCTTAAAGAAGCAGGAACGACTATTGTTGTCAGTGGTAAGTATTTGTTCTCGGCGCCCGATAGGAAAGAAGCAGCAGAAGCATTGAGAAAATAGTTCTAAGTTCAAAGTTCTAGGTTCTAAGTTGGGTTTAATTTTGAATTTAGAACTTAGAATTTAGAACTTTCGTAGTTGTAATGACTTATGTATACTTTTGTCGCTTTTAAACGTGTACTTTTTTATGTCGACAAAAAATGATTCCAAGATTGAGCGTATGCGCCATAGTTCCGCGCATGTATTAGCAATGGCAGTTATGGAAATGTTCCCAGAAGCTAAGCTCGCCATCGGTCCCACAGTGGAGAATGGTTTTTATTATGATGTTGATTTACCTCGTACCTTGATACCTGAAGATTTAGCTTTGCTAGAAGAGAAAATGAAAAAGTATATCAAGATGGATTTATCTTTTGAGCATTATTTCGAACCCAAAGCTAAAGCGATTGAATTCTTAAAGAAAATAAAACAGGACTACAAAGTGGAAATGGCCGAAGAACTTGATGTTCCGGAGATTTCTTTTTACAAGAATGGTTCAGTGTTTGTCGACATGTGTGAAGGCCCACATCTTGAGTCTACGAAACAGATCGGCGCTTTTAAATTGACCAAAATTGCTGGTGCCTATTGGCGTGGTGATGAAAAGAACAAAATGTTGCAGCGTATTTATGGCGTTTGTTTTGAAACGAAAAAAGAGTTAGATGCATACTTACATCAACAAGAAGAAGCCAAGAAACGTGATCATCGCTTACTTGGTCAACAATTAAAACTTTTTACTTCTTCGCCATTGGTTGGTGCAGGATTGCCACTTTTGCAGCCTAATGGTGCGATTATTCGTCGTGAGCTCGAAGAGTATTTATGGCAATTGCATAAGGATAGGGGCTATGTGCGGGTTTGGACACCACATATTGCAAAGTATGAACTTTATGTTACATCCGGACATGCAGAAAAGTTTGGCGATGAGTTATTTAGCGTCAAAGGTAAAGAGGAGGATTTCATTCTTAAGCCGATGAATTGTCCTCATCATATGCAAATTTTTGCTGATAATCAGTTTTCATATCGTGATATGCCGATTCGTTATTTTGAGCCAGCTACGGTCTATCGTGACGAAAAATCAGGACAATTAGGAGGGCTTACACGTGTGCGCTCAATCACTCAAGATGATGGTCATCTGTTCTGTCGCACATCACAAATGGGTGAGGAATTTAAAACCATTATTTCTATAATCAAAGAATTTTATACGACCATGGGTATGATGGATCAGTATTGGGTACGTCTTTCTTTGCGTGATCCGGAGCATAAAGAAAAATATTTGGGTACTGATGAAGTATGGAATACTGCTGAAGGATCATTGAAAGATTTGTGTGAAGCCGAAAAATTGCCTTACAAAAGTGTTGAGGGTGAAGCGGCATTTTATGGTCCCAAGTTAGACTTCATGTTCAAAGATGCCATTGGTCGCGAATGGCAATTGGCAACTATTCAATGTGATTTTAATTTGCCTATACGCTTTGATTTGTCGTTTACCAATGAAGCTGGTGAGAAAGAACGTCCTGTTGTTATTCATCGCGCCATTTCTGGTGCTCTCGAAAGATTCATGGGGGTCATGATCGAACACTTCGCTGGTGCTTTCCCTACATGGCTGGCCCCATTACAAGTACAGATCATTCCTATTGCTGAAACTCATCATGATTTTGCTAAGAAAATTACTGAAGATCTTCGTAAAGCAGGTATTCGTGTGCATATCGATGATCGCAATGAAAGTCTCGGTAAACGTATACGCGAAGCCGAAGTACAGAAGATCCCTTATATGTTGGTGATCGGAGACAAAGAAGTTGAAAAAGACTCTGTGGCTGCTCGTAATCTCCATACAAAAAAACAAGAAGTCATGACCGTGACTGAATTCCAAAAAATGATTGTGGAGGAAGTGAAGGATAGAGCTTTGCCGAAGATTGCCTAAATCTTCTTCATTACGTATTCAATGATGCCCACGATCTCGAAGCCGTCGTCGTGAATGCGAAGAGGAGGGTATGATTTATTGGCTTTGCGGATCTCAATCAAGCCTTTGTTGTCCTGGTGAAAATAGCCCATGGTAGCTTCATCGCCGATGCGGAAGACACAGATTTTGCCATTATGTGGCTCAGCCTTGGTGTTAACTAAAACCACATCACCATCTTCAGCGATGCCACTCATAGAAATACCTTTACAGGTAAGGCAGAAATACTGACTGGGTTTCTTAACGAGATTGGCAGAGACAGGATAGGTCTCATCACTTGTTTCAAGAGCAGAATTGAAGTCTCCACAACTGATGGCGCCGAGGAGGGGAATGAGGAAGAAATTTGGTTCTTCAGTAATGTGAGATTTACTTTCAGTTTGCCAATTTTTATGACCGAGAATGCTGCTAATGCGCCATTCTTTTACCTTTTCTATGGCCTGTGGTTTTGATAAATCAAAACCTTTGCTCAATATGTCGGTTAGGACTTTGTCAGAAGGATTGGTGCGTCCTTTTTCGATCTGAATGATATAGACATCAGAACGCCCGATCTTCTTGGCTAATGATTTGAGCGTGAGATCGCCAGTAGTTTCTTTGCGAAATTGATGGAAGAGTGAACCTATATGCATGTTTTTTGCAGTAACTACCCGCACTATAGCGAACCAAATAACTTAATCAAGGAGAAAGTTAATTACTTTGATTAGTTTTGTTTGTTAAGTCAATTGATTAATGGTGAGTGAATTATTGTTAAAAACTAAGTAAATTGTTAAGTTTGTTCTGCAACGTTGATCAACGTGTTTCTCATTCCCATCCTTAACCTTCATTCTATGTTTTACCCCATTAATACTTCTGTGGATGCCATTCGTAACCTCAGTAAAGTGCGAAAAGAAAAACGTGTTGCCAAAAGACAAGCCAAAGAATTAAGGGCTTGGCTGGCTAAGCCTTACATGTTCTCAGCGTATCGCTAACAAAAGTTCTAAGTTCAAAGTTCTAAATTCTAAGTTTTAACATTTCTTAAGTTTAATTTTGAACTCTGAACTCTGACCCTTTCCCTTTCCTTCATTCTCCATTCTTACTTCTTCATTCTTGTCCTTAATTTTTCATTTTTAATTTTTAATTCTTATGTCCACAACCTATGTTCATTCGCACCCGAAGGGTCCTCTTTGGGGCCTATCACCTGCCTGGGAAAATTCTCGTACTGATAAAAAATTTCCTGCTTTACGCATTGCCTGGTCCCGAAAATTAGTTGGTAGATTAACTCTCCTTATCGGTGCAGGTTTAATGGTGTTTCTTATGTATCAGCTTCTCACATCGGGTTTTTGTCGCGATGATGTCTGTATTCAAAAACGCATCGACAATCTTCGTTCCGAGAAGGATACCTATCAAGCTAAAATTAATGCTCTCAATGGTGCAATCAATGACCTCAAAAAGGGATTTAGTTCTGGTTATGTGATCAAACAAATACAAGAGAATAGTTTACAGAATGTTCACCCTGACATTATTGGATTTCACCCTGTACCAGTCGGCCTTGCCTCCGGTACAGGGCTCAGCCCTGTATATTATCCAAGTGGGATTGAGAAGAAAATACTGGCATCATATTTGCAACAAAAAAACTCACCATTTGCCCATGAAGATATTCTTAAGTCATGTAGTAAGGCTCGTGTCAGCCGTGATCAATGTCTGATGTTGGTAGCTATTTCTGGGGCGGAGAGTAATTTTGGTACACAATTTCGGAAAAAGGATGCCCAAGGGAAAATTGTACTAGCTATTAGTGAAGGGCAGAAAAAATATAATCCGGTCGGTCTCAAGGGTGGGGGATTTTCTTATCCCACACCAGATGGTTTTTATATTCGACCTTTTCAGTCTTGGGCTGACTTTTGGAATCAATACCCACGGATCATGAAATCTGGCTACTTCGATCGTGGTGGTGTGACTTTCGCTAGTATTTCCCGATGTTATGTGGGTGGTGATTGTATCAATGCTAAACCACAATGGACTGCGAGATCAGAAGGATTTTACCGAGAAATGGTGCAAAGCCTTAATACTGCTGTACAACAGATATAAAAACTATTCGTTGAGGAAACCATGGCTTTGCAGTTGTACCATTTCATTGTAGGTGGGGCAGGTTTTAACGAGCTCTTGATGTTTTCCAACTGCAAGAATATTACCCTTTTCAAGAACAACAATTTTGTCGCAATGTTGTACGGTAGATAAGCGGTGAGCAATAATAATGGCAGTGCGATCTTTGATAAGATTTTCAATTCCTTTTTGTACCAGTTGTTCAGTTTTACTATCGAGAGCACTGGTTGCTTCATCTAGGATGACGATTTCTGGATTTTTGATCATAGCGCGGGCGATAGCAACTCTTTGTTTTTCTCCCCCAGAGAGTTTTACCCCCCTCTCACCGACTAACGAATCGTATTTTTGACGTAGCTCGTTTATAAATTCATGCGCATGTGCTTTTTTGGCTACTTCTGTAACTTCTTCGAGATTTGCGTCTTGTTTGCCATAGCGAATATTATTGATAAGTGTGTCGTGGAATAGCATGTTTTCTTGCCAGACAACGCCAAAATGAGAACGTAAGTTATCATAGTCCCATTTACGAAGATCGATATTATCCAACAATATTTCTCCCGAACTTACATCATAAAAACGCATGAGTAGGAGCGCTAGAGTTGATTTGCCACTGCCAGAATGTCCAATAAGGGCAATCTTTTCCCCGGGATGTATGGTTAAATTGATGTTTTTTACTGCTGCTTTATCTTCTTTATATCCGAAATTTACGTTTCGCAAAACAATTGAGCCAACGATTGTACTTTTCTTATAACCATCCACAGGAGAAATGATTTGAGGAGTTTGATCTGTTATTTCGCTTAATTGTTTGAATTTAATAATGTGAGTCTGGAAATTCTTGATGCTCTTCATGAGTAAGTTAATTGGTGCCAGAATGCGGTTGATGATATTGCCGAACATTAATAATGTCCCTACAGTTATTTGCTGGTCTAAAAGCAGGAAATAACCGATAACGATAATGGTGACAAAGGCAAAAGTATTGACATCAAAGAAATCAAAGAATGTCCAAATGCGATTCGTTTTTGACTGATGTTGATAGGCAACAAGTGATAAATTGCTGACTTCAGAAAACTCGTAGGGTTCACCGTGAAACGATTTGGTTGTGATAATGTTATTGAAGGTATCTCCGATGCGACCAAAAATCTTATTCCACGCAGTGCGTGATTTTTTGGCATATTGTTCAGACTTTCGATAGCTATACCAGGCCAGAAGAGCATGGAAAGGAATTATGGCCAAACTTGCGAGTGTAAGTTGCCAACTATAATTCCAAGCGAAAACAAGCAAGACGATGAAAGAAAGTACGGGTGTAAGTAATTCATCGAAGATAAAATTATTAATACTCACTAACGCATCGGTGGCATTATCAACTAACTTTAATAATTCCCCATGTTTTCTATCGATGAATTCGCGAATATCCAGATGTAAAATTTTGTTGTATTGATCTTTCAACATCTGAATATATGCTGGATTCCCATATATGTCCCAAAAAAGCCATCCTTTCAGTGCACTCAAGATGTTGTTTCCATACGAGGCTATAAACCAGCCCAAAATTGCCAGATGCGTCGGAATTAATGCAGAATCAGTTTTTTGAAAGATATTGATAAATCCATCGATTGCTTCCTTATAAAAATATGGCTGTGCGACGCTTAAAGCAACTATAATAATAGTCAGGACAAAATAAAGAATCGTCCACCATTTATGCTTCGAAAAAATCGGTAAAAAAGTCTTGATGATTTGCCACATATGATTTGACATTAGATTTTGAGTAGAATAATTGATTTTGCTTATTTGTCAAGTTATGCTATCCTGCGACCTCTTTTAACTTTACTTATGCATAAATTTTTCCCTGAGCCTGAAAGTCCTGATGAAAATGATGATGGTGATTTTGATGAGTTTCACCTAACGAGTGGTTTGCGAAGTGCTATTAACAAGATTTTGCAATCTCCTTTGGCGGTAGGCTTGGGAGGTTCGGTGTTAATTTCCAGTTGTGAAGGAGGGACAGGGACAACTTTGGGTACTGGATTAGCGATTGCTAGCCTGGGCTTCTGTGTCGGTTATGTGGCCAAAGGTTTATTGAGCAGCAACGCAACATACTCTTCTATCGAATGTTTGCGTGATGACAACAAAACTATCTCTTTTGGTCCAGATGATAATAAAGTTACTGTTCATATGCCTTTCGGTACTACAACAGAAACCAAGCAACGAGAAAATGGTTCTCTGGAAATAACAATCGTAGCAGAGAAAAAGTAATTATTTCTTTTTCTCCCTCGACTTTGCTCGGGACAAGCTTTTGCCCTTTCCGCCCTTGCCTTTTTTGGCAGCCAATAGCTCTAGGGCTTCTTCCAGAGTTATTTCTTCAGGAGAGCTGTCTTTCGGTATGCTGGCAAAAACCTTGGAGCCATCAGTGATATAAGGACCAAAGCGTCCGGACATGATTTTGACGGCCTTTTTTGTGGAGGGACTTGTTCCTAGTTCTTTGAGTGTCTGTGCGGATTTGCGACCACCTTTCTTTTCTGATTTTAGAATCTCTTCTGCTTCAGCCAAGGTTATAGTGAGAATATCTTTTTCTTTGGGAATTGAACGGAATTCGCTGCCTTTTTTGATATAGGGACCAAAACGACCAATGCTGACATTCACTTCTTCATTTTCAAGTGTGCCTAATGTTCTTGGCAAGGCGAGAAGTAATAAAGCATCTTCAATTGTCGGTGGATTGTGCAAAGTTGGGGATACCGGAACGAGTTTGGGACCGAAGGCTGTGGAGATTTTCTTAGCCTTTTTTTCTTTGGTATCTTCACCAAGCTGTATATAGGGACCGAAGCGTCCGGTGCGGAATG
>MEWR01000008.1:16754-17916 GCA_001773455.1 Candidatus Abawacabacteria bacterium RBG_16_42_10
TTTTACAGTCAGGATAACGTGAACAAGAAAGAAATTTTCCAAAACGACTAAGCTTGATAACCATTGGTGCTCCACAGACATCACAAATAACATCTGTTTTTTCATTAACAACTTCAGATTTTTTGATTGATTCTTGTTTTTCTTCAATCTCTTTGTGAAGTGGAGTGTAATAATTACGAATGACCTCTACCCAAGACAATTCTCCATCAGCAATTTTATCGAGCTTTTCTTCCATCTCGGCAGTGAACTTTGTATTGATGTAATGCTCGAAAAATTTTACCAAGAAATCATTCACCACTTCACCGGTATCAGTGGGTCTTAGCGCTTTACCTTCTTTTTCTACATAACCACGAGCGACAATAGTTGATAAGGTTGGTGCGTACGTACTCGGGCGACCAATACCTTCATGCTCCAGTTTTTTAACTAAACTGGATTCCGTATAGCGTGCCGGCGGTTTAGTAAAATGCTGTTCAGGTAAGAGTTTTTCCAGCTGCACAACGTCGCCTTGTTTCACCGGCGGCAATAAACTTTCTTCATCGTCGGGATTGCTTTCGAGATCGGTTCCTTCCAAATACACTTTGATGAAACCGGGAAAGGTAATTACTTGGCCAGTAGCATGAAAAGTATACTTATTCTTTTCGCCTTGAGTTTCAATATCAGCAGCTACTTGTTTGATCTTAGCTTCAGCCATCTGACAAGCGATGGCTCTCTGCCAAATGAGACGATAGAGATGCAATTGATCAGGGGATACTACATGGAGACGATCTAATTCATCGGGAGTGAGTGCGGCACTTACGGGACGAATCGCTTCATGGGCTTCCTGCGCACGTTTATTGCCTTTATAGTAGCGGGTTTCTCCTGGTAAGTATTCCTTCCCAAAATGCTGACCGATCACTTGGCGAATTTCCGCTAATGCACTTTGGGCGAGGTTTACTGAATCGGTACGCATGTACGTGATGAGACCTGTGCGACCTTGGGGTAAATCGACACCTTCATAAAGTTGCTGAGCCACAGCCATAGTTTGTTTGACTGAGAAGCCTAATTTACGAGAAGCTTCCTGCTGTAAAGTGGAAGTAATAAATGGAGGTGCAGGATAACGATTCTTTTCTTTTTCGGTGACATTGGTGACTGTTCCGGAAAGTGGGAGGAGCAGATCTTTCAC
>MEWR01000008.1:17940-44267 GCA_001773455.1 Candidatus Abawacabacteria bacterium RBG_16_42_10
TTTGAGACCGATTTTCTCGCCATTTTTCTGGCTTAATAACGCAGAGAACTTGTTTTTTTTAGTAGTAAGAAAATTCCCGGTTATGGACCAGCTTTCCTCGGGAACAAAGGCACGTATTTCTCGTTCACGTTCCACGATCAGTCGTACTGCTACAGATTGAACACGACCGGCAGATAGACCATAACGGATTTTTTGCCAGAGCAGGGGGGAAAGTTCATAGCCTACGATGCGATCCAAGATGCGACGTGCCTGTTGAGCGTCGACGAGATGAGTATCTATCTCACGCGGATTTTTGAGAGCATTGAGCAATGCTTCTTTGGTAATTTCATGAAAAACAATACGGTGGGTTTTTTGGCCTTTCTTGATGGGGAGTATCTGGGTCAAATGCCAACCGATGGCTTCTCCTTCGCGATCTTCGTCAGTAGCGATCCAGACATTATCGGCACTTTTCAAACCAGCCTTGAGCTCAGCAATAGCTTTTTTAGCTCTTGGTTCTTTGGAAACGATGTACGTTGGTTCGAAGTCATGCTCCGGATCAACACCCAATTTGGATTTTGGCAGGTCACGCAAATGACCGAATGATGCCTTCACCGTATAATCCTTTCCCAGAAATTTACTTATAGTCTGTGCCTTCGCAGGAGACTCAACAATAACAAGGTTTTTTGCCATACAAAATTAGCGAGTTTCGTCCATAGTATAGAGAATGTTTTTCCGAAAAGGCAAATGTAATCTCGAAAATGGTTTCATTTTTGACCCTTTATAATGATAATTTCCGGTCGGCAGAACAAACGTATTTTTGGTGCTATCAAGCCCTCTAGGCCGATACCACTTGTGACATACATAGTGGCTGTTTGACTTTGGAATAAACCATAAGCAAATTTGCGCGGCAGCATGGTGCCGGATGTGAATGCTCCAAAGAAAGGTAGACAGAGTTGGCCTCCGTGGGTATGTCCGCAGAACATGAGATCAAATGGATAGTGCTTAGCTTGTATCCAAGGGGAAGGTGTATGTGAAAGTACAATACGATAATCACAATCAGTTTTGCTTGCTAACAAAGAAGTTTCTGGCGCATAACGGTTGAGTCCGATGATTTCATAAGAAGTTTTATTCAAAATATGCTTCGCTTTTTGATTGTTGAGGAAGGTTACATTAGTCAGTGGTTTCAATAATGCTTTAACTTCATCTATACTCATAGGATGATCACCAGGGACAATGTAAACAGGTGCGATAGCAGATATTTCCTTGAGCAAACGATAAGCGGCCTTGCTGGCCTTGGAATTCGAAGTGGCTGTGCCATTATAAATATCGCCACTATGAAAAATGATTTTGGGTTTAATATTCTTAATTATGTCGATGGTTTTCTTTTCTCGATAGCCAAAAGAATCTGATTGAGTATCACTTATAAAGACAAGCGTATCTGGAAATTTTGTGCTGGGAACTGAGAGTTGTTTTACTCGAATCCAGTGGGGTTCAATCAAATGACCATAGAGAAAAATACTGATGCCTATTATTAAATAAGTTAACGTTAAGACTTGGGGGGAGATAATGTACCAATGAATGGGGAAGTAAACCAAATAGAGCCAAGGGCATACAAAAGCTAGACCGAAGATGAGAAGCCACCAATTTTGTTTGATACTGATGAAAATTAATACAAACAAAACGAAACCCAGACTGAAAAAACTGGAAAGGTTCAGTCCGAAGATGAAGGTCCAAATGTAACCTATAACGAAAGTAATGATCGTCTGAAAAATAATGATTCTGGGCCAAACTTCGACGAAGGACACGAATTTTTTGAAAGTTTTCTCATTATCACCACCCTCCCGCCCCCGAAGGGTCCCCGTTGGGGCCTGGGGTCGCCTAAGGCGACCACCCTCATGCGACAGCATAACTTTTTGTCATTAAATCATAGTAATTATGAAAACAAACTTCTTGACAAAAACTTTGACCTAAATAACGCTCATTTTATTCACCAACTCATCCAACTTAATCGTCTGGGATTCGCCGGTTTCCATATTTTTGAGCTGAATCTTTTTTGCTTTAGCTTCATCGGGACCAAAGATCAATACATAAGGAATCTTGAGATCATTAGCATACTTGAGTTGTTTCGACATCTTCTCCGCACCACCAGGATAGACCATCACTCGTTTACCGATAGCTCTTAACTCTGCAGCAATGTTGCTGACATCCGCAAGCAGTTCATTACTGAAAGCAACCAGTAAGATTTCCGGTGCAGTCTTGGGGAAAGTAATCGGATGTTCCTTCAGTAATTCATAGAGAGTTTCGAAACCAATGCCAACACCGACTCCTGGTAAATTGTGATTGGAGAAAGCTTGGGTGAGCTTGTCATAGCGGCCACCAGCAGCAAGGGCAGTACGACCGAATACGGGTACGGTTACCTCGAAAACTCCACCCGTGTAATAGTCGAGCCCTCGCACCAAATTGAGATTGATGAAAATATTTTCCGGATCCACTTTGCTAGCTAAGGCTAATTCAGTGATTCTGCGTAAATTAGTAATACCATTTTGAGCGGCAGGAGAATTGCCGAATTTTTTTTCTAAAAAATTAAACACTTTATCAATGTCAGTTTCCTTCCAGTCCAGGAGCTCTAAGATTTTTTTGTGAGCATCTGGGGGAACCTTGCGAGTCATTAATTCTTTGGCTACACCATCTGCACCGATTTTATCGAATTTATCGATAGCACGAAAAACTTCTATATGAAATTGTTCTGGGATATCCCAACTGTTCATCATTGCTTCCAGAATACCGCGATGATTGAGATTGATCACATAATCATCCAGTCCAAGGGTTTTCATACCTTGATCGATAACACACAGTATTTCCGCATCAGCCAAAGGACTGACAGAACCAATGATATCAGCATCACATTGATAAAACTCACGTTTACGTCCTTTGCGAGGGCTATCTGCGCGCCATACTTTCCCTATTTGATAACGCTTAAAAGGGAATTTAATATCATTTTGATGTTGTACGACCGCTCGTGCGAGTGGAACTGTTTGATCGTATCGTAAGGCTACTTTTCGATCTCCATTATCAGTGAAACGATAAATAAGTTTTTCTTCTTCACCGTATTTCCCCATCAATATATCTTCATACTCCAATGCTGGCGTATCGAGAGCACCATAACCGAATGATTCAAAAGTATGTCGCCAGGTATCCATCAGATACTGACGTAAATACATGTCTTCCGGTAAGAAATCAGAGAAACCCTGGAGTGTTCGTGCTTCGATCATACTCAATTTATTGTACTGTCACTGTGGCTACCATGGTCGGATGGAAAGTGCATTTGTAGGTGAATGTGCCAGTTTGGTTGAAAGTGAATCTATACTCTTGCCCCTGAGCTAAAGTTCCGGAATCAAAGAAGCCTGCCTGACCACTGGTCATATTCTGAATTGTGACCGCATGAGGAGCGGCATCCATGTTTTTCCAAACCAAAGTGTCTCCTTTATTGATAGAGATTGAAGGGGGATTGTAAGCGAAGTTTTGAATACTGATATTGAGTGTCTTCGCTGCAACTGTTGGGGTCGGTATCGAAGATGGTTGTCCTCCAAACGGTGCGTAATTGTTTTGTTTGATAATGAGCACGCGATACATCATTTCGGCAACATCACCACGTTTCATGCCAACGCCCGTGCCATAAATATTGCCTTGTGCGACGATGAGATTCTTTAATACAGCGAAATATATATAGGGTGCGAGATCTATGGTCTGAGGGGCGTCAAGGAAATAATAATTTGTCGGAGGATCGGGCTGGATATTATTAATCTTGAGCAAAATTTTAGCCGCCTCTCCGCGTGTCACGGTAGCCTCAGGCCGAAAGGTTCCATCGAAATAACCTTTTACTGCTCCGGTAGCCTGGGCCCAATTAATATATTGTTTGAGTGGATGATTGTTTGCTACATCGGGAAATGCTGCCGGTTGTGATGCGAAGCTGACCGTTGCAATACTTGCACCATTCGCAGCAATTTTTAAGATTTCAGCTCTCGTAACGACATTTTCCGGTCGAAACAAACCGTCAGGATAGCCATTGATAATATTACGGTCTCGTAAATATTGAACGGCTTGATAGTGAAGATGCGATACAGGAACGTCGGGAAAGTTGGCTGCAGCAAGAGCTTGAAACGGTGCAAGGATCAAGGCGAAAATTTGTATGAGTGCCATGAAACGTGAAGAAAACTTGATCATGGATAACGTTTTAAGACAAGTTTAATAGTACGGAAGCGTAGCTCTCTTGTCTAGAAATTTTCTTTACAAAAGATAATAAACATATTAATTTGCCAAAGCTTCTATGACGCGCGTAGCTCAGGGGTTAGAGCATTAGGTTGTGGTCCTAAGGGTCGTGGGTTCAAATCCCATCGCGCGTCCCAAAAACCACTCGCTGCGCTCGGGTATTTGGCGCAACCATGCTGTTCACAGTATATTCGTAAATAATAGAGTGGTTTTTGCAGTGTACTCGAACGAAGTGAGTAGTAGACTGCATTTTCCTCGCTGCGCTCAGGTTCATGGCACGCCTGAGAATGCTATTTTGCTATGTGAAGATATTAAGTGGTTTGTGTGGTGAACTTGAGCACAGCGAATAGTTCACTGTCTTTCTAGACAAACAAATATCCTCACCCTATATTGTGCGTGCATTTAAAACTTTTATGTTTCGTAGTCATTTTTCATCGGAGCTTTCGAAAAAATTGGTGGGCGAAAAAATTACTTTAGCTGGTTGGGTGCATCGTCGCCGTGATCATGGAACATTAATTTTTATCGATTTGCGTGATCGTGATGGACTGACTCAAATTGTTTTTGACCCTGAAATTAGTGGTGATGCTCATGCATTGGCCGAAGGAATTCGTTCAGAATTTGTCATTTCTATTACCGGGAAAGTAGCTGCAAGACCTGAAGGTATGATCAATAAAAATATTTCTACCGGTGAAGTTGAAGTTCATGTCACTGACATGAAGATTCTTAATCCTGCCAAGACACCACCATTTGAAATTGATCAAGAAAAAGATGTGAATGAGGAATTACGTCTAAAATATCGCTATCTGGATTTACGCAGAGAACGTCTTCAGAACAATCTCAAGTTGCGACATCAAGTGATCAAGCATATTCGTGATTATTTTTCTGACAATGGTTTTCTTGAGATTGAAACGCCAATATTGATCAAAGGAACGCCTGAGGGATCTCGAGAATATTTGGTTCCCAGTCGCCTGCACCCCGGTAATTTTTACGTTTTGCCTCAGAGTCCACAACAGCTCAAACAATTATGTATGGTTGGTGGTTTGGAGCGCTATTTCCAGATTGCCCGATGTTTCCGTGATGAAGATCAAAGAGGAGACAGACAGCCTGAGTTTACCCAATTGGATGAGGAACTTTCATTCGTGACACAAGAAGATATTTTGAAAATTAACGAAGGATTATTGGTTGAATTATCCAAAAAGTTTCTCCCGGAAAAACGCATTGCTCATGAGCCGTTTGTACGAATGACATGGAAAGAAGCTATGGATAACTACGGCAGTGACAAACCAGATATTCGTTTCGATTTGTCTTTTGTTGATGTTTCAGCTCTTATGAAAGAGAGTGGCTTTAAAGTGTTCAGTGATGCAGTGAAAAATGGTGGAGTGGTAAAAGCTTTGAAAGTGTCCGGAAAGGCTGATATGAGTCGTAAACAAATCGATGATCTCACTGAAGTTGCGAAGAGCAAAGGTGCGAAGGGTTTAGCATATTTAGCTTTGGATCAAAATGGCGAAGTGAAGTCGACTTTTTTGAAATTCCTGGATGAGAATGGCCAAAAAGAATTGCTTAAATTTCTTGGTGTAAATAAAAGCGACATTGTTTTCTTTAGTGCAGGGGATTTTGTTACTGCTTGTGAGAGTTTGGGACAAGTGCGTTTGGCAATCGCCGACATGTTAAACATGCGCGATGAAAACATCTTGGCATATCTGTGGATCACTGAATTTCCTATGTTCGAACGTGACAAGGAAACAGGAAATCTCCAGGCCATGCATCATCCTTTCACTCGACCTATGGATGAGGATATACATTTATTAGACAAAGATCCTGAAAAAGCTCGTGCTGTTACACATGATATTGTTCTCAACGGCAATGAAATCGGTGGTGGGTCGGTAAGAATTCATGAGCGTGATTTACAAGAGAAAGTATTTACCTTGATGAATATTAGCGGAGAAGATGCTGAGCGTAGGTTTGGACACATTTTGGAAGCTTTCTCTTATGGCGCACCTCCTCATGGTGGTATTGCTTGGGGACTGGATCGTCTGGTGATGCTTTTTGCCCATGAGCCTAATATTCGTGAAGTCATTGCTTTTCCCAAAAATCAAACAGCTCAAGATCTTATGTTGGGTGCTCCCAGTCCGGTAACCGAAAAAGAACTCAAGGAAGCAAATATTTCCCTTCGTCCGGTAAAGTAGTATTATGAGGGTAGTTTTTTACACGTTATGGCTGAAGAAAAGAAGATTTCCTGGGCGACACCGATTGTTATTGGTTTAGTGGTTGGTTTGACTGTTGGTATCCTTTTCGCCAAGAGAAAGGGGAGACTGTTACGAGCTGAATTAGCGAAAGCAAAAGAAGAGAATGGTTTTAGCGGGCAAATTTTGGTGATGAAAAACGAATTAGTTGATGTGATGCAGGATTTACTCAAAACTGTAAAAAATCTGGCTCAGAGGAAGGAAGTATATCGTTTTGTGAGAGGGGCGAAGAAGTTGTCGAAAAAGGCTCTCAAAACAGTACAAATTATAGTGGATAATCAATAGTAAATTTTGTCTATGTTATGGCAAAGAAGAAAACGAAGAAATTTAAGAAGAAAAACAAGTCACACAAAAAGGTAGTTGAACATGTTTCACCTCAGGAAGGGAAATCACTTCTTGCAAAGGTTTTAGACGAACCAAAAAAGAAATCTACTTTCTTTGTATGGCTTAGACCTGTGCTTATCGGTTTTGGTGTTTACATATCTTTAATAGCGATATTTTTGGTAAGTGTTTATTTGGGATTCGAAAATTTTTATCAAAATCGAACTTTACCAAATACGTATGTTGGTACCATTCCTGTTGGAGGCCTTACGTATGTTGAGGCAGAAAAGGTATTACATGATTCGTATAGTTCCTTGGTAGGTAGGGGGATTTCTTTTATTGTTGATGGGAAGTCATATGACTTGTCTTTGAGTGAGTTGGGAATCAGCTTTGATTTTGAACGTGCTTTGAGTGATTTGCGTGGACGTAGACCTCATGACGTGTGGGCTGCTCTCATTATCCCCAGGCAGTTGCCCAATGGTCTGGTGATTGATGCTGCAATGTTTGAACATGCACTAGAGCGTACTATCCCTGAGATTTCCACACCTCCAAAAGATGCTAAGGTGCGTTTGGTGAAGGCAAAAACAAAGCAATACTTCGAAGTAGTAGCTGCCGAGTCACATCTGACCACGGATTTTTCTCAATTGCAGCAAACAGTGCATCATATGTTAGATCATGGATACATTTTGCCTGTACTGGTGAATACATTTCATGGACAACCAGATATTTCCGATGAGGAGGCTTACGATGTCATAAATAAGAGTCAATACTGGCTCAATAAAAGTGTGAAGCTGACATACAGTCATGGCAGTAAAAAGTTCCAAACGGAAGTAAGTCCTAGTGAGGACTGGAGTCGACTTGCTTTTGTTCCTGATGTTGGTCGATTGCAGATACAGCTTGATGAGAAATACTGGCAAGAAATCATGAAAGAGGCTTTGCCGATCATCGAACAAGATCAAGAGAATGTGACGGTTTCTTGGCCGGAGACAGGCAGTAAATATGCAATGGTTTCCGGACAGCTGCAGGATGGATACCATGTTGATCAGCGGGAGAGTAAGACTGCGATTGAGTTATATTTCGACGATGGAGTTTTACCTGATGGAACCATTGCCAAGGAAGATCCAGTGGAGATTGCTTTGCTCGTTGAGCATAATCCCGCTCATTTTATTTCTTCTGATGGGCGAGATCTGGGACTTACCGATCTTTTGGGAGTTGGATATTCACGTTTTGCAGGCTCAAGTAAGGCGCGTATTTTTAATATCACGAGAGGTCTTGGATTGTTGAATAATGTGCTCTTGGGGCCGGATGACACTTTATCATTCAATAGTTTGCTTGGTCCTGTGACAGTAAAAGCGGGTTGGAAAGAAGAATTGGTGATCAAAGAAGGGGGCAAGAAGACAGAACCAGAGGCTGGAGGAGGCCTATGTCAGGTGTCGACGACCACATATCGCGCGGTTGTGGAGTCAGGGTTAAAAGTCATAGAACGTCGAGCTCATAGTTATCTTGTTTCATATTATGTGGGTGACAATGATGCTCGAGCGGGAATCGACGCAACGATATATCCAGGTTCACAAGACTTGGTATTCAAAAACGATACCGGCAATTATATTCTGATCCAGACTGAGGTGACGAATACTGAAGCTTTTGTGAGAATGTATGGAACCAGTGATGGCAGAAAAGTAGAACTCGATGGTCCGTATAAATCGGGTTGGCGTAGTGCAGGTGCGCCGGTACTAATTTCTACTACTGATCTTCCTCCGGGTGAAACGAAGATTACCAAGAATGCTCATAATGGTCGTACAGTCTCATGGCATCAAATTATTACCTATGCCGATGGAAGGGTCGAGAAAAACGATATTATTTCCGTATATAAGGCAATTCCAGCAGAGGGCCTCATCGGTGTAGCTCCGGAAGGTATTGCAGTGAATATAGAAGACACAGAAAATGTCACGCTATAACTCACAACTTCCTGAAGTTTGAACGTGGATTATTTGAAAACAGAAAGAATTGTTGCTTTGAGGAGCTCTCCAATTTTGGGGCCTAGAAGGGAAAGAACCACCAAGGTGATCGCCAAAGCAGCTAGTGGAACAACGCTGCTGGCAAAACTAATTTGTATTGATGATTTATTACGATTTCGTAATTGATGCAAGAAATAATCTTTTGGACTGAGTTTTGAATCTCCCTCGCGAATATATGCAAGGGTTTTCTTTAAGCACTCCATCAGTTCACGCAATTCATATTTATCCAGTATATCCTGTTCAATCGTTTCAATGTCCAATTCCCATTTAAGTAGGGTCTGCTCTATCTTGAGCAGGTCAACTTCTTTTCTTGTAAGAGGAATTTTGTGCAGACAATTACTATTGCTGCAATAATACGAATAACGTTCCTTCTGTTTTTCCCAGAAAGTAGTGGTATTTTCTCTTGCCGACATAGTGCTACCACAGCGTGGACAACGTCTTGTCTCCGAGACTTCTTCTAAGCTGTTATTAATTGTTATCAGCATTTATTTTTATATTACAATAATATTATGAAACAAATAACGCATAATGTCAATACACAAAGTGCTAACAGAAGCCTTGTTTGACAATTCCTAAGTTGTCTTTCATAATAGCTTCGTTCAATTATGGCTTTACACCTTCCGTATGGCATCTTCTCAACAAAATGTGGAGCAAAGAAAGCCGATATTGCGAGATGCTGAACAGTTGGAAATAAGGCTTGCACTAGACGGAATCTTATTGTCTGGTTTTGTGCAGGAGCTGACCGAAAAAGATCACTTTCTCTCTGGAGGCATGGAAAAAAAGCCGAACAATCAGTAAATATTGAATTTTTATGTCCGATAAAGCAATTGAGGCCCTTGTAGAAGGAGCTCTCAGAGATTTTCATAGCGACCCCGAAATACTTTCAGGGTACGATACTGTGACTGTTGATGCAGTTAATCAGCATGCAGAAGAGAAAAGAATAGTTTCTTTTACTAGAGTTTTGATTGAATTAGTTGCGAAAAATCGTATCAAGGATGCTGTTCGCATGATGGCATCAGAATTGTTTAGATCGGCGCTTGTAAGAGAGGAAAATAGAATCTTGAGAGATAGGTTGATCAGGATCACAAATTCTGTTTCTTCTTTAGAAAAACAGCTTTCTCAAGCTATGAAGGATGAATTAACAGGACTTCCCAGTCGACGTATTTTTAATGCAAAGTTACTTTCTGAGCTTGCCCGATTACAAAGGTATGAAGGGGAAGTTGCCCTTTTATTCTGTGATATAGATCATTTTAAACGTATCAATGATACATATGGCCATGAAGCTGGAGATATAGTGCTAAAGGAAGTTGCAGCAGTCATGGGGAAAGTTATTCCACGTCCTACTGATCATTTATGCAGATTTGGTGGTGAGGAACTTGTTGCCTGCCTCGTCAATTGCAATTTAGCGAATGCCCAGAAAAAAGCTGAAGAATTGCGATTGGCAGTTGAAAAGATAGATGTTCCTTTTGGTAAAATTACCATCAGTATCGGTTGTTCTCATGTAGATGTTAGCCGTCTACACCAAATGCGCGAATTTCCTGAATGGTCATATTGGTTCAAAAAATGTATGACTGGTTTTCCGAAAGATCCAAATCTGATACCTGATATGACGGCGGCAAAGTTGTTATTTGCTGAGGCTGACGGTCTACTGTATCGCGCAAAGAAAAAAGGAAGAAATCGTGTTGAAGTGACCATGAACCCCGAGGATCTTGCATCGTTAAGGCAAGAATCATTACGTAAGATAGCGAATGGCGATGGCAATGGAAATAGCAGCGTTAAATAGCCAGTTTATCTAGAGTAGCTATAACTTGGTTCACAGCATCTTCGAGTCCAGACTTGTCATCCCGGATAATGACTTCGAGCCAAATGAGCTTTTCTTGCAATATCTGTATTTTATTCTGCCACTGTTTTTCGTAAGGATCGGTCATTAGTAAATCCTGTTGGTATTCGAAAAGTCTATTCATATCTTCCAGTGTCAACTTTTTGTCTGTTAAAATGTCTCGCATGTTAGCGATATTATTTTGTCTTTCATGTGCAAAGAAATTTGCATCATCAATAAGGACCTCTGCTGGAGTTGGTGATGGTAACGAAATATCGTAATTACTATCCGAGTTCGATGCGGTGTTTAAAATATTTGCTTGATAGTTGTCTGAGTTGCAACCTGAAAGAAGTAAAGTTGTCATTCCAATGAGTATGAGAGGTTTTTTCATAGGGTTGATGGTTATATTGCACTTTACTCCCACTAATGATGTTTGCAAGTGTATATGGAAATGGCTACTTTGTAGGAGTCAAAGACAAAAATTCTCAATTGAGTTTTTAACTTAGAATTTAGAACTTAAGTTATGTTGTCTCTTTCTCGTAAAGTAAATATGGTTGATAGGTTGGTTGGTAGTATCCGTGATATTGTTTTTGGATTGGAAGATGGATTGGTGTCTACAGTTGGTGTACTCACAGGAATTGCGGCTGGGACTCGTGATTATTTCGTGATCATTCTTTCAGGATTTGTTTTCGTAGTGGTTACTGCCCTGTCGATGGGGGTAGGAAGTTTTCTTTCTTCACAATCAGAAAGTGATCTCCAGAAAAGGCGTGCAAAAGACATGAAAGATATGATAATAAGCAATCCTAAAAAGGCAAAGGAAATTCTTTTTCTGGTGTATAAGAAGCTGGGTCTCAAAAAACATGAAAGAGATCATTTGCTGAGGAAAGCGGCAAAGGATCATCAGTTTTGGCAAGAAGAGCTCAATATGCATTATTTGGGTATTTCTAAATTGGCAGATTACCCTGTACTCAATGCGATGTATATGTTTGTCGCTTATGTTTTGGGAGGCAGTATTCCCATACTACCGTATTTCTTTTTCCCTATTGAGACGGCGATCCTATTATCAGTTCCATTCACTGTTATTGCTCTTTTTATCGTGGGATCACTGAAAGGACGGTTGGCATACAAAAGCTGGTGGAAAAGTGGACTTACGATGGCATTACTGTGTTTTTCGGTAGCACTTCTCGGATATGTCACTGGACAATTGGTGGACTATTTCTTCCATGTAAAGGTTTCTTAAGCTCATCTATTGCCCATGCCGCATGTTCTCTGATCAATTCTGATTCGTCATTTGTCAGATTTTCTAAATAGGGGAGTAATTCTCTATTGCCTAAATTCCCTGCGACAATGCATGCATTTCGAATAAGACCTACTCTTTTAGCACGAAGAAAAGGAGTGTTTTTAAAAAATATTTTAAATTCTTGTTCGGATTTGATCGTAAGAATTTTCTTTAAAAAAGCTATTGAACTCAAATACATTGAATTTTTGAGATCTGGTTCGATTGTTATGTCTTGCCATTTTTGGGGGACATAAGCTTGAGCACGTACATTGTGCGGACAAACTTCCTGGCAGAGATCACAACCGAAAAGCCATGTTCCTATTTGTTTTCGCAACTTAACTGGAATTGGTCCCTTATTTTCAATCGTTAAATACGAAATGCATAAGCGACTGTCGAGATCATAAGCACTTTTTAAAGCTTTGGTGGGGCAGATATCTAAGCATTTTCGACAGCTGCCACAACTACCGTGTTTTTGAGGGGTTTCTTCAGGAATTTCCAAAGTCGTAAGGATTTCTCCCAGGAGCACCCAAGAACCAAATTGAGGAGTGATAAGGGTGGTGTTTTTACCGATAAAACCCATTGATGAGGCAGCAGCATAGGGTCTTTCCATCAAAGGACCATAATCAACATAGAATTTGGCATTTATTTTAGAAAAGTTTTGTGTGAGAGATTCGGAAAATGTCGACAATTTCTTTTCAAAAACTTTGTGGTAATCTGGCTTGTTCTTGGCATAACGAGCAATATTCACTTTAGTATTATCTGAAATTTTCGTGGGTTTTTCGCCATAATTGAGTCCAGCAATAATAATACTTTTTACCCCTGGAAGAATTTTTGCTGGATTATAGCGACGTTCGGGATCTCGATCTAAGTAAGCCATTTCTCCCTGTTCACCATTTTTTAACCATTGTAAATAAAACTCTTTATCTTTTTGTAGAACTGATGCTTTGCTAATGCGTATAAGATCAAAGCTTTGTTCATACGCTAGTTTGTGAATAATTTTATGTACCGACACGTCAAAATGCATGAAAGATATTTTCATGATTATATCGTCCAAATAACAAAAAAGCCATCGCGAGATGACTTTTTATGTTGGTTTTTGTGAAACCTCCTCTCCTGTCTATCAGTAAAAGTATCATGTATTACTGAGACTAGAAGTATGATTTTGTTTATGATTTCAAGGTAAGGCTCTAGTTTGAAACCGATTCTCTACCACTCTTTGGCATGTTTAGGTCTTCGCCCTGACCGTTCTCAATCTCAGTGAAAGTCACAAGGACGATCCTGATTTTGAGCATTGTTTGTGGCAGCCCTTAGCCCTGGGCTGTAATCGAGGAGTAGAGAGAAGAAGGCCCTCTCCGCGCGTAGCGCAAAAGTGCTTTCTTCTCTCTGCTGACAAATTGTAAAGGAGCCTTACGATGAACCTGAGTGAACGAATGGTTCATGGTGAGAGAAATAGAGGGATTGCCGCAAACATTATTTGTGTGGAGTTTTGTTATCGAAGGCAAAGCCCTCAGCTTTCTCTGTTTGTTTTGGTTTTTGTCCCGATATTGATTCGGAACTTACTTCTCCTTGGTTTTTTTGTTTTCCATGAACTTCAGATTGTTCATGTGAACATCCTAAATCTATTTTGGATCTAGGTGTGGAGTTTTGTTATGGACCAAGGTTTTGCGAGAATTTCCCGGCTCATCATTCCAATAGAGATCATCGCAAGACAGATAATAAAATTCAATTTATGGTTGGGCTCGGAGATCTTGTCTGATTAGAACGACAAGGAGGAAATTCTCTGATCTCTTTTTACGGAGATCAATGAAGTTTTGTTATGGAGGATCTTGAATGTCTCATTTTCCGTTTCCGAAATTTGAGCTTCATACGACTTTAGCAGACGGTCTCTGAAAAGTCAAAGTACTTATCCTTGTCTGTGAGATAGAATTGCTGTGTAATCTTACTCTTTCTGTTTGGAGAATCACCGAACTTTTTATTTTCTATTAGCCATTTTCTCATGTACAATTTACATATGCTATAGTACGATAAATTAATCATTTCTTATGGTGGAATTACTAGCAGTTGGCAGCAAGGCTCCGGATTTTATAGTGGATTCCACAAGTGGAACAAAGGTTTCTTTAGCTTATTTTGCTGGCAAGAAGGTAGTTTTGTATTTCTATCCTAAGGATAATACCCCTGGCTGCACCAAAGAATCATGCAACTTTCGAGATATTTCAGTAGAAATACAAAAGAAAGGTGCTGTTATTGTAGGAGTTAGTCGTGACAGTATTGCTTCACATCAAAAGTTTAAGGAGAAGTATCATCTCAATTTTGATTTATTAGCCGATACTGATAGTGCTTTATGCCGTGCTTATAAGGTATTGGTACAAAAAAGCATGTTCGGCAGGAAATACGAAGGCATCCTGCGGGCTACCTATATTATTGATGAAAAGGGCAATGTTGCTAGCGCGTTTCCAAAAGTGAATCCACTTACGCATGCAGGACAGGTTTTGGCTGCACTATAGTTTATACGTCTTCTTGGGATGAGAGATGGTAATTCTTGATGCTGCTTTGATATCGTCTAAGGCGTAGTGAATAGCTCGAGCTGCCTGTGGTTCGCCATGGACGAGGAAAATATGTTGAAGTCCTTTGATTTGTTGAACATAATCGACTAGCTCTTGATGATCGGCATGAGCGGAAAAAGCATTGATATTGTGAACTTTGGCGCGACGAATATAAGGTCTGCCAAAGATCCGTACAATACGATGTTTTTCGGCGATGGCTCTACCGAGAGTATCTTTAGCCATAAAACTCACTACTAGAATAATATTTTTGCTGTTTTCAATGTTGTTTTTGAGATGATGGAGAATACGTCCGCTTTCACACATGCCTGAAGCTGAAATGATAATCATTGGCCCTTTTTTGTCATTCAAGGCTTTGGATTCTTCTGTGGTTCTGGTGTATTTGAGACAGCCAAAACCAAAGGGGTCTTCTTTTTCATCTAGGAATTTTTTATTGGTCTCGTCATCAAAACATTCGGGATGTCTGCGAAAGATTTCAGTGGCATTGATAGCGAGAGGACTGTCTACATAGATAGGTAAGCAGGGGATTTTAAGATTCTTTTGGAGAAGATTGAGATGGTAGACAATTTCTTGGGTTCTTTCGACGGCAAATGCCGGAATGATGATTTTGCCATTATTTTTAATGGCTTCATTGATTATGCCAATAAGCTTCTCTTCCACATCTACATATGAATCATGCAAACGTCCACCATATGTACTCTCTGCAATCAAATAATCCAACTGTTTCCATTGGTAGGGATCTTGGATGATTGGCATATTCTTACGTCCCAGATCTCCAGTGAAGCCTAAAACTTTTGTTTGACCGTTTTCAGTGATGTGTAGTTCCACTAGTGCTGAACCAAGTATGTGACCAGCGTCGCGGAGAATTAATTTTACTCCCTGAGCAATATCTTCTTCTTCGTTGTACTTCATTCCTACAAATAACTTCTGAGCTTCCTCAGCGTTTTCTGTACTATAGAGCGGGCTTTCACTGACCATAGGCATGCCATGGTCTTGTAAGTACTCCCAGTCTTTTTCTTGGATATGAGCGCTATCCAAAAGCATAATGCCACACAAATCTGCAGTGGCCATCGTCGTATAAATTGGTCCTTTATAACCATATTTAACCAAAGTAGGAATATTGCCCGAATGATCGATATGAGCGTGAGAAAGCACAATCATATCAGCATCCTTCAGAGCTTTGGCATTGGCTTCATTTTTATCAAAGCTTTCTTGGCGTCGACCTTGAAAGAGTCCACAATCAAGTAATATCTTTTTACCATTTACTTCCAGAAGATGAGCTGATCCGGTTACTTCCTGAGCGGCACCAAAAGAGGTTAATTGCATTGTAAGATTTAGTAAGATAAGCTATTCATTTTATTGTATCATAAACCAGCCAATCTCATACTATATATGAATAAAATTCAACATATTTTGGATGCTTTCGCTGTCGAATTGAAAAAGAAGTACGGTATTGCTACTTGCCAATTCAAGGTGGATGAGGAAAATGGTACATACTTTTTGACTGCGAATGTACTTCTTCCGAAGCAGAAAGTTGAATTAGAAAAAAGAATTGAGGCAAGTAAGTTGTCTGTAAATGCTCAGATTATCGTAGCAAGTGAATTACCCACTACTGACTTGGGTTTTGCTTATGTGGATCATGTTCCAACGAATGTATATAGTCGTACTTTCAAAAAAGACAATATTCGTTATTTATCGACACAAATAAATGTCAAAGAAGATCCAGTACAATTAATTTGGGAAGGGGAGGAACATTTTTGTGTGAAGCTTGTCGATCAAACTATCGGTTGGGTACGAAAAGATGAATTAACCAGAATTAATGGTTTCCCGGATTGGCAACCTCCAGAACAAAAAGCTTGTAATAATAAAGAGTTTGATGCTTATTTGGAGCGTTGGTTGGGTGTGCCGTATATATGGGGAGGGACAACTATGTCCGGAGTTGATTGCGCTGGTTTAATGCAGAACATCTATCGTCGCTGTTTCAATTACTTATTACCGAAGCACAGTATGGATCAGATGAAAACCGGAACTATGGTCACAGAACCTAGAAAGGGGGACTTGGCCTTTTTCCGAAGTACGAATTCAGATGGTAAAGTTATCGGCCATGTCGGTATTGTTGTCGATCCTTCACAAAAGAAAATTCTCCATGCTAGCTTTTCGCAAAAGAAAGTAGTAATCAATATGTTTTCTGAGATTGTGAAACCTGGCTACGAGTTTCTTGGTTTTTATCATTACCCCGTGGAAATTGTATGAAACTAAGTATTGCTGGTCTCCAAAATCCAAAGCTCAATATTCATATTATTGGTGCGGCAGCAGTAGAAGGTTCAGCAATTGCTCTTTTTCTGTATGCGATTGGTGCCCCAAAGGTGACTTTGCATGATTTTTGTAAAAAAGATGATTATCAAAAGCGTTTTCTCACGTTTCACTCTGGTGTCGAGAATCGAGGCAGGTTATGGCAGGCGATGAAAACATTGCCCTGCACTTTCCATTTTGATGACCCATATCTCGAGGGTATCGAGGATGCTGATCTGATTTTTTTACCGCAAGCTTGGTATAAATATGATTTTAACTATCCGAAACTAGGAAAGATTGTTGAGGCCAAGAAAATAGCAACGTCGAATATGATTGATCTGTACCTGCAGCTTTTTCCTGGAATCACTGTTGGTGTGACCGGTACACATGGTAAGACAACGGTGATGCGTCTTGCCGGTCATATTTTGAAAGAGGCTGGGAAAAATGTTTTTCTCTCAGGTAATGATCGTCATAGTGCGCAAGTATTGGAACAACTGGCACTTCCAGATTCATTCAATGCGAATGATATTTTGGTTTTGGAAATCAGTAATCGACATTTGAAGCAACGATTAGAAAAAAGTCCGCACATTGCTGTGATTACGAATATTTATCCGAATCATCTCGATGAACATGAGAGTATTGATGAGTATCGGCTAACAAAGCTGAAAATAGGGGAGAAACAACAGGACGATGATTATCTTATTGTTGGTCCAGGGGTAATAAATTCTAAATTCAAAATTCTAAATTCTAAGTTGGAACACGACGAAAGGGTGATATCTGTAGGGAAGGATTTAAGTGTTTTAGAAACAAGATTTAAGTTGCCTGCAACACTTCCGGGAGCGCATAATCATGTGAATGTGCTCATTACCTATGAAGTTTGTAAATTATTAGGTGTTATGGAAAAAACTTTTCAGGCAGGACTTGATAGTTTTCCTGGAGTAGAGAAAAGATTGGAAAAAATCTATGGGGATGAAAAAGTTACTGTTATTAATGATTTGGCGGCCACAACACCAGATGCAACAAGAAACGCGTTACTTGCCTTTCCAGACCAACCGATAATCTTGATCATGGGTGGAGATGATAAAAATATTCCTGATTCTGCCTGGCAGGACCTCTTACACGCCGCTAAAAGTGCGATTTTAATCGTATTGCCGGGTACAGTAAGAGATCGTTTACAATCATTAAAAGCCAATATTATTTCTGTAGAATCTTTTTCTGATGCTATGGAAGAAATAAAAAAACAAATCAAAAATGAGCCGGCAGTTATTTTGATATCACCAGCGGGAGAAGGCTTTTATACAAAGTTTTTGCAAGGAATAAACCTAAAGAAAGTTCTAAATTCTAAGTTCAAAGTTCTAAGTTAAAGAAGCTAAACTTAGAATCTAAAATTTAGAACTTGAGTTATTTTTCTTCTTCAATAATTTTTACACGTGGAGGGCGTGTGTCCGCTCGGATCACTTCCATCTCAGAACCGCACATATCACACATGAGTTGTGCACCCTCGAAGATTTCTTCTTCAGTCGCATCGATTACTTCACCGCAAGCTGAACAAATGATCGTTGCGTCGTCGTCTCCATCAAAGTCATCTTTATTTGCTTTGCCTGATGCGGTATCCTCATCATCGAAGTCATCATCTTCGTCGAAATCGTCACCTACGACTTGTGAACCGATAAATTCAAAGTTAAACATGAAAGAAAAAGTAGCAAAAACTGCCACCACTTTACTCATTTTTTTAGAAAATGCAAACAGGTACTTTGAAAGTCATTAAAGATCGCTTTGATATCTGGCGTTATGCCGATTTTTTCCCTCAAATTCCTGAGCAATTTTGGATCAGTGATGGTCGAAAAGAATTCACCCGTTTGGAGAAAAGGAACGCAGATCTTTTTATCAAGCATGAAGATGAACATCCATTAGGATCACATAAGGGGCGTAGCCTGGCGTATCAGTTGTCTCAGTTATTTGCTTCTGGAGAGAAAAAACTTACGATATCTTCATCAGGAAATGCTGCGTATGCTTTTTTGCGTCTCACATACAGTGCTCATAGCTATGCTTTTGTTTCTCCAAGTGCCGATAAGAACAAATTAACAACCTTATTAAGTTTAAAAACAAAAGGGAAGATTATTGTTTCCGAATCACCACGAACTTTTGCAAACTGGTTGGTGAATAAGCATGGTTACATCGACCTCCGACCGTCGCAGAGTGATGATGCCATTGTCGGACTTATGTCCTTGGGTTTTGAATTGTTCGAACAAATCCCTGATTTGTCTGATGACTATGGTGTTTTTTCTGTGACTACTAGCGGTGGTAATATTTTGGGAATGACCAAAGCTTTCAAAAATTTACAAGAAAAGGGTTTACTAAAGACATTGCCAAAACTGTTCCCGATTTTACTACAAGATTATAAAGGGGGAACATTAACTACTGAACGAAGGCAAGAATTAGAAAAAGCTGTCAGCGAAATGGATGGCAAAATCATTACCATGAGGCCGATTTTGAAAGGCCAAGAAAATACTTCTTTTGAAGGAAATACTGCGCTACGGGCCTATGAAGAGTGTAAAATTCAAAATGTAAAATGTAAAATTGATAAAGCCGTAGTGATCTTTACTGGTAGAGAATGCCTGAAACAAGCGATCCCTGAATATAAGGTATATTCATCAATATCTGATTTTGCTAAGGATTTTAAGCTATGATCTTTTATATTATTCCTGAAATTCGTTATGGAATTGGGTTACCTGAGTTAAGTCCGGAACCAATGATGATTGTCACCAGCCATCGTCATCCAGCGATTATATTTATGCGGAATGCAGGAGCGTTAATTTGGTGTGCAGAAGAAAATAGCGAAGAGCCTTATTATCAAGCTCATCAACTTTTAGAATTAGAAAAAGTACAAAAGTTAATCACGGATGTTCCTGAAAGTGAGTGTCATTTATTGACCTTCAAAATTACGCCTAGATTTGAGAAATTGGCTGCTCTGCTTCATGCAAAAGTGCTCATGCCTTCTTTTAAGCTTAATCGTTTTTGGGAGGACAAAAATAAAGGGATGGATGAGCTACGAAAACTCAATATACCCGTGAAAGATGCCGTGTCAGGAATGTGGCAGGACTTTACCTATGACAATGTTGTTGAGCGTTTCCATACAAAAAGCTTGGTTATTCAAAAACCTCGTGGTATGGCAGGAAGTTCCACACATTTTGTTCATTCTCAGGAAGAGTGGAATGAATTAGGAAGTGCCTTAGGCATCAATCCACTGCTCAAAATCAGTCCATATCTCATTGGCAGTACATACACTGTGAATGCATTGGTAAACACTGCTGGAATTTATTCAGGATATCCAATGTTCCAAATTACAGGAGATAAGAGATTTACTCGCTATGAAGGAGGTACTTCAGGGGTAGATATGTCTGGTGGTAGATCGTTCTCGGCAATTCTTTTGCAAGAAATTAAAAATATTATTGAAAAGATTGGCAAAAAAATGGCAGAAGATGGTTTCTTTGGTTGGTTTGGTGTCGATTTTATCGTTGATCAGAATGATAAGGTTACTATTATTGAAATAAATCCACGCTTTACAGCGTCAGTAAGCATTTTTAGTCAGGCCCAGCATCATGATTTCCAAGCAGATTTTTGGTCAGGGAGTTTGGATCTTGTGCAGAATTTGCCAGACATGATGAAACCTCTACCATTTACAACTTTGATTTTACGTAATGTTGGTGAAGAAAATATGAATATTGCTCGTAATTTTAGCCCGGGCATCTATCATCTTGATCCCACCCCAGGAGCAGAGAGATTGATTCTGAAAAAACAAACGGTATTTATAAAAGACATGACAAATCCTCAGGAGTATTTAATTATTGCCAAAGGTATAGACACAGAAATCCACCCTGATGGAGAAATGGCTACTATCGTGACCCATAGAAGTGCGGTAAAGAATGAGCAGATAGATGATGATCTAGGCAAAGTGGCAAATTTGGTTACAATGGCTCTGACTCAAAAGTAATTTTTATGCCTGAATTGGAAAGTCCGATCAATATAGAAAAGGGTGAAGAAGGCCCAGGGAAAAAACCGGAAGAAGGTGAAATACCTGCTGGTGTCTTGGAGAAGGCGCGTGAATATGGTGTGCAGCCTAGTCAGTGGCAACAATATGGCCAGCAAATTCAACAAGAATATGATCGCATTGTGAAAGCGGTGATGAGTGAATACCAGTTACTTGATAAAGTGGAACAAGAGAAAATTATTCATGCTCTACAATCAGGTGATGATAGTGCACTTGATCAGGTACTGGCTACGGTACAGTCAAGCGTAAAAGAGCAAGATCGTGCCTTACCGGGTGTCATGAATAATTTGAAAAAGGTGGCTGCCAAGAAGATTCTGGAGCAGTATGGGGAAAGAGGTATGTAGCATAGTGGATTTTCTTGATATGGAATGCTATTCTCATCTAAATTTTTTAAACATATATGGAGTCACGAAAAATAATATTAAATCTTGATCAGCTTAGAGAGTTAATAGAAGTTCATAAAATTCAGAAAAAGAAAATTGTTTGTACTATTGGATCTTGGGATATGTTGCATATCGGACATTTACGGTACTTGAATAGAGCAAAAAGTTGTGGAGATATTTTAGTTGTTGGTGCTGACTCAGATCGAGGAATTAAAATTTACAAAAACCTTCTTCGACCAATTATCCCTCAAGAAGAACGCTTGGAAATGCTGTCTTATCAGGATTGTGTTGATTACGCTACTTTGATTGATGATATTGATGATCAAGGGAAGTGGCAGTACGAACTTATTAAGGCAATTCAGCCCGATGTGTTTGTTTGTATTATTGAAAGCTATCCAGAAGAACAAAGAAAAGAGATTAAGCAGTTTGTGCGAGAGTTGGTGGAATTACCAAGACAGGCAGAGAACACTTCGACTACTAAGATTATTGAAAAAGCCATCAAGACACACTTGGCAGAATTGAAGGAAATGGTAGGGGATAAATAACTTATATAAACTATCATATGGTTATATTGGGAACGTTTAGTATCTTACATAAGGGATATCTAACTATTATTAGCAAATATCCTAAAGCCAGCATTGCTATACTAGATGATGATTTAGCTAATGAGCTTTATGTACTGGAGACGGACCTGAGGAAAATGCCTGCAGAACAGATGAAATCATTACTTGCTAGTTTGGAACGTTCAATATCGATTGTTTCCAAAGAAAATATTGCTGATGTTCAGGCAGCTGATACTATTGTCCTAATTAATGATGATATTACAGATGCGTTTAAGACAAAGTATCTGGCCGAGCATCCGCATGTGATTGATGAGACAGGGTTCTTTTATCATGAGACAAAGAATGTCTTCTCCGCTGATGATTCTCAAGTAGATGCAACAAAATCCTATACTGATGAGGATATGCAGTTTATGAAAATGGCATCTGCCGAAACAGCAAAAAGCGGTTGTTTTTGGCGTCAAGTTGGTTCTGTGCTTGTCAGAGATGGTGAAGTGGTTTTTTCTAGCTGTAATCAAATGCTTCCTCATAAAGACGAGTGCTATCGTATTGGTTGTGTACGCGATCAAATAAAACCAGGAGAAAAACCAGAAATGTGTTCTGCAATCCATTCAGAAGCATATATAATTGCTCAGGCTGCTCGTAAAGGGGTCCCCTTGGAAGGAACATCAATTTATGTGACAGTCTTTCCCTGTCCGGTATGTGCCAAAATAATTGCGGCATCGGGGATTAAGAAGTGTTTTTATAGTGGAGGATGGTCAAACTTCGACGGGGAACGTGTAATGAAATCTCAAGGAATAGAATTGGTCAAAGTGCCACTTTAGTAATGACTCTTATCATGAAAAACAAAGCCGGTATAGATGCTCGTTACGCTAAATCAGAAGAATACAAGAGAACTCTTGCAACTATCATCAAGACCGATAAGTGTCCCTTCTGTCCTGATAACTTTAAATATCATAAAAAACCGATATTGCGTCGTTATAAAGATTGGTGTGTGACAGAAAACTCTTGGCCTTACGAAAATACAAAATACCATTTTATTTTTATTTCTAGAGAGCATAAAGAAAATTTCTCTGATTTAACTGATGCAGATTTCAACGCTGTTCGCGTATTAGCCAATTGGGTGATCAAAAAAAATAAGATCAAAGGGGGAGGACTTACGTTTCGTTTTGGTGACTCTGTTTATACAGGGGCTACGGTACGTCATCTCCATATGCATTTAATTGTGCCCAAGCTTGCTTCCAAGAAGCTGGCATTTTCGGTGAATTTTCCAATTGGTTAGCTTGACAGTGATAGTGAGAAAATCTAGATTCGTTCACTACCTCGTTTTATGACTATCGATTTGCGCACTGAAAATACATATACCAAGTACACTGATTTAATGAGTGCAGGACGAGATACGTTGGCTACATACCTCGATGTTCCTGAACAACAAATCGTGATCACCTGTGGTGCCACTGGTGCCTTGCATGCCGTATTTTCTCATTTTTCCAATAGTAGCTTGGCTATTATGCCTTTTGAATATTTTGATATCTTTACTTTTGCTGAGCTGCACAAATGTAAACTCTTAATTTCTCTGACAAAAGACAATAAACAAAATGACGTCCAAGCTTTTTGCAAACTAATTAAACAGGAACAACCAAAACTTATCTATATTTCTCTTCCTAATAATCCCTTAGGACAAAACTATAGTGAAGATGAAGTAAAAGAGATTCTTGCTGCTTTATCACCTGAACAGATCTCTGTATTTGATCAGACATTGTTAACCAAAAAGCCATTTACTACTAGTTTTTTTAGAAAATGGGCTAAAGATAAACAAGTCATTGTAATAGGGTCTTTCTCGAAGTCACATAACTTAGTTAACGAAAGAATTGGCTATATGTTTATGCCGTGTGCGACTGTAGAGTTCCATCCCTATGCTCATGCCCCTGCTGCGCACTCCTTAAAAAAAATGATGCATGTAGTTAACAATAGTGATTTTGCTCGAAAAACTATCCAACTTATTGGGACAAATAATGAGCTAATGAAAAATTGGGCAAGTAAGCATACAGAATTTTATTGGCTAGACTCGAATACTAATTTTGGTGTTCTACATGCTCGTAATATGGCAATTATAGATTTTGCAAAGAAACTTGCGGAGGCCAATGTCTTAGTGAAAACAAATAATGACTTGAAGTGTCCTGGTAACTTTTTACGAATCCACTTAGGCGAGCCTTCAGGAAAGATCAGAAGATTTCTAAAAGTTCTTGATTATAACAGTAATTGATTTTGCATAGGTTGAAATTTTCATTTGAGCTGTATTTTGATACACTCCTGTCAAATTGGGTAATTTTTATTTATGGATTGGCCAATATACTTCAAGGATAAGCTAATTATCGGTGATGAAAAGTCTGAGATTGGAATCGTAACTTTGTGGACTCAAGTGACTAAAATAGTAGAACCAATTGATAAGTCTCTTTTTTCGCTTGCAGGACAGCTTTATTCTAAAGAGGGGATTAATTTTATTTTACGAAATGTGTTAGCTAATCCAAATATTCGCTACCTTATTGTCTGTGGCGAGGAAAGAAATGGTAGTGGACAGGCTTTAATAAATTTCCTAGAAAAAGGTGTTGATTCAGAAAATAATGTGTTAGAAACTGAGTACGCACAAATCCACAAGGAAATACCGTTGGAGGCTATTGAGGCTTTCCGTAAGAATGTGAAGATATGTAATATGATAGGTAATTACAATACTGCTGATGTGGTGACAGCTTTGCGGTCGTATCAATCCTCACAAAGCGGGCTTTGGGGAGAATCTCAAGTCTTTCCTGAACCAAAGATTGAGTTTGATGGAGTGATGCCAACTGATCAATCTATATTTAAAGTTCGTCGTAAGTTTATTGGTATGGCATGGCTTGAGCTTCTTAAGCTCATTATGAAGTTTGGCACAGTTCGTGAATCGTTTTATGGAAATAATTGTAGGGAATTGTTTAATATTGCATCTGTTATAACTGATGAAGATCCAGATAATTTTATGATGTTTCCCTACTTTCAGATTACCAAAGAAGATATTATAGACTATCTTCCTAAGTTTATGACTGGAGAAAAAGGAACAGCAGATTATACTTATGGAGAACGCCTGTGGAATTTTCCCCACATGGGTGTAGATGGCCAAATCACTAATCAGATAGATGATGTTATTGTTGATTATCTGACGCGTTATCCTACTGACCGTGCTGCCTGTGCTACGATTTTTAACATTACTGATCACAAGGCAAAGACGGCACCTTGTATGACATTTGTGCAGGCCACCAATGTTGATGGGAAACTTGATTTGACTGCGTACTTCCGTTCGCATGACATTTTTGGTGGTTGGCTCCTAAATGCCTTTGGGCTTCGTACACTGCAAAAATACATTGCGGGGAAATTAGGCTGGCAAATAGGCAATCTTACGATACTTTCAAACTGTGCCCACATTTATGATAATAATTGGAAATTGGTACAAGAACTTATAGAAAAATATGGCCAAGGTTTGGACTGCGCTTCTGATCCTCGAGGGCATGTAGTAATTAGTACTGATGGTGAAGATATTGTTGCCAAACATCTTTCCCCAAATGGAAAACCCATTCAGGAATTTCGTCACAACGGTAAAGATGAAGGCGCCACTATGAAACTTTATAATAAGATGGTATTGGCTGAAGTTGTTTCGCAAGTCTCTCATGGCTTATATGTTGGCTCAGAATTACAAAAGGCAGAAATCGCCATCAAAGAAGGAAAAGGATATATACAGGATAGATATCTTCAATGATTGGCGACGAACGATTGCTATTTACAGTTTCCGCTTTGATCGCCGACACAATCCCATTCCTTGGTTGAACCATTCAGAAGTATTGTGTAGCTTTTTACCTCTGGGAACTGCATGATAGTGCGTTTAATCTGCTCTTTTACACGTGGTGTATCGCATGTGCCTGCAAAAGTGAAGTAGCCTTCAAGTTCAACTGTTGCTTCACCATTGAGAATTTGGACACTATTTACTGTAATGGGCGATTCAGCCAGGGCATTCATCAGCATTCTGTCACCAAATTGATATTCTCTCGTTTTGATCTTGAAGAGTTCTCTCAGTGCTGTAGTAACTGATGTTGCTTTGAGTGGGCTTGATTTAAGTACTTTTGTTTTCTCCACCATAACGATATTGTCTCCACAGCCGAAAGCATTGGGACCAGGCACGGCTGGGCTGATATCGACGAGAGCCAAATAAACGGAAGTTTCAGGAATAGGAGCTAATGAAGATGTAGATGAAGGAGAAGATGAAGTCGAGGGTGTAGGTGTAGGACTGGGACTGGTAAGTGAAGATGGAGATGAAGGAGTAGAAATAGGTTGAGGTGCAGGGATGGTCGGGGAAGTTGAGAAAGAATAATCACAAGCACTCAGGAGCAAACTAGCTGCGAGGAGAAGAGAAAGTTTTTTCATATTGATGAGGTAAAAAAATTGGTGCCGAAGGAGGGACTTGAACCCTCACACCTTGTGGGTACACGATTTTGAGTCGTGCGCGTCTGCCATTCCGCCACTTCGG
>MEWR01000008.1:44421-59229 GCA_001773455.1 Candidatus Abawacabacteria bacterium RBG_16_42_10
GAGTATTAGGAAACGCTGAGAAAATTGCAGCAGTTGAAGGTGGGGACTTGGATGTCATTATTCCTGCAGCATTGTTTCATGATATTGTCATTTATCCGAAGAATGATTCACGCTCGAAACATGCCAATGATCAAAGTGCAGAAAAGGCGAGAGAAATTTTGATAAAACTAGATTGGTATCCACAAGAAAAAATTTCACATGTCATGAATGCAATTGAAAGATGTTCTTATTCAAAGAATTTACCGAAAGAAAGTTTGGAAGAATATATCGTTCAAGATGCTGATTTTCTGGAATCCGTAGGTACAATTGCAGTGGCAAGAACTTTTGTCTCTACAGGACAAATGAAGCGTCTGATGTATTGTTTAGAAGATATTGAGGGACATTCCAGAGATCTTGCACAAAGCGTTTCAGAATATGCATTGGATTTATTTCCAGCACGACTGTTTAGGGTCAAAGAACGAATGTATACCAAAACTGCCAAGGCCATCGCTCAGAAACGAGAAGAGACTATGAAGCATTTCTATGATGCTTTTCTTGCAGAAATTAAGGGAGAGCAATAAAACCATTTGCCGCAGCCAGCGTGATTACTTGGCAATAAGCTACTTTAACTCGGTGATGGCACGGTCTTTTTGATTGTCTTTATCTTGTTTAAAGGCTTCTTGATCCAGGACCACTTCGATATCAGGCTTGATGCCGATATGATCGATATCTTCTCCCGAGGGTGGAAACCATTTGCCGACAGTGATTTTGATACTGGCACCTTGCGTAAGAGGATGCATTTCTTGAATAGAACCTTTTCCAAATGTTTTTTCTCCAATCAATATCGATCGATCATTGTCGCGGAGAGCTCCAGCAACGATTTCAGATGCTGAAGCACTGCCTCCATTGATCAGAGTTACCATTGGAATATCTGGGAAAGCGGCGTCTCCGTGGACCGATAAATTATCTTGGTCAGTACGCAAATCTTTTTTGACTACAATTCCTCGTTTTATGAAAACACTGGCGACATCAATCGCACCTTCCATAAATCCACCCGGATTCCAACGAAGATCCAAGATAATTCCTTTGGGATTTTTTGCTGTAATTTCATCAGCAATTCTTGTCATGTCTCTTTTGGTATCATCGGTAAATTGGCTGACGCGAATGTACGCAATGCCACTCTCCAGCATTTCATAATCAATCTCTTTGATATTGATAACATCCCGAGTAATAGTCAGTATAAGAGGTTCTTCCTCTCCATCACGAACAATAGTGAGGGTGACGGTAGTTCCTCTGGGGCCGCGAATTTTGGATACTGCCTCTCCTAATGTGAGTTCACTGGTAGTGTCTTCGTTGATTTTGTAAATAATGTCTTTCGCATGAAGCCCAGCTTGAAAGGCGGGGGAGTCCTTTAATACAGCACTAACCGTTAGTGAACCATCAAATATTGCGAGTTCAGCACCAATCCCTTCCAGGGTGCCATCCAATGAATCTTGAAATCTATTTGATTCTTCAGGAGTAAAGAAAACAGTATATGGATCATTCAGAGAATTAATCAGGCCATATGTGGCCCCATAAACACCATCTTGATTGTTGATCTTATCTTTGAAATAAAAATTGTTTTTAATTTTATCCCATGCTTGATTGAGCAGGCTATAATTTAGGCTGCTGTTTGATGTGGCAGTTGCAGTAGGAGGAGCTCCTTCCACTGTGAGTTGAGTGTTTTGCTCTGCCAATGTGCTTCCAAGAGTAAAACCCGATACTACGCTGATAATGGCGATAGCGGCGATCAGGAGATTTCTTTTATGACTATGAGCGATGACCATATACTTACAAGATTACAAAGAAAGTGACACAGCGAGAGCAGATATAGAGAGAGTTTGGCCGTTTTTCTCATCGACGTCAACCAGACTTGCGCAGAATCGTATAGGTCCTTTTTCTTCGACGATATATTTTTCAGGCATCTGTGTTATGAACTTGCGGATGATACTATCGGGTTCGAAGCCGATGACAGAATGTTCCGCCATGCAAGCACCAACGTCCGTAATAAAACTCGTACCTTTACTTGAAATGTGAGCGTCACTGGTCTGTATATGTGTATGAGTACCAAACATGTGACTGATCCTCCCATTGAAATAATGGAATAAAGCATTTTTTTCACTAGTGGTTTCACCATGAATATCAATTACCTTTATAGTAGCCTTTTCTACATCAGGTTCACTCAAAACATTGTCACCGGTAAGGAAGGGACAATCAATGCTCATAGGCATAAATCCACGGCATTGCAGATTGATAATGGCAATAGTGTTTGAAGTTCCGGGAATATTCATTACTCGAAAACCATAACCAGGATTGTTGCCTGGGAAATTTGCTGGACGAAGAACCAATGTGTCAGGTTTATCCATCAGTTCGATAATGTCACGATGCTGCCATATATGATTTCCCGAAGTAAAAATATCGACACCACTTTCTAACAACTCAAGAGCATGATCTTTTCGTAAGCCTTTCCCGGAACTCACATTGTCACTGTTAGCAATGACAAATTGCACATTATTTTCCTTGCGCAGTTTGGTCACCATGTGTTTAACTACTTTGCGACCCGGTTTGCCGATAATGTCTCCTATACAAAGAATTCTGATCATGTATTTTTCTTATTTTCATCCATATTTTTCATTTTCATCCGTCATTGTATGTATCCCATACTAGTTAGTCTAGGTCCCTTTCACCTCTACAGCTTCGGCACTTTATTTGTCATAGGTATCATCATTTCATGGTTGCTTACGCGGTATCTGGTGCATTTTTACCGCTTACAGCTCAGACATGTATATGTTCTCCTCCCTTGGGTGATCATTGTTGGCATTGTGACAGCCCGTCTGGGATATGTAATGACCAATTTCAGTAAATTTGCGCATAATTTTTGGTCCATATTTGCATTCCAATCGTGGCTGACAGAGCTGGACATGTGGGCAGGCATTGTCGGTGTTTTTTGTATGGCGATGATTTATTGGTTGAAACATCATGAATCGGTATTCTTGTGGCTTGATGTGCTGACTCTGGGAATACAACCCAGTATTTTTTTTATTGCTTTGGGTCTGCATTTGAGCCCTGTGGGTCTTACCACTCATGCTCTTGGTCAACCAACGTCCTTACCCTGGGGAATTGTTGTTGATTCAGTGGATTTGCCTTTTGCTAATGTGCCTGTCCATCCGATACTGCTCTATTATGCATTTGCTGCGGTCATAGTTTTTGTGGGAGCTTGGTTACTACGAAGATGGGCAAAGTTGTATGTCGGACGTCTCTTTGTTTGGATGACAGCGGTTTTCGGTCTTAATTGGTTATTTATTTTCTTTGTACAGTGGCATTCAGAAGGTGCTTTCTTGGGTTTTGATGTAGCTCTGTTTAATGCCATGCTGTATATCGGCATTGCTGTTATTTGTGGAGTTTATATTGTACGTAAAAGATATTGGGCAACAATAAAGGCAGATGAAAAACTAGTCTAAGTTCTAAGTTAAAACTTCATTGAGAATTTAGAACAGGGCACTGTTTTCGAAACGCTCTGCTAATTTTCGGAATTCTAACTCAGTACATAAATTATACATTTCCACATTGTTGGGTTCTTGATACGCCAAATCTTTTAATGTGACATCGAGGGGAACTTGGCGATGTATAGTGACTAATTCTTTGGTAAGAATGGCGCTTTCTTTATTTTCAATCAATTTCTTTTTTGTTTGAGGTTTTAGTTCTTCAATATGTGTGTAAATACCATCCAGATCATGCCACTTTAGTAAGAGTTCTTTTGCAGTTTTTTCGCCGATGCCGGGTATGCCTATCAGATTATCAGAAGGATCACCTCGCAAAGCCTTATAATCGATCCATTGTTCCGGAGATAATTGCGATGTCTCCTTTACTTTTTCTGGAGTAAAGGTGACGGCTTTTTGTAAACCGCGAGAAATAGAATAAAAAGAGGTAAGTGGACTGACTAATTGGATAAAGTCATTATCTCCTGAAACAATAATAACACCTCTCAGCTTCGCCTTTTCAGCCATATCCACCAAAGTGCCAATGATGTCGTCAGCTTCATAGCCGGGAGCAGTAATAGTAGCAATGTTGAGAGCTTTTAAAATAGAGAATATCCTCGGTAACTGGTCATAGAGGCCTTGTGGTGCCTCTACTCGTGTAGCTTTATATTCCTCATATCGTTCGTGGCGAAAAGTTTTCTTACTCGTATCAAAGGCACAGGCAATAGACTCGGGCTTAAAATGTTCGATCAAACTCAATACTGAGTTCGTAAATCCCAAGGTGGCATTGGTCAATTCACCTTTACTTGTTTTGATGGTTTGCGGAATAGCGTGAAAACTTCGATGTACGATGGGATTGCCATCAATGAGGAGAAGCATAAATACTATTTTCTATTCTTAAGCTATCGTATCCGTATAACATTTTTCACACAAGACTTTTTCTGGTCTTTCAGGACTATAAGGAGTCCTGATAGCTATTTCGCATTTTGCGCAATTTCTCTGCCAAAGCTCACGTGGAAGTCTGAGTTTCATACGCTCAGTATGGCGTTGATCCGGATGCTTTTTGGGTAGGGGGATGTTGTGAGTATGACAGTATGCTAATTCTGATTTTAGGATACGGTAGAGTTTGCCTGTGACCTCGCATATGATCCCACAATCCAGAATGTCATCAGTAACATCTTGTATGTCATGAGGTATGTCTTTTGCGTGGAATACTCTTTCGACTGTCGGTCGAGGCGCTTGATAGTCACTCCAAAGAAAGCCTTTCTTAGTGGCCTCATCTTTTTGTAAGGGAAAATATTCATGCGCAACTGTTTCATTGTATCCAAAGGCAGAGAGTTGTGGTGGAAAAAATGTTCCCCATTCCCCGGTTGTTTGCACATGTTCAATCAATCGAATTACCAATTCCTCATAATGTTCTTTTGAGTATTGTTTATTGAGAATGCAATATTCTTTGTGACGTAAGTTCACACAACCGAAAATATTGCTACATCCTTGCCAACAAAAGCTGAATGGTAAATATTATGAACATCAAAACAGGTATAATAGCTGCCAATAATTTGAACTGCACCAAGGCCAACAAGAGCGGAATTGTAGACCAAGTTAGTATTATCTCCCCATATATCAAGATCATAACAATCGGTTGCTGGTTGTAACATGTTTGTGCAGAAGCGAGAATCTCGAAGATTATTACTATCAAAATAATCGTCAATGTTTTGACAGTTGTTAATGTTATCCCCTGAAGCATTCTCATTCATTCTCCCGCGAAACCCTTTCTTGGGTTGAGAAGCGAAGAAGGTCTCCATTTCTTCCTTTATGACATCCCTTTTCTCCTGATTCTCTAGTGCAAAATCTTTGATTTTGCGTTCATATGCATCTTTTGCATATGATTTGTTGAAGATATAATATTCTTTTTGTTGAAGATTGGCACAACCAAAACAATTTTTGCAGCCAATACAGTCAATGAGAAAATATGAATCAGAACATTGTTGGCAGAAGCGACTATATTGTACGTTGTAGCAGTTGATACAGTTAATGCATTCGTAACATAATTCGCAGTTAACTAGGCAAAGGAAATCCATACAATCTTTGATGCCTGAAAAAGTTTCGCCGTAATAACTGTCTTCTGCTTGCTCATCGTCAAATACTAAATATGAGTTTTTGGATTTTACGATGTCATTGGTGTAATCGCTGTTTACATTGTCTCTCCATGTCATAAGTCCTAATTTGGGAGAGTCTTGCCAAAGCTTATTCCATTGTTCAAAAAAAGGTAGTGAAAAGTCGATATCTCTCCCCAAATCCAATGGGTCCCACTTATCACTCCACCAACAATCAGGACAATACACAGGAGTTGTTTTATCGGGAGAATATATTGAAATGAAACTTTGTTTACAAAGATCACAGGTTCTGTTGTATATTTTTCTTTCATTGCGAAAGGCTTGTCTGTCTTGCTGTCGACAAGCGGGACAAAGTTTTGGAGGAAGGACTACATATTTTTTACCTCGAAATGTGGGAGATACTTTGTCATAAAACTGCAAATCTCTTTCTTCAATGGCAATTGTTTTTTGACATCGACTGCAGAGAGCGTTCATTAAGATGACGATGAAAGTGTAATTGCAAAAACGATATGATAATATCTCAAATTTCTAAAATTAAAAGCGGTTGACCACTAGTCTTGATATTGCTACAGTGTCGCCGTCTTTCTTCCCGTTTATGACCATAGAAGGTTAAAGAACGGACTTTATTATCCACAAGAAAGCTTATACAATTACCATTTATGCCACTCAAAAAGAAAAAGGCGCTCTATTCAGAAAAGCGTCTCTACGAGCTTCTCGCGTTATTTCCAGGACATATTCCTGATAAAGAAGAAGAGAAAAACTTGGAAACATTGAAGAAACATATCACGGAGGTCGATGGTGAAGTGAAACGTATGGAAAATTGGGGAAAGCGCATGTTGACATACAATATTCGTGGCAATGACAAGGCGTGTTTTGCCTTTTGTCATTTTCTTGTAGATTCTGAACAAGTCGCTGCTCTGAAGAAGGATTTGCGTTTGGACACAAGTATTCTACGCACATTGATCACTGCCGTGCCTGATGCATATATTCTTCCTGAAAGTGCTGATACGGCAAAAGAATTTTTGGGTTGGAGTAGAGAACCAATTGATCCTGAAGAAGCTGAATTGTTGCGTGATACTCGTGAGAAAAGAGCTCATCGTCGCAGAGGTGGACCAGAGAGGAAACCTGCAGAAGGAGAGAAGAAGAAGGGAGTGGAGGTAGTTGTTAAACCTAAGAAAGTTGCTCCTATGGCAACTCTCGATCAAAAACTTGATGAAATCTTATCTAAATAAGTTTTAATCTTTTACTTAATTTTTTATGAGAAGTGTTAATCTTGTGATTTTAATGGGACATCTTACACGTGACCCAGAATTGCGTCAGACTGCCAATGGTCAGCCTGTAGCTACATTTTCTATCGCTACCAATCGTGTGTGGACCACTTCCGCAGGTCAGAGACAGGAGTCTACTGATTTTCATGATCTTGTAGCCTGGGGGCGACTTGCTGAAATCTGTGCTCAGCAATTGACGAAGGGATGTGCGATTCATGTTATTGGACGTCTCCACCAGAGAAGTTGGACAACTCCAGAGGGTGTGAAAAAACATAAGACAGAAATTGTCATCAATGAACTCAATATTGTTTTCCGTAAGAATGGAACACCTGGATCGGTCGCTCCTTCTGCTGAGGGGGGAGAGAATACCGCCGCTAGTGCACAACAAGAAGATTTTGCTCCATCAGATATGGATCTGGATTCTGCCGGTCTTCCCGGTGACGATGATCAGAAGGTTTAGTTCTAAATTCTAAGTTCTAAATTCTAAATTAAATTCAATTCCATGGCGATTAATAATAAGCATAGAAAATCTCTTAAACGCTGTTACTTTACAGCTCAGCATGCGACATATATTGATTACAAAAATCTGCGGATTTTGAGTCGTTATGTGACAACCTTTGCGCGTATTATGCCTCGTCGCTACAGTGGTCTTCATGTGAAGTACCAACGTATGTTGTCACAGGCGATCAAACGAGCACGTGTTATGGGACTCCTGCCTTATACGATGATGCAAAAGCAGTATCCTAAGTATGCTGAAAAAGTGGAAGAATAATAATTAGTTCTAAGTTCAAAGTTCTAAATTCTAAGTTAAGGGTGCTTTGAACCTAGAACCTTGAACTTTTTTTATGGAATTTCATATTGTTACTTTGTTTCCTGAAATGCTGGAGTCGACGCTGAAGACCAGTATTCTTGGGCGTGCCCAAAAGGAAAAGAAAATAAGGGTCTATTATTATAATATTCGGGATTTTGGTAAGGGAAAGTACAAACAGGTCGATGATTTGCCATATGGTGGGGGAGCTGGGATGGTACTCATGCCAGATCCATTGACTCAGGCCATTGAAAAGGCGAAGAAGTCCGCACCTGCTCGTACATCAGTCATCTATTTGACTGCTGCTGGTAAACGCCTCAAACAAACTGCAATTGAACGCTGGAGCAAGAAGAAGGCCATTATCTTGATATGTGGTCACTATGAGGGAATAGACCAAAGGATTATCGATCTCTTTGTCGATGAGGAAGTAAGTATAGGCGATTTTGTTCTCACCGGAGGTGAATTGCCTGCTTTGGTTTTGATCGATGCTGTAAGTCGTTTACTCCCTGGAGTTCTTGGTTCTGATCTGTCCCATCAAGAAGAGTCGTTTAGTAAGGTCCTTAAACGCAAAAAAGAATATCCTCACTACACGCGACCCGAGGTGTTTCGTGGCTTATCAGTGCCAGAGGTCTTGTTGTCTGGTCATCACGCAGAGATCGCAAAATGGCGTAAAGAGCATTGCAGGTAACGATAAATTGTATTCTTGATTGTAATTTTGCTCTTACATAAGAGGTTTGTTTTGTGGTACAATTATATCGAAAGTTTACACTTGTATGCGTATTGGAATTGATGCCCGTCTGTATTCTCCGCGTTTCGGTGGTGTAGGACGCTACGTTCAGGAGTTAATCGATCATCTTGCTCACATAGATCAAGAGAATGAATATATACTCTTTTTTAACGAGGAAGATTATTCGCAATATTTGGCTCCAAATGCACGTTTCAGTAAACGTCGTATTACTGCCAAGAGAGGAACTCTGCAAGAGCAGACACTATTTGTAAAAGACTTAAATAGAGAACAGTTGGACCTTATGCATTTTACGAATTTTGATGTACCGGTTTTGTACAAAAAACCCTGTATCGTTACTATTCATGATTTATCGTTGATTAAATATCCGAGTGGCAGTCAAGGATTTTTACAAAAAATGCAGCAGAATATGATGCTGAACAATATCATGGCCAATGCCCGACGTTTAATCACTGTTTCCCAGGTGATCAAAGAAGAAGCAATTAAACTTGTTGGTGCTCCAGTAGACAGAATACGCATCATCAATAAAGCGGTGAGTGATCAATTCCAAACGGAAAGTGTGGATAAAAAATTATTGGAATCACTCAAGATTCGTCTCGGTATAGAGAAGCCTTATGTGTTAACTGTGAGTTTTTGGCATAAACAAAGTAATCTTATTAATTTAATAAAGGCGTACAATCTTTTCCGTAATCGATATAACACTGACAATCAATTAGTCATTGTTGGTAAACCGAATCAAGAAGAAGATGCTGTCCGACAGGTGATTACTGAATTAGGTCTTGGTAATCATGTAATTTTGACGGGTTTTGTTGATGACCGAGATCTTCCACTGATATACAAAGGAGCACATATGTATATTCATCCGGCTCTTGATGAGGGGTTTGGCATGACGGTACTTGAAGCTATGGCGAGCAATGTTCCTGTTGCTTGTGCCAATGCCGGAGCTCTTGCTGAAATTTGTGGTGCTGACAATGCGATTTTCTTTGAACCACAGGACACTACAAATATTGCCGAAGCTTTCCATCATGTTTTTGATGATGAGCATGTCTCATCTGCACTCAAGAAAAAAGGTTTGGAACAAGTGAAGAAATATAGCTGGAAGGACACTGCTGAAAAAACCCTAGCTTTATATAAAGAAGTAGCTCAAGAGCTACCTGCTCAAAATGGTGGTGCCGTCCAGGGAGTTGCTGGGATAGCCGGCTCAATGACAAAATCAATGACCGACACCGCTGGAAGGATGACCAAATCTGTGACTGAAACTGCTGGCAGATTACAGGACCAGGGTAAAGAAACTCTCGGGAAAGTTACTAAGAGAGAATAACTGACATGTTCCATCGCATCAAAAACCTGTTTCCCAAGGAATTACAGAAACGAGGCTTATTAAAGAGTGTTCATGCAGTACAAATTGTTTCTGAATGGTCGAATGTGATACGCCAGATAAATGCAGCTTTTATCGACAAGACGAGAGCTATGACTTTTAAGTCTGGAGTCTTAACTATTCTCTGTGAACATGGTGCTGTAGCGCAAGAACTTGAATTGCACAAAGACAAAATTACTCAGATTTATCAAAAAGTTTTTCCTGGTGAACACCTGCAGCTTCGTTTGCGAATTGGGGCTTTGCCAAGCCAAGATGAGCAAATGCTTTCTCAGTAGGCCTTCGACCTTGGGTGGTGCGTTCTAGAAAGCCTTCCTGGAGGAGATATGGCTCATAGACATTGAGTATGGTTTCTTCAGTTTCATTGCATGCGGAGGCCAGGGTTTTGATCCCTACTGCGCGTCCTTGAAATTTTTGTACCATGACTGTGAGCAGCATGGTGTCATTGTTGTCCAAGCCGTTTTCTTTTATCCCAAGGCGATGAAGACAGTCACTTACAAAATGCCTATCGAGATTTTTTACCTCGGCAATTTCAGCAAAATCACGAATACGTTTGAGAAGCCTATTGGCAATACGTGGTGTGCCACGGGAACGAGCCGCAATAACTTCCGCAACATCGTTTTGGAGCAATACTCCTAGTATTCTGGCAGTGCGCTCAATGATCTGAGTGAGTTCTGACGTTGTGTAGAATTGCAGTCGGAAAGTTTCGCCGAAGCGATGACGCAGAGGTGCAGATAAATCACCATTTCTTGTTGTTGCTCCGATCAAAGTGAAAGGTGCGAGAGGTATAGAAACAGCTTCACTACTTTGACCCTTGCCCACCATGATATCGAGGCGGAAGTCTTCCATGGCACTGTAAAGGATTTCTTCCAGTGGTAATTTGAGGCGATGTATTTCATCGATGAAGAGGACTGAATAGGGTTTTGCAGCATTGAGTACTGAAATTATGTCTGATGGTTTTTGTAACGCAGTTCCCGAGCTTACCAAAAAGTCGACATCCAATTCATGTGCGATGACATTGGCTAATGTAGTTTTGCCGAGTCCCGGTGGACCAAAAAGGAGGAGATGATCGAGGGCTTCGTTTCTTTTTTTTGCAGCCTGTATGAAAATCTGCAAATTATCCTTGATATCTGTTTGCCCAATATATTCACGTATCGTTTTGGGGCGCAAAGAAATTTCCCAGGTTTCTTCTTTTTTACTGAGTGTGGGTTGTATGATAGCCGTATCAGCTTTTTTGCGCATGTTTTTTGATAGCTAATGTGACTAATTCTCCTGCAGAAGCTTTTGTAGAACTGTTTTTTAATAATTCCTGAATAATGTGACTCTCATAGCCGAGACGACTCAGGGTAGTAAACGCCTCTTGATAGGCACTGTTTCCACCCAATGTAGGAGCAAGGTCAGTTGGGACTTCAACTAATTCAATCATGATTTTGAGAGCTGTTTTTTTGCCAATGCCGCTAACGCTTTCAAAAAATCCCTTATTTTTTTCAGTTATCGCACGAAGTAAACGGTCCAGACCCGAACTTAATATATTGAGAGCAGTTTTGGGACCAATACCTGAAATATTGATCAAGCGCTTGAACCATTTTTTTTCTTCACGCGTGCCAAAGCCATAGAGTTGATATTGTTCACTGGTGATGTGTGGATAGACAAAAAGCTGAATATTTCCTCGCTTATGATATGACTGATTATGAGGTACGAATATTTCATAGCCTATGCCGTTATTCTCAACTAAAAGGAGATTATTGTCGACATCGATAATGGTGCCGGAAAGGTAATGAATCATAGTGGCAAGTTCGGAGGCACTATACCATCTTGCGAGGAGTGAGGAAATATTGTAATTCTAGCTCTGTTGTAATAATTGACTCCTATGAATTTTGCTCAGTTCCTCTCTTTTGATTATTGGTTCGAAGTAAATCCTGTCGGCGATTTCCAATATTTGCGCCTACTGACATGGGTAACAATCGGTTTCTTTGCTCTCGCAATCATTTTCCAACTGTGGGCGCGTTTTGGCCATATGAACGGTGTTGTACGTCGTTTTCTACGTCGACTGCCAGGGCCAATGTATTTGACCGGTATTTTGTCCGCATTTTTACTCTTTGCTCGTTTCCAAAGAGCACCATACGTCAGTATGCGTTTTGTCTTAGCTCTGGTGTTTTTCTTCTTTGCGCTGTGGCTGATTACTGTTGTTGTCAAATTTCTGTTGCACTACAAACAAGATGTGGGAGCATATATAAAGCGTAAGGAGAATAAGAAGATGAAGAAGAAACTCAAGTTCTAAGTTCAAAGTTCTAAATTCTAGGTTGAACTCAATCATTTTTTGGTCTTATTCTATGGAAAGACTCTCGATTATTTGCTTGTCTTCATACGAGATGAACGGTTTTCTTGAGTCTTAACGCTGAACTTAGAATTTAGAACTTAGAATTATTTTAGTATTTTATTTACTGCTTCTTTGACGACATTGCCGTCGGCAGAGCTGCCGAGTTCTTTCATAACCATACCCATGGCTTTACCGAAGTCTTTCTTTTCGGAAATATTTTGAGCTGAGAGAATTTCTTGTACTTTGGATTCTACTTGTTCAGCTGAAAGTTGTGCAGGTAAGTATCCTTGAATGATATTTATTTCCATTTCTTCCTTCGTGGCTAAATCAGTGCGGCCGGCATCTTGGAATTGCTTGTGAGAATCCTGCCGCTTCTTAAGTTCTTTTCGGAGTAAGGTAACAATTTCATCATCGCTCGGTTCTTTGCCGGTGTCGACTTCTACTTGTTTTACTGCAGAAGTGAGCAAACGGAGTGCATTTACCTTCTCACTTTCACCGGATTTCATAGCCAGTTTTACATCATTATTGATGCGTTCACGTAGTTCAGACATACTTTTTAAGTTAATATATTTTCACGATTCACAATTTACATTTTAAATGCAACTTTTCCTTATTTACATGCCATGATTTATGTGGTATATTAACACTTTTCATATTTTCAGATTGAAAATGTATGAAAAAAGTGGAAAAAGAGAACAATTAATTTTTCTTATGTGAAAGCCAAAAGATCAAAGTTGACATACAGGAATTCGCCAAGTATAGTGACAGACGAGAAAGTTACTAAGCGCACTATGACCAGCTCCCCCTCCACTTACTCTTCATGGAATAAACTTGCACTCAATGATGTCATCGAAGAGATGTTTATGGTTCTGACCGATAAAGAAAGGGAAGTGCTGATTCGTCGATATAGTCTACATAATCAGCCAAAAGAGACTTTGGAAAAAATAGGCCAAGGTTTTTCGGTAACTCGTGAACGTGTTCGTCAGATTGAAAATGCAGCTCTCAAAAAGTTGCGACGTACGTTGAGTAACACCAAACTTAAAGAGGTCACTCAAAGCGCTTTTAATATTTTGGAAAGTCATGATGGACTACTTTTAGAATCAAAATTGATTCAGAAAATAATTCAGACGGTCACTGATCTCGCGATTGATAGTAATATTGTAAAATTAGCGCTCAGTATCGAAGAGGACATTATTAAAGTCAAAAAGAATAGTTTATTCAAACCAGCATGGCGTCTTGATCGTATTCAGGAACGATTGCTTCGTGATGTTATAGATGCTGCTTATGAGATTTTAAGGAAGTCCAATGATATTCTTGGCGTGCAAGATCTCATAGGGAAAATTAGCAAGAAATTGGGACAGAAAGCATCTGAGAAATTTATTCTCGCTTGTTTGGAAGTCAGTAAGCTCTTTAAACGAGTGGAAACTGGTTGGGGACTTATGGAATGGAGACATATCAATCCTAAGAGTATTCGTGACAAGGCATACATAGTGCTCAAACGTGCCACGAAACCACTTCACTTTGTAGATATTGCCAATCGTATTGTCGATGCCGAATTTGATCATAAGGTAGTTACCATACAGGCTGTACATAATGAGCTTATTCGTGGTGAGAACTTTGTGCTGGTAGGTAGGGGGCTTTATGCACTCAAGGAATGGGGGTATGTAGAAGGTACCGTTAGTGATGTGATTGAGCGTATTCTCAAGAAAGCTCAGAAGCCGTTAGAAAAATCTGAAATTGTTAAACGTGTTTTAGCTGTTCGCCAAGTAAAGATTGGAACCATAGCTCTAAATTTGCAGAAAAACCCACGGTTTGTTCGTGTTGGTCGTGCGGTGTATGAATATCGAGGATAACTCAAGTTCAGAGTGCTGATCTCTGAGTTATGAGTTGAAAATCGAATCACTTTGAATGTGATCTCGTCTTTTTGAAGTTGCTAAATACCTAAAAATATTGTCTAGTTATTTATTGTGAGAGGTATAATAGAGATGGTCCTATTATTATGTATGTCTAAAACGTCTCTTCTTGATGTGATAAAAACCGCTTCCAAAGTGGCAGTGATTGGAGCTTCTCGTCATCCAGAGAAGGTTGGTTTTCAAATTGTCAAAAATATTCAAACCTTGGGGTTTCAGGGAGAAATATTTTTGGTGAATCCTGATGCTCCAGAAATATTGGGGATACAGTGTTTGACTAAGATCAAACAAATCCCGGCAACAGATATTGCTATTTTGGCCGTGCATTCCAAAGATACTTTGGAGGCCGCTAAGGAAGTGCTAAGGCAGGGAACAAAGATACTCATAGTGATCAGTAGTGGTTTTCGAGAGTATTCAAAAAAAGGTGCCTTGCTTGAAGATAAGCTACGAGAATTATGCCAGAGAAACAATGTAAGGCTGATCGGCCCGAATTGTATGGGAATAGTCGCTCCACATCAGCACTTGAACCTTTCTTTTTCTAGTTCACATATTCGACCGGGAAATATAGCCTTTCTTTCACAATCTGGCGCTTTGATCAGTGCTTTGCTTGATTGGTCATGGCCGCGTCATCTTGGCTTCTCATTCCTCGCTTCTTTAGGAAATGAAGCCGATGTGAATGTAAATGATATGCTTCGTGCTTTGAAAGATGATGATAAGACGGAAGTAATCGCAATTTATGCAGAACAAATAATCAATGGTAGAGAGTTT
>MEWR01000008.1:59251-60641 GCA_001773455.1 Candidatus Abawacabacteria bacterium RBG_16_42_10
AAAGAAAAAGATCTTCTTGTTAAAAGGTGGAGTTACCATAGCCGGAAGTTGGGTGGCAAAATCTCATACAGGATCTATTACGAGGTCTCTTGATATTACAAAAGCTCTGTGTCGTGCCACCGGTATTACTTTTGTGGAAGATACAGAAAGTTTCTTCCAGTCGCTCATGCTGGCATCTTGGATCAAACTACCTCATCATCCGGAATTTTTCGTTATCGGTAATGCTGGCGGTCCGGGAGTGATTGTTACTGATAATTTTGAGAAAGAGCATGTGTCTTTATTTAAACCGGAAATAGTGCCTGTGAAATGGCAGCAAAAATATTCCCATATACCTTGGACTAATCCGCTTGATCTCCTTGGAGATGCTCGCCAGGAGCGCTATGCCGACGCCATATATCTCCTTGAGCGTGAAGCAAAGAATACTATCATGTTTGTCGTCCTCACGCCCCAGGCGTTGACCGATGTAAATTTGATCGCCCAATCAATTCGTGATTTTAAAGTCCTTCATCCCAAGCAAGGTATCGTGGCATGTTTTATGGGAGGAAAACGTGTTGAAGAAGGGAAAGCTATTCTCTATAAAGAACATATACCGTGTTTTGATTATCCTGAATTGGCGATATCACTGCTCGCGAAGATGGTGAAAGCAAAGGAGATTGGTGAGACTTTTTATAAGGTTAAAAAAGTTTCTCGAAAATTAGCAGACCTCAAATTGAAGCAAATTCCTGTTACAGCAGATCGTGTACCTAAACTCAAATATCCTGTTGTCCTCAAAGCTTCGACTCCCCATTCGTCAGAGCTTTATCATAAAGCGAGCGTTGGGGCAGTAACTTTGGATATTCGAAATGAAGAGCAGCTTGCGAGAGCTTTGCATGATATGAAAAAAAGGCTCAAAAAATATACAAAGGTCCAGTATTATGTTGAGCCCTTTATTGATCCAGGGCGAGAGATATTGATGAGTGTTCGTCGGGATTCGGATTTTGGTACTATCCTCACTATCGGTTTCGGCGGCGAATGGGTACAGGTATTGAGTGATAAAATTATCATGATAGCGCCATTTTCTCAGTCAGAAGTACGAGAGGCTCTCAAAGAACTGCGAGGGTACAGCGCTTTGGTCGATCAGCTGGATATTACCAGAGACATTGCTGATATAGCGGTACTTTTGGCTAGGGAGTTGGAAAAACGCAAAGACCTAGAATTAATTGAAATCAATCCGGTAAGATTTGTTGGGAAGAAGGTATATATTTTGGATTGGAAAGAGATAAAACAATAAGTGCAGAGTTCAGAGTGCTGAATTCTAAGTTATAACTCTGCACTCAGCGCTCAGAACTTAGAACTTATTTTAGGTGTTTCATAAACTCTTTTTCGCTGAGTATGATGACTCCGAGTTCTT
>MEWR01000008.1:60656-79176 GCA_001773455.1 Candidatus Abawacabacteria bacterium RBG_16_42_10
TGCTACCTGGTTCTTCGCCACAGAGAAGGTAATCGGTCTTACTTGAAACTGCACTTTGAATAATTCCGCCACGGTCTAAGATAAGTTCTTTAGCTTGATCGCGACCAAAATTTTGGAGTGTTCCGGTGATAACAAAGATTTTATCAGTGAAAAATGTTTGTTTCTTAGCCTGATACAGATCTAAAGCTTCGATACGTACCCCTACTTTGAATAGTTTCGAAATGAGTTGTTGGTTATCTTTCTCTTGCCACCATGCCACAAAACTCTTGCTCGTTTCTTCGCCAAAGCCACTGATACTGAGCAGGTCTTCTGCTTTGACGATGCTAAGAAATATAATCAGTGGATGTAAGACTTTCGGCTCTCTTCCAGCATGATTGAACATTTCTTCATATTTCTGCACCACTTCCTTATGAACATGCTGACTGGCAAACAAAGCTATATCTCGTGCCGTTTCTTCACCGATATGTCGTATGCCTAAGGCATAAAGAAAACGTGATAATTTGATATGTTTGGCAGCTTCTGCAGCCTGTAAGAGTTTGGTAATTTTTTTTTCTTTAAAAAGTGGTAGTGTCGCTAGGTCTTCGTCTTTTAGTAGGAAGAAGTCGGCAATATCGGTAATTAAATCACGCTCCAGCAATTGATCAATAACTTGTGGGCCCATGCCATCGATATCAAAAGCTTTTTTCGACGCGGCATGAATCAATTGTTCACGATGCTGGGCAAAGCATTTCTTGTTGGTACATCGGACAATGGTTCCTTCATTTTCTTCAATAGTGGCCGAATGACAATTGGGACATGTAGTAGGGAAACGAAATGATTTCTCTTTGCCGGTTCGAAGTTCAGGTAGTACGCGGATAATTTCTGGAATAATATCTCCAGCCTTGTGGATAATGACTGTATCACCGATACGTATGTCCTTACGTTCGATTTCACGTTTGTTGTGTAAGGTGGCTCTCTTTACTGTACTACCAGCCAAATCTACCGCTCGTAACTCCGCTACCGGGGTAAGGGCACCGGTACGACCAATTTGAATCGTAATGCCTTCGATAACTGTTGATGCCTCTTCAGCTGTGAATTTGTAAGCAGCCATCGCGCGAGGAGTCTTGGCGGTAAATCCCGCTTGTTTTTGAATATCTAATTCATTGACCTTCACTACGATGCCATCGATATGAAATGGTAGTTTGGCTCGAATTTTTTCAATATGCTGATAAAATTTGTGTACACCTTCGAGAGTGTATGCGAGGTGTGTATGTGGACTGGTACTAAAACCTAATTTTCTCAAAAGCTCTAAGACTTTTTCTTGTGTAGGAGGAGGTTTAGGAAAATTATTTTTGCCCAGGGTGTATATAAACATGGCTAAATCTCGCGTAGACGCTATGGCGGGATCTAATTGGCGCACCGATCCAGCGGCGGCATTTCTGGGATTGGCGAATACTTCTTCACCTTGTTTTTCTAATTTGTTATTTAATTTCTCAAAACTTTTTTGTGGCATGTAAACCTCACCAGAGACTTCCACATCATGAGATTCTTGCAATTCTAGCGGTACTCCATAGAGAGTCTTTATCGTATGAGTAATATCTTCTCCCATGACTCCATCTCCGCGAGTCAGCGCGCGAACGAGTTTACCTTTTTCATAGTGTAGGGAGACATTGAGACCATCTATTTTTAATTCGCAAAAATAATTCCATTTTGCCTGAGGTAGAAGTCTTCTCAGTCGTTCTTCCCAATCTTGTAATTCTTCCCAGCTAAATATGTCGCTAAGGCTCCATTTGCGACTCAGATGTGCGTGCTTTGGCAGTCTTCCGCTAAGTATGCTTCCTATTCTCTGGCTGGGGGAGTCTGAAGTAATGAGATCCGGGTAGGATGTTTCCAGATCAATTAATTCTTTTTTGAGATCATCACGAGCAGCCTCAGAAAAAATACTTTTGTCTTGAACAAAGTAATGGTAATTCCATTCCTGAATGAGTTTTTTCAGTTTAGCTATTCTTTGTGCTGCTTGGTCGTGGGATACTTGGGTCATATTCCAATAAAGTGCTTATGGTGACGAGTTCAAAGCCTCTTTGTCGTAAACCATCGATGATTTCCGGCAAAGCCTTGGCGGTATTCTCTTTGCCAAGATGCATGATGATAATAGCACCATTTTCCGCCTTCGTCAGAGCTTCATGTACTATATATTCTTTTGTGCTTTTCCAATCCAAAGTATCAATGTTCCAGGCTATCGAGGTGTATCCCATCTGATGAATGATTTTTAAAATCTTTTCTGTTTTGGATCCGTAGGGAAAACGAAAATATGGCTTTGGTAAATAACGATACTCATTTACAAGAGTATTTTCTTGATTTTGTATTTCTTGTCTGATTCTTGGTCCGCTGATTTTTTTGAAATCAGGATGGTTGAAGCTGTGATTACCCATTTCATGACCATCTGCAATGATCATTCTTGTAAGTTCTTTTTCTTCGACCAACCACTTCCCAGTGAGAAAAAATGTACATTTTACATTTTTTTCGCGCAGAATATCTAGCATTTCTTGCGAAATATCAGGATCAAGTCCATCGTCAAATGTCAGGGCAATAACGGGTTTTTCTGTACCGCCATGGCGTAATTCTAAGACCTGACTAAGATCTTTGGTGAGTGATGGTGTGATAATTGTTGCTGGAATATGTGGATAACTGACAAGTGAAATCTCAGGTATGGTATCTGCTACGTGTATGATGCTTGCTTCCAACATCAAAGCAGAGACACTACCGAGCAGTGACTGTAGCAGAACAACGATAATGTGAATGATTGTCGCGAACATAATCAGATATTCATTTCACGCAAGGTTTTGATGCGATCATCAATAGGAGGATGCGTTGCGAAAAGTTTGTTGAGTTTCCCGACTTTGAGTGGATTTGCGATAAAGAGATGCGCTGTAGCATGATTGGCATGAAGCATGGGGCGTCCGTAGCTTTTGATCTTCTCCAAAGCATTAGCAAGTCCCTCCGGATATCGTGTAAGCAAAGCCCCAGATGAATCAGCAAGGTACTCTCTCTTTCGGGAAATGGCCAATTGAATCAATGTGGCAATAATCGGTGAAAGAATAATGAGGACAATGCCAATGATCACAAAGACGAGATTTGCAGACCCTTGCCTTTCTCGTCCTCTTCCCCCCATGAAACCGAAACGGATAAACCAGTCCGCTAACATGGTGATCGTTCCAACCATGACAGCTACCAAAGTCATAAACAGGATATCGTAATTTTTGATATGGCTGAGTTCGTGAGCCAGGACACCTTCTAATTCACTTTTACTCAAAAGTTGGCGCAAACCTGTAGTCACTGCAATAGCAGCATGATGAGGATTTCTTCCGGTAGCAAAGGCATTGGGAGATGGGTCATTGATCATATACACACGGGGCATAGGAATGTCGGCTACTTTTGCGGTATTTTCCACCAGATGGAAAAGTTCCGGATCGTCTTTTTCTTCGATTTTATGAGCACCATTAACAGCCAAAGCAATCGAATCGCTAAAAAAATAACTAAAAAATGTGGAAAATAGAGCGATGCCAAGGGCAATAATCATACTCTCTCTGACATTGCCATAGACAGCTCCATAGGCATATCCAAGAAGTACGATAAATCCCATAAATACGAATATGAGAAAAAATGAACGAAATTTATTGCGTGCGATATGTGTGTATGTAGTCATAATCAGTTAACAATTAACAATGGAACTGCATGGATGATACCTGTGAACGAAAGAATTGAAAATATAAAAAGTTCTAAGCCTATGATCCGTCGACACTACTCGGGACCCAAGCTTAGAACTCTGCGCTCAGCGCTTTGCACTCTGCACTCAATTAGCGCGGCGTCTCGTACAAGGATTAGGCGTACTCGGTGTAATTTCATGTCGAACACAGGGCACTGAACGATGGAATGTTAAATCAGTTCCTCTTCGACCATCACAGGTATAATATGCTTCACCATGCTGAAATACCATCATAAATGTACGGCGGCCTGCTGCATTTACAAATTCGCAAGCGAGATCATTCATTGGATCGTGGTCATAAGGAGTTGTATGATTTTCTCTACCAATGCTTTCAGATAGTTCTATAGTGTTATGTAAACTACCATCACGAGGATCAGTACGGGATGCAACACAAGCACGACTTGGTAATTCTCGGTAGCAACGTTCTCTTTCAGCAATTTCTTCAGGAGTGCCTTGATTGGCAGGGATAGGGACAGGTGCAGGGACAGGTGCAGGGACAGGTGCAGGTGCAGGTGAAGGGGCAGGTGCAGGTGCAGGTGCAGGAGGTGGTGGAACTGTGCCGGCATCTCTTCCGGCATCACTGAGATAGCGACCGATGAGATTTACACCGCTGTCTCTTGTAGCGGTGGGAGCAGATGTATTACCACATGAAGGAATACAACAACCGCTGAGAGATGATGACAGGAGGAGCATGCCACCCAAACTTAATTTTCTTAATTGTGCGCGAAGTGAGAATCGTGTTGCAGATTCCTTGGTGCGCGCGATAGATGGTTTTTCTAATGGTGAAAACATAAAAGTAAGCTTTATTAGGAAATAAATTAAGGACGAGGACAACCTCGGTGATCGGGAGCCATTCTACAAATAGCCTCAGTAGCTGTTCTTTGGGCTTGTCTTAGATCGTCTAATTGGTCTTGTCTGTTTCTGATCTCTTCTTCAAGACGATCGATTTCTGCTTCTCTTGTATGCATATCTCTATCAAGAGTCGCTACAGAGGAATTAATGACTGCGGTTGGGTCTGCCGCAGTGGGAGTTTCGGGTGTGGAATTACAAGCCACAAGTCCGCTAGCTAGCACAAATGCACGAATACTTTTGGAAACGCTGAGGGAAGGTACGTAAGAGAGCTTCATATTGAAAAGTTATAAATATAAAAGACTGTATAATACTACAAAGGAAAATTAAGTCAATACCCTATCTAATACTTCGTGTACATGGCACATGGGTATAATACGTTCCTACGCGACTAACTGTGTTATCTAAAGTACATGTATACAGTTGACCGTTCATCATGAACGTAAATGTGTTGCCATCCATATGTGCGGTATCGTCGCTTGTTCGTCGCGTATCGAGATGATTTTCACGCTGAATATCACGTGGGAGTGGAAATGGTCCAACGATTCTATGTTCGCCATCGACACCAATCGTCGTCATGATTTGCATACACATAATCGCAGCAGTACGTAATTCTCCCACACATTGGTCAATTTCTGCTCTTTCTCCAACCAAAGAATAAGGAGGGTAAACAGTGAGATGTCTTGTGGGTCTTGCTGCAACAACAACTGAAGCGTCAGTATTGCCAGCTTCAGGAGGTGAATCTGCATCAGCAGTTATTCCAGCATCAGCTACTTCTGTGTCCCTACCACTGTCGCGAATCGATCCATCAAGTAGACCACTATCAAGAGGAGCAACAACATCCACATCATGCCCAGCATCCAGGACATCATGAATGTCTGTTCTCGCATCTCGAGCGTCCATGGCACTATCGAATGCGTCGATACCAGCATCAGAGATATCATGAGTATCAACTCTTGCATCCGGTAGAGACAGGATTGCCAAACTAGCGTCTGCAGCGCCGGCATCACTACGAGCTGAATATCTAGGACTCGTGTCACAATTCCTGCTACCGATGATCGCAACTAAGCCAATCCCTGCTAGACCTAAAAGGCCAAGGCCTATGCTTCCCGCAGGAGCTATCTGAGAGATTTTTTCTCGAATACTGCGTCGATTTTCCATTTCCGGATGAAGTATTGCGTCATTTTTGATTGCCTCTAGTTGTGCAATAAAAGCTGCATAATCTGTGGTAACAAGTCGATCATGAAGGTCATGAATGCACCTTTCGGCCACTAATATGTCATTACATGCATCGTCTACAAGTTCTTCATTGTAATGAGGATCATTTGGTAGGCTTGTTGCTCCTGTGCTATCCATCTGATAGATGGCTTCAGTGATTTTTGCTACGTGTGAGCGTAATTCACTCGCGAATCTCCGCATCTCTTCATGATCATAAGGACTCTCTCTTGTCGTATGCTTTGGAGGTGTAATGTCGGCAACTCTTAAAGTTTTCTGCAGATGAATAATATTTTCGCCACCTTTTTTGATCGTCTCCAAATGAGACAATAATTCATTCGCTTTATCACTGATCTTGGTGACTCGATTTTGAAGTTTTGGTGAAACTTTTTTTACAATAGTATCTTGAGATAAAATTGCCGTTCTCTGCTCTATCGCATCCTTCATTTTAGCCACAGCATTGTTAATTCTCTCGACGCTGTATTTGATTTTAGCAAGATCAGTTTGTAATTGTTCTACCTTTTTGCGGTTTACCTTGGATGTACTTTTGTCTTGCCCCTTAATTTCGGCACGGAAAGATGGAGATGAAGAAGATGAAGATGAAGGTGAAGGGGGAGATGAAGATGAAGATGAAGATGAAGGGGGAAGGGGCACGACTAATTGTGCCGGTACAGAAATAGAATGAGTGTCTATGATGCTGAGCTGATCTATAATGTATGCTAGTTCAGTGCTTAATCGTGTAAAACCTTTTTGGTAACCAATAATAGCATCGCCTACATGGTTGAGAGATTGGCTTTCCATTTTGTTTGCACGTTCAGGTGTGAATTTTCTTCTTAGTGCATGAGTGAGTCGATTGAACTTTCTGATGTCTATTATTTTTTGAGTGTCAGTAATATAGCGATGGATGTCATGAGACTTTCCTATAAATTCACTAATTTTCATGAGAACACTGGGGTGCAGATCCTGGATAGCGATTTTTTTTACCTGTAGTGCACTGCAAACCTGTAAGGCGTGATTGATTGCATCTGCAATTCCTTGAGTCATGGCTTTGCCGAGCAAGGCACTTTGTTGCCCGTTTGCCAATTCGTCCGGGATAGATTTCTTTCTTCGCGTGAGAGAGTCTATTTCCTCTGAAAATTTAGGCAGAATATGATTGGTTAGCACCTGATCCAATGCCAATGTGTTCTGTAAAGCGATCGAAAGTGTGCCAGACAATGTTCTAATTTTCTCCTTTAATTCATTTTCTTTCCTCTCAAGACGTTTATAAGATTCATCAGATTTTTTGACTGTAGGATTGGCAGGCGTAGGAGTCACAATTAATTGTTTCGGTATGGTGGACGTAGGAGACACAAGATCTTGTGCCGGTACGGGAGAAGATGGAGATGAAGATGAAGGTACAGTCGAAGACGTTGGGGTTGTAGGCGGCACAATTAATTGTGCCGGTACGGTGGGTGCAGATGAAGATGGAGGAGAAATGGAATCAGCGATTGTGGGGTCGATGATGATTGATGGAAGAGGTTCATTTTGCTGTGTCTCTGCTGACACAAGGGAGACATCTTCTTTTGAGGTGAAGAGTGGTTCAGTAGCGGTAATGCTCTGTTCTTCTGATTGGTTGCCAGGTTGTGGCTCAGTGGAAATGGCGAGAGACTGCGCCAAATTATTCAAATCTGATGGTACGGCCGGTGCCGATGGTACAGGGGATGGCGGAGGTGGGATAGCACCAAATGGTGGAATCAGGGTGGGAATATGAGGTGGGTTTTTGATGATTCCCAAAAAATCAGTAATCTCTTCAAACACTGAAACGATATTCTTTAAAGCTTCATCGATGGTTTTAATTGCTTGAAGAATTCCCTTTGTATTTTCAAGTAACAGCTCTTTTTCTTCTATATTAATTTCAGAAACTCTTTTTGTGCCATGTTCTTGAATATATTTATTTATTTGACCTATGCTATGAACATGGATCTTAAGTGCGTTTATGCGAAATTGAAAAGAATCAGGATCCTTAAAAAATTCCAAGTTGATGTATGTATTATTTATCTCCAAATCTAATGTCGAAACCTCAGAAGAAACTGACTCAACTAATGCCTGAAATTCTTTTGTTTTTTGAATAGTTATATCGTCGATTTCAACCAGTGACAAATATACTTCCTTCAACAACTCATCAATTTCTTTCTCTTGATCATTATTTCCAAGTTGTGAGATAGAGTCAGTATTTTTGTTTAGCTCCTTTGCCAAAATGCCAGTATCGTTGAGATTTACAATAAGAACTGGTAATAACCTTTTTAGCTCATCGAGATTTTTCAAGAATCTTTCAGCGAGTTCTTGCCTGATATTTTTTTTCTCGATTTGTTCAGGAGGAGTTCCATAAGGGTGTGCATCCTCCTCTGGTTTTTTGGAAATGGTCATAAAGAGGCAGTAGAAGGGGAAGGTGATATTATTACGATTTATCGTTACCTTGTCAAGGACTGATTGGATATTCGAAAAAAGGGCAGCAGATGCGCTACCCTTGTGATCTCTTAGTCCGACCTTGATGTTTTAGAAACTTACTTTGACATTCTTTCGTTCTTTCTCATCTTCCAATTCGAAGAACTCTTTTTTCTTAAAAGCGAACATGTTGGCAATCACATTACTTGGGAACGTATCAATTTTTGTGTTGAGATCACGAACATTGCCATTGTAGAAACGGCGAGCAGCTTGGACCTTATTCTCAGTGTCAGATAATTCTTCCTGTAACTTCATAAAGTTCTCGTTGGCTTTCAGTTGGGGATAATTCTCTGCAACAGCAAAAACACTTTTCAATGCTTGACTGAGCATGTTTTCATTCTTGGCCTGTTCTGCAGGAGATCCTGATTGCAATGCTTGTGCACGAGCCTTTGTTACCTCTTCAAATACTGAACTTTCATGCTTTGCATAGCCTTTGACTGTTTCGACGAGATTAGGAATCAAATCATGGCGGCGTTTCAGCTGTACATCGATGTCTGACCATGCTTCTTCACTGCGGACTCGCAAGGTCACAAGCCCGTTATAAAGTACGACGATAAGAACTGCTGCTACAGCTAGGACTATGAGGATGATGGTCATAAAAATGTAAAATTTAAAATGTAAAATGAAAAATTAAGATGAAGATGAAGGAATTTAGATGAAGATTTAGGGTAGGATTAGGGCTGAGGATAAGGAATAGCGAACTAGGGAGTAGGCGATGGAGACTGAGGAATATGCTCTCTTTTTGTGTAATTATCACGCAGTTCTATGATAGTACTTGCGACCAAAGATGGCCAGCGAACATAGGTCATTTCGAAAACATTTCCTTCCGGACCTGCGGTTTGGATATTCAATTTTCCATAATGAAGCATAGTCGGCCAAAAGCCTTTTACCCCACTATTTACATCTTGAATTTGTGCCAGATTTGCTTCGGAAATCCTTCGATCAAAAAGTCGAGTTTGGTTGATGTCTACCATGCGACGGTCAGTAAAGATTATGAGGTCCAGGCGATGATCAATCCATTTTACGTAGTACCAAAAAAGTGCAAATAATACATAAAGGTGCATGATTACTATGCCGGCATCTATGTAAACCGTATGAGGGATGGGCCAGACAAGGTTAACGATAAAATACAAAATCAGTGGCCAAAAAACTGCAAAAAAAGTTGTTGTTAAAATTGCGAAATCAACGATCCAATGTTTACGAATAATAAAGACTACTTTTTCATCTGCGCTTTGTCCGGGAAAAGCACGTGTACCGGGATGGAGCGTGGGGCGGTAAGGTTTTAAGCGATCTTTCATTGCATGAGTTGGTCAATGTTCAAACCAAGAAGCATACGGAAACCGTTAATAACCAAAAGGATCCCGACAACAATATAAATATATGTCAGACTACGAGAAAGTGTATCTGTTTTGTAAGCGTATGTATAGACTTGTTGTATTGCTATGACAGACAGAATCGCCCAGATAAGTACGATACCACTGTAAATCAGAATCAATGTTAACATAAGTGATGCTAGAGGATAGCTTCACTTTAAGGAAAAACATATAAATCTGCAACAAACTAACTTGTTCTGAGTGCCTCTTTTGCTACTTGTTTCATGCGAGTAGTCATATCACTTGCTTTGCCCACGCCGCTTTTGCGTCGTGCTAAAGTGAGCATTTCCTGTATGGTAGCGGGAGAAGTCCCTTCAAGAATTCTCAGTAATATAGCGCGTTCACTATATGTCTCTTCTACAAGGGAGGGAACTACAGGTGTTGAAGGTGCTTGTATTGAAGGTCGAGATGTTGATGGTTTTTGAGCAATAACCGGCTGTGTCTTTGTCGGTTGTGTTGTTTTTGGTAAAGCGTCTCCCATGATTTCTCTGGGATGCACACGAGTTTCTACCGGTGCTTGAGCTGGCCCTTCTTCCGAATTTTCTGGAGACACTGCAATATTTTCTTCTGCCATAAAAATTAGCGAATTTCTGTAAGTAATTAATACCCGATTTTCCTTGTTTTGTCAATGAATTGCAGGAGCGGAGGCTCTATAGTACTATCTCCGTACATTCTCTGTTTTCTATGTATCTCGCTCCCACATGGAATCTGTTCATCCTGATTCTCTTCACTGTCATTGTTGCTTATAGTCTGATCATTGGAGCAGGGAAAACAGGAAAAATTATTGTTAGTTCATATATTGGTATTTTGGCTGCAGATGGCCTAGGGAATCTACTTTATACGTTCTTTAATAATCCCAATCGTGTTTTTTCGTTGATTACTATTCAGACAGCTGATCAAGCACTGGTAGCGCTGAAAATTTTATTATTCATTGCTTTGATTATTGCTCTTACTCTCAAAGGGGGATTTGAATCAAGTATCGATCCCAAAGGTTCAAAGTTGTGGATATTTGCGGTAAATATCGTTCTGGGAGTATTAAGCGCGGGGCTCATTGTCAGTGCTATTTTGGTATATTTTTCCGGAGGATCATTCTTACCAAGTGTAGGTTTCACACCTACAGACCTAGTAAAGAGTATCTATGAACAGTCACCAGTAGCGAGACTTATGATCGATCAAAGTAGTATGTGGTTTTCACTGCCCGGCTTGGCTTTGATTTTACGGTCGATCCTGGGATAGCTTCAAATTGGCAAGTTAAGAAGGAGTAGCTGCAATAGAGCAACTATGTTTGGTGTAGCTTAATCCAGCCCAACTGCAACCATAAATCAATTTCACTATACGATTGTACTTGTTTGTCTGGCATTTTGCAGAGAATTATTTCAATATTTTTGCGGTAAACGAGATTCTGAGCAACGCCAAAACACATTTCAGCAAAAGACTCTGCTCCAAGATAACCGGTTATGCCATTTTTATCTTCATTCATAACAAATAAGATATCAGTTTCTGTAATGTGCTTGAAAAAATCAGTATGTACTTGTGGATAGGTTTGCAAAAAAACATCCAAGGGAACAGGACATGGATAATTTAAAACGAGGTGTCCTTTGTCTTCCCAAAACTTTTTCCAATACTGAATCTTTTCTTGCAGTGAAACGCTTCCTGCAATAACAATCTTTTTCATGTAGCTCTATATGAAAGGATAAGAATAGGAATGAAACCTGGTTGCCAGGCGAAAAAATGTATGGCATGACTGCATCAAATACCCGAGTGCAGCGAGGAAAAGGCAGCGAACTACTCCTTCGTCGAGTTCACTGCACAAACCACAGATATCTTCATATTAGCAGTAGCATTCTGAGGCGTGCCACAAACCCGAGCAGGGCGAGTGGTTTGTGGTGGGACGGGCGGGAATCGAACCCGCGACCATCAGCTTAAAAGGCTGTTGCTCTACCGACTGAGCTACCGTCCCGAAATAATCTAGATATGATCTTGCTGCGTGATATTAATCAGGATTGAGGTTAATGGCAAGATGATGTATAACCGCACCCAGTTTTGGACTCTGGAGGAAAAGAGGAGGTTAATGATGATGGAGAAGTCAGAATGAACTGTAAGGGAGAAAGTTTATTTTGAAAAGCATGATGGACACGGTGAATATTATAGAAGATGAGGTAATCAATAAGTTTTCGGTTAAACGTGTTAGGATCGAGAAGTAAGGACGAATGGTAGTCAACAAACTCTTCTTGGATCGTACGATTGAATCGTTCTACGTGAGCATTTATTTTGGGTGTCCTAGGATAGGTATGGTAATGAACAAGATGGAGTTTTCTCAGTGCATCATCAAAATGTTTCTTGAATTCTGAACCGTTGTCCGTAAGCACAAACTGAAAAGGGAAAGGGAATGCTTTCTGACATAATGCAAAAAATTCTTGCGCAGCTCGGGAAGCATGAGACGTCGTCCCCCAAGCGAATGAAAACCTCGTGTAGATATCCTCAAAGGTAATGATGTATCTTCGACAACCATGTACAAATCTTTCAATAGTGTCGAGCGCTACCACATGTCCTGGTGCATTGGGTCGTAAGTCTTTCGGTTTTCTTAAGATGCGTTGCCTCTTCATCTTTCTGACTTTCCCTGAATGAGAAATTTTTTGAGGATATATCCTGAGTCCTCCCAAATCCTTGATGATTCTTCCAATCGTTGCCGGCTTTGGACAAACTACTGCATAACTCTCGCACCAGCTCTGTAAGAGAGGGTACAGTTTCTTCTCACCCAGGTTAGGGTGCAATGCACGTAGTGTCCTTATGCCTTCCAGAACTTCTGGCGGCCAGAGACGTTTTCTTTTGGTCCGTGGGACGGTTTTCCTTTCATTCAGTGCCTCTGTCTTTTTCTCTCCTGCTTCCCATAGCTGTTTCCAAAGGTACAGCGCTGATCTCTTCACAGGGAAAGCATCTAAAGTTGCTTGAAGTCCATGTTTTTCCCAAAAAACCAACACTTTAGCTCGAAACTTTGCCTTTTCGGTTATCATATACTGGTATTTTATAGCCCCAGTATAAAGACTTTTAAAACCACGGATCCCTGTGTATCTGCAATGTATGTGGTGAAAGAATGCCATAGGCCTAGGGCCTCATGGAGTCCAATATGTATCTGAGGTTATGCAGATGAATCACACAACATTTTCATGGTCGACAAAATCGATGGTACTTAGTATAATCAACTATCATTAATTCATTTTCAACCATGCGTAAGCTCTTTTCTCTGGTAGGTGTCATGACATTACTAGGATTTTTGTTACCTGCAATACAAACAGAAACAGCTTATGCGGATACAGCGAAGTGTCGTGCATATTATGGGACGGTATGTACACAGTATTTTGATTCAGATGCGACTGTAGTTGCAGTGCCGGTAAAGCCTGCTACAAAGCCAAGTACAGTAGTTGTTAATCCTGCTCCCGTAACAGTGACTGTCCAACCGGTCGCTAAACCTACCACTAAAACAGATCCTACTTGTCGCGCCTATTATCAAGGGAAATGTACGCAGTATTATAATTCTGGAAGTACGTATATTGCACCAACAACTACATACCAACAACCGAGTGTTTCAGTGGGAGTAGGAGTGGGTGCTGTTTATGGTGGATACTACAGCGGATATGACCCCTATTATGGTGGATATGGTTATGGTTCAGGCTACGGCTATGGTAGTTACTATCCATACTCTTATGGAAGCTATGGTTATTCTTACCCTTATAGTGGATACTCTACATATTATTATGGCGATCCATATTATTCCTATGGATATGGTAGTGGCTATGGGTCTTCTTGTTATACAAGTTGCTACTACAAATAGTTCTAACCGAAGATTCCTTTCTTTTTTGGAGCGTTCTCAAACTCCGCTAAATTTTGGAACAATGTTTTTTCTTCATGAGAAAGCTTGGTTGGAATAGTAATTTCAGCTGTGGTTAAATGATTCCCATGTTTTCCTGATGCACTATGTATTCCCTTATCTTTGAGTTTAAATACGGTGTGTGATTGTGTACCAGCAGGAATTTTGAGGTTTGTTTCGCCATGAATGGTGTCTATTTTTACTGTTCCGCCCAATACGGCAGTTGAGATGGGGATAGAGGTTTGGCTTAAGATGTCAAAGTGATCACGAGAAAATTCTTTACTGGGCATTACTTGAATATGGATATAGAGATCTCCGGGATTTTTGCCAAATTTGCCCACTTCACCATAACCTCGCATGCGCAGACTTTCACCGTTATCGATACCAGCAGGGACATGAATAGTCATACTTTCTTGTTTACGTTTTCTCCCTTCTCCCTGACATTCTGTGCACCTTTGACTATAGGTTTGACCAGAACCATGGCATGTATGACACGTTTGGCTGGTGACAATTTGTCCCAGAATGGTGTTTTGAGCGCGTCTTTCTAGCCCAGTTCCCTGACATGTAGAACAAGTTTCAACTTTGCTTCCTGGCTCACCACCACTGCCATGACAATGATCACATGCTGTGAGGCGAGTAAGAACTATATCCTTATCAGTACCAAAACATGCCTCTTCAAAATTAATACGTAAGGACATTTCTAAATCCTGACCTTGTGCTTGTCTTCCTGTACCTGCTGGACCTCCTCCACTAAAGAAATTTTCAAAAATATCACCAAAACCATATTGAGAAAAATCAAACCCAGCCTGTCCAAAACCACCCCCCGCACCTGCGGGACCACCGCCAAAATTACCTGTCGTACCAAATTGATCATACTGCTGTCTTTTCTGAGGGTCACTCAGAACCTCATAAGCGTTATTAATCGACTTAAATTTCTCTTCGGCACTTTTGTCACCTTTGTGCTTGTCAGGATGCCATTCTTTTGCCAGCTTACGATAAGCTTTTTTTACCTCATCCAGAGTAGCTGTACGAGAAACACCGAGTATTTCGTAGGGGGTTTGTGCCATATGTTCGATTACTCTTGTTCCGAAGGCTCTTCTGAAGGAGTAGGAGTTGGTGTTGGAATGTCTTTGCTTACTTCGGTCAGTGTGATTGCAACGGTCTTTTCTTCTCCTTTATGATAAATCTTCAAACTTACCGTATCACCAGGTTTGAAGTTCTGAATTATTTTTGCCAATTGATTTTTCTCATCGAGTTTTTGGCCGTTTACTTCCAGGATGATGTCATTTTCTACAAGACCTGCTTTGTCCGCCGGGCTGCCAGGAATGACTGCCAAGTCTGCAGCTTTTTCACCACGAACAATCAAGGCACCATAATCTACGGGCAATTGATTGGCTTTTGCTACTGGCTTGGTAATCATCATATAGCGTACGCCCAACTGTGGACGAATAACACGGCCATACGTTTTGACACTATCGACGATAAACTTGGCATCATTGATCGGCAATGCAAATCCAATCAACTGACCAGAACGATCAATGGCAGTATTGATGCCGATCACTTCCCCAGAGAGATTTACCAATGGGCCACCACTATTTCCAGGATTAATTGCGGCATCGGTCTGAATAATACCGTCCAACTGCTCTTCGTCTTGGCCGGATTCATCAGTAGCAACAATAGTGCGATCGAGACCACTAACGATGCCTTTACTTACTGTTTGACGATACTCATTTAAGCTGTTTCCAATCGCCAAGACGGTTTGTCCCACTTGTATATCATCTGAGTCGCCAAGCATCACAGTTGGTAAATCTTTTCCATCGATTTTGACTATAGCAAGATCATTTACTGGATCGGTGTCCAATAATTGGCCTTTATATTCGGTACCATCGCTTAAAAAGATCGAGTAAGTAGCATCTTTGTCGCTTACAACATGTTTGTTGGTAATGACATAACCATCACTGCTGATAATAAATCCGGTTCCTCCACCAATTTCTCTCTCATCATTGCCATTTTGTGGCGGAGACTGCTGTATCTTTTTTCCTGTCAGAGGATCGATAAAAAAGAAATTACGGTTTCTTTCTTCATACAGTTTGCTGAGATTTTTTTTGATCACAATACTGACGACTGCCGACTGTGCTTTTTTTATAGCACCAATGGTAGCTTCCTCTTCAGCGACAAATATTTTCTGAGTGATTGATGTGCCCGTACCAGAAAGAGACGAAGAGATCGTGATGTTTTGGTTGTTCAGTGATGCGAGATTGGGAGCGATCATGACACCGGCGTAGATGGCTCCACTGCCAAAAATCAGACTTACAAAAACCGTAACAATAACAGCGTTGCGTAGAGTGATTTTTTTTGGAGGCATAAGTACAATTAATAATTATCAATTAAAAACTTAGAATTTAGAACTTTGAACTTAGAACTTGGTTATTTTTTCTTCTTTTCTTTCTCATCAACCACTTCTCCTTCTACTACATTCTCTTCTTTTTTTCCACTTTGTTCTTCTTTAGCCTTTGCTTCTTTGGCTGCCTCATAGAGTTTGGTGCCGATCTTTTGAGCTTCTTTTGATAATGCCTCGACTGCCGCTTTGATTTCATCGGCAGAGCTTTTCTCATTTGCTAGTACTTCTTTGAGTTTGGTAATTTCTGCTTCGACGGGTTTCTTTTCTTCAGCTGTGATTTTGTCACCTGCTTCTTTGAAAGCATGTTCAGTCGTGTAAATGAGAGACTCAGCCATGTTCTTTTGTTCAACCTTTTCTTTCTTTTGTTTATCTTCTTCTGCGTGTATTTCTGCTTCTTTCTGCATACGTGCAATATCTTCTTTACTGAGCCCGCTCGACCCTTGAATGGTAATCTTTTGTTCTTTGCCGGTGCCCTTATCTTTGGCGGAGACGTTAAGTATACCATTGGCATCGATATCGAATGTGACTTCCACTTGCGGAATACCGCGAGGTGCAGGGGCGATGCCATCAAGGATGAAACGACCTAAGGATTTGTTGTCTTGTGCCATTTCACGTTCACCTTGTACTACATGAATTTCTACAGATGGTTGATTGTCAGATGCGGTGGAAAAAGTCTGTGACTTGGATGAGGGTATAGTGGTATTACGTTCGATAAGCTTTGTAGCGACGCCTCCCAATGTTTCAATACCTAAACTGAGTGGAGTAACATCAAGGAGCAACACATCTTTGACATCACCACGGAGCACTCCACCCTGAATAGCAGCACCGACTGCTACAACTTCATCTGGGTTTATTCCAGCAGAAGCCTTCTTTCCAAAAATTTCTTCGACCTTTTGAATAATAGCTGGCATGCGTGTCTGACCACCGACGAGAATAATCTCACTGATGTCTTTGAGGCTTACACCAGCATCTTTGATTGCTTGTTTACATGGTTCTACGGTTCGATCAATATATGGCTTTGCTAACTCATTGAGTTTGGTACGAGAAAGTTTAATGTTTAAATGTTTAGGTCCACTAGCGTCAGCAGTAATGAAAGGTAAGTTGATTTCGGTTTCCATGCTGGCAGACAGCTCAATCTTGGCTTTTTCACCACTTTCACGGAGACGTTGTAGTGCAATCTCATCTTTACTGAGATCAATGCCTTGGTCTTTTTTGAATTCTTCAATGAGCCATTTGACGATGGCGTTGTCCAAATCATCACCACCAAGATGAGTATCTCCATGAGTAGATAATACTTCGAAGACGCCTTCGCTTAATTCCAAAATAGACACATCAAATGTACCACCTCCAAAGTCATACACAGCGATTTTCCCTTCTTTCTTTTTATCCAGACCATAAGCAAGTGCTGCTGCGGTTGGTTCATTGATAATGCGTTTCACATCAAGACCAGCAATTTTCCCAGCATCTTTGGTGGCCTGACGTTGAGAATCATTGAAATAAGCGGGAACAGTAATAACAGCTTCAGTAACAGGTTGTCCGAGATAATGCTCCGCGTCTGCCTTGAGTTTTTGGAGAACCATAGCGCTGATTTCTGCCGGGAGTCTTGGTTTGCCGTCAAAAACAATTTCTACTTCGGCATTTTTACCTTTAGCAAACTCATAGGGCATCATTTTCATTTCATCAGTCACTTCATCGTATTTGCGACCGATGAAACGTTTTGCTGAAAAAATAGTGTTTTTATGGTTGGTAACGGCTTGGCGTTTCGCTGTAATACCTACTAGGCGTTCACCGTTTTTCCCCGCGACAACTGATGGTGTGGTGCGGCCACCTTCGCTGTTTGTTATGACAGTAGTTTGGCCACCTTCCATAACTGCGATACAGGAGTTGGTTGTACCTAAATCAATACCAATAATCTTAGACATAAGGATATGAAATTAATATGGTTTCTTAGCACTCGGAAGTATAGAGTGCTAAAAAATGAAAGTCAATGAATCTGAGATTATTTCTGCACCATCACTTTGGCGGGGCGAAGTACTTTGCCATTGAGCAAGTAGCCAGCTTCTACTTCATCTATAATTGTGTCTTTTTCTGTTTTTTCTTTCTCAGCCACGCCGATAATTTCATGAACTTTTGGGTCTGCTTTTTTGCCTAAAGTTTCGATTTTTTGTACGCCGATTTTTTCTAAAATCTGCATAAATTGTTTCTCGATGGCTACTGTGCCGCTAACCCATTGATCATTCTTGAGGTTTTCGGGGATATGTTGGAAAGCACGATTGAAATTGTCTATCACTGGCAGCAATTCGAGTATTAACTGACTGTTAGCAAATTCCAAAAAGTTTTTTTGGTCTTGTGCTTGCCGTTTGCGATAATTCTCAAAATCAGCTTGAGTGCGAGCAAGACTGTTTGTCAATTGTTCGATCGCGGCCTGTAACTTTTGTACTTCGGTGGGCGACTGTTCGCCTGTGGGCTTTGATTGTTTAGGAGGATTAGTATTCATAAGTTTTGGTTAAAGTGCAGAGTGCTGAGTTCTGAGCGCTGAGTTATAAATCTGAACTCTGCACTCATAACTCTGAACTCAAAGCAGG
>MEWR01000008.1:79254-87957 GCA_001773455.1 Candidatus Abawacabacteria bacterium RBG_16_42_10
CCGATGCTTCCTTGATAGGTATCATCAATACGATATTGAGTGGCCAACAGAGAACAGCCCTGAATAGCTTCGAGGATATTTTCCTTACCAATGAGCACTGTGACATCTCTGGAGAGTTTGAGTTTTTTGAGGAGTTCTAGAAAATTATCTTGATCCTCTAATACCTCAACAACGCTGCTAAATCTGGCTGTATCGGCAAACTCTGGCTTGCGTAAGGCATTGGCAAGGCCAAGATAATAGGTCTCTCCGAGCCAAGGCAAAGTGGAAAAACTTACGTCCGAAGTCATCTTTGCCAAGATTGATACGCTGGTATATATAGCTTGCTCCACTTTCTGACTTTCAATTTTTTCAGCTAACTTTTTTACTTTGGCTAATTTGTTTAAATATTCTTTGGGTACCGAGATAATATTGTCTCCTATCATGGAGTCCACAAAAATACGTAGACCTTGTTCAGTCGGGATACGGCCAGCTGAGGTATGAGGTTGGAAAATTAAGCCTTCTTCTTCGAGAGACATCATATCGTTTCGAATAGTCGCCGGACTTACTGGGAATTCATATTCCTCTAACAAGTATTGAGAACCCACAGGTCCCCCTTGTTGGATAAAAGTTTCAATGATGGCTTTGAGAACACTAAATTTACGATCGTCCATGGCGTACCTTGATAACTATTTGGTCAGTCACATAGTCGACTGTGACTTTGTCACCCTCATGGATTTTACCGCTCACAATTTCTAAAGCAAGTTTGTCGAGAATAGTTTTCTGAATCACACGCTTGAGTGGGCGTGCGCCATAGACCGGGTCATAGCCAACATTGCCAAGGAATTTCTTGGCCATAGGAGCTATGGTCAGGCTTATATTTTGCTTCTTTAGTCTTTCACTGACTTTGGCAACTTGTAGTTCAACAATTTCGTGTATTTCTTTCTCTGTCAGAGAGGTGAATGTAATGACTTCATCAATACGATTGAGAAATTCAGGACGGAAGCTTCTCCGTAATATTTCCTGTAAAGCACTTTCTTGCTCTTTTGGTTTGCCAGCCAAGGACTGAATAATATCGCTGCCTAGATTTGTAGTCATGATAATAACGGTGTTTTTGAAATCAACTGTGCGGCCTTTGCTGTCGGTGAGTCGGCCATCATCCAAAATTTGCAAGAAAATATTGAAGACCTCAGGATGGGCTTTTTCAATTTCATCAAATAAAATAACCGTGAAAGGCTTTCTTCGTACAGCTTCAGTGAGTTGTCCTCCTTCTTCGTAACCGATATATCCGGGAGGTGATCCGATAAGGCGAGCAATGCTATGCTTCTCAGCATATTCACTCATATCTATGCGAACCATGGCTTGTTCATCATGAAAGAGCGTAACAGCTAATGCTTTTGCCAATTCTGTTTTACCTACACCGGTTGGTCCCATGAAAATGAATGATCCGAGTGGGCGTCCTTCTTCTTGTATGCCTGATCTTGCACGACGAATAGTGTTAGCGAGTGCAGTAATAGCTTTTTTTTGACCAATGACGCGCTTTGCTAATTCATCTTCAAGATGTAAAAGTTTTTCTGTATCGGTAGAAAGCATTTTATTCACAGGGATTCCCGTCCACTTCTGAACCACTTTGGCGATATCTTCTTCATCAACTTCTTCTTTGAGCAGTGGATTTTCTTTCTGAATTTTGGCTAATTTTTTTTCTGCTTCCTCCATTTCTTTTTGTAATTTTGGCAAAATGCCATAACGAATTTCTGCGACCTTTTGCAAGTCAGCGGCTCTTTCGGCTTTTTCTTCCTCTAGCCGTGTTTTCTCGATTTCAGACTTTTTCTCCCGAATGGTTGTAATAACTTCCTTCTCTTCTCGCCATTTTAGCTCGATAGATTTAGCTTCTTCTTTGAGATCAGCGAGTTCTTGATCAAGTGACTTGAGTCGATCTTTGCTGGTTTTGTCATTTTCTTTCTTCAGTGCTTCTTTTTCAATTTCTAACTGCATGACTTTTCTCTCCAATGAATCTAATGCTTGAGGTTTACTGTCTATTTCCATACGGAGCATCGAAGTCGCTTCATCGATCAGGTCGATAGCTTTATCTGGTAGGAAGCGATCAGAAATATAGCGTTTTGAGAGATTGACTGCAGCAATAATGGCATTGTCTTTGATCCGTACACCATGATGTACCTCATATTTTTCTTTGATACCACGGAGGATAGATATTGCATCTTCGGGAGTTGGTTCACTGACTGACACCGGCTGAAAGCGTCGTTCTAATGCCGCATCTTTTTCAATATATTGTCGATATTCTTTGAGAGTGGTGGCACCGATAGTGCGTAATTGCCCTCGTGCTAATGCAGGTTTCAGTAAATTGCCAGCATCCATAGCTCCTTCGGTTTTTCCTGCACCGATAACAAGGTGAAGTTCATCAATAAAGAGAATCACATCGTCTCTGCTACTGATTTCTTTGATAATGGCTTTGAGACGATCTTCAAATTCCCCGCGATATTTCGTACCTGCGACCAGTGCCCCTATATCAAGTGACAGTAACTGTCTGTTTTTTAAACTTTCAGGAACATCACCGGCAATAATACGTCGGGCTAGTCCCTCAGCAATGGCGGTTTTGCCAACACCAGGTTCACCTACGAGAACGGGATTGTTTTTGGTGCGACGTGACAATATCTGCATCACTCGACGTATCTCATCATCTCGGCCGATCACTGGATCTATTTTGCCTTGTTTGGCTTGTTGAGTGAGGTTGATCGTGTATTTTTCTAATGCCTGATATTTGCCTTCAGGATCGGGGTCTGCAACTTTTTGTGTGCCACGTACTTTTGCCAGGGCTTGAAGAACTTTTTCATTTGTAACTCCAGCTTGAGTCAATATATCCTGAGCATCACTTTTGAAATGCAGAAGACCTAAGAAAAGATGTTCAGTAGAAATATATTCATCGCGTAATTTTCCAGCCTCAGTTTCGGCCATTTTCCAAATCTGGCGAAATTCAGGTGCTACATAAGTAGCATTTGTTTGAGTAATCTTGGGATATTTCTGCAGTATAACTTCGATTGCATTGATCAAGTTTTTAGCATTGATCTCAAGAGATGAGAGCAGATTGGAGACAATTCCTTGCTCTTGTTGTACCAACGCTAAAAGCAGATGAAGGGGGGTAGCCATCTGATGCTGATTTTCTTCAGCAATATTTTGCATCTCTTCCAATGCCTCACGCGCTTTGTTCGTAAGTTTTTCGATATTCATATTTTGAGGAAATTAGCACTCGCTATTATAGAGTGCTAAATGCTCGGGCGCAAGATCTAATAATAGCCAAGGATGCGACAGTTGGGGCGCAAAATCTTGCGCCCGTACGTGGCTCAATGATTCCTATCCCTGCTCCATTTAATGGGATTGTTGATAATATATCTTCGAATGTTGTTTAATTCTTTTTGGTTTTGGATTATATGATCATGGAATGATCTCTGCCATGCGAAGGGAATCTTTTTGATAGTGGCGTATTTTTGTATGCTGCTTTTGAATCCACGAATAATTGAAGATAGATTTCTGCTTTGGGGGCCAAATTTATTGCTTGCCCATTGTGGATTAAATTCTGATTTTTTAATGATAAGAATTCCATGGATATGATTGGGCATTATGATGAATTCATCGAGTTTTATATATGGGAAGTGTTGGGGGATATTTTCCCAGCAATTTTGAGCAAGTTTTCCCATCTCTGAAAGTGTTATTCTATCGTTGGTTATTTCCCCAAAATAATGATATCGATCTCTAGTGCAGATGGTTATAAAATATGTCCCATTTGAGCTATAATTCCATTTTGCCAGCCTCAATGAAGAAAGCCGATATTTCCCTTTGAATTTGCACATATATATGGTTGGATGTTGATGAGTTTTCATAAGAGGATATTTTTATATATATTTTAGGGGATCAATTATGAAAAAAATCTTCTTGCCTTTTTTTATCCTGATTTTGGCGGGTTGTTCCGTCACTATCACAATGCCTAATTCTGGAATTGTGCCTGTTTCAACATCTACAGGGGCTTTATTTTCTCCAACACCAACTCCACACTCAGTGCTGAATCAGACTTCAGTACCAAGGCAAAGTTTTTCGCCCCCTACTGTGACTGCTTCGGGATCTCTTTCTTTTCGCATTCCTATCCTTATGTACCATCATATTGGCACATACCCTGCAAATGCAGATAGTACGAGAAAGAATTTGACTGTGAGCACAACAACTTTTGAGGAACATCTTAAAATCTTGCAAAAGAAAAATTACAAAGCGATCACTCTTTATGATGTACAAGAGTTCATTAAAGGAGACAAACAACTACCTCAAAAGCCGATTATGCTTACTTTTGATGATGGGTATGATGATAATTTTTCTGAAGCTCTTCCGCTTCTGGATCAATACGGACAAAAAGCAGTTTTTTATATTGCGACTGATTTGGTAGGTAATGATGGTTACATGACGTGGGAACATGTTGAAAATCTCAAAGAACGAGGACATGAAATTGGCTCACATACGCGTACGCATGCAGATTTGAAATTGATATCTGGGAATGACAAGAAACTTCAGGACGAAGTTGTGAAGGCAAAACATATCCTTGAGTCTAAAAAACTTGGACCGATTATCAGTTTTTGTTATCCATCCGGCAGTTACAATGAGAAAGTGGTGGATTTAGTTGAGGAGTATTATGAATTTGCTCGTACGACAAAGCCAGGAATTTTTACACAGAATAGTAGACGAGGAGAATTGCCTACACTTCGTATGCAAGAAGGTGTTGATTTAAATACACTCTTACAATAGTTATACACTGGGGATCAGTCTTCGCTTATTCATGAGTATTCGCAAGCGTTCTTCCCAATGCAATCTTGGTAATGGAATACTATTCCTTTGGTAAAAGCTAATTTCTTGTGTGGTGAGCCGATAGGTTTTTCCCGTATTGGCACAAGCAATTATTGCTTTTGCTAATTCTTCTACGTTAGCATCTTTAATATTGAGAGGAAGCTTGGATACCGGTTTGGCATGTATATCTGAACTTGCTGTGGCAGATTCAGGGCGTAGGCGATAAAGCCTTCTTTTCGCATCTGTATGAGAAATGGGATCATACCACTGATATGCTTGTGACTCTTCATAATAGTGGGGAGAGTACATAGGCGGAAGAAATTGTCCCCATTCACTGGTTCTTTTCATGTGGGTGATTATTCTTGGTACCAGCTCATGATATTCTTCTTTGGTGTATTGCTTATTCAATATGCAGTAGGATTTTTTCTTTAACATCGCACAACCAAAACAACTGTCACAATTGAAAATCATATCACTATAAAAATTTTCATTGCCAGTATGAATAGCGTTTCCGAAACCAAGACGACCAAATATCACTGCTGAATTATAACTAAGCTCTCCGTGATAGAGTTCACTACGCCAGCCATCTTTCCCATATGAACCTGTGCTCCAGCCACAGTCTTCTAAAGTATTACCCAAATAACAATTATAAACATTCTTGCAATGGGTAAGATAGTCACCACCAGTGACATTTTCACAGTGTTTGATTTGATTGGAGATGTGGCCAGAAGTAGCAATAAATGTTTCACACTTTTTTACTTGCTCACTGCGTACTTGATAGTCACCGAGATCTAAACTTTTTAAGAAACTTTTGTATTCTTCTTTAGTCAGTTGTTTATTGAAAACGCAGAATTCTTTTCTCCTAAGTCCAAAACAACCGAAACAATTCTTACAACCAATGAGATCATAGGAACCAAAACAATCAGAACAATTTACGCAATCCTGACAATGCTGACAGGCATAGGCATTATCGCAATCAATACAAGCATAACAGAGTTCGCATTGGATAATTCCGACGCAATCTACACAATCCCTATCTTTCAGAGGATAGCGAGACTTCACTACATAGAAACAATCTTCACTTTCACCCACACCAAAACACATATAACAGTTTTTGAGGTTGGAAGATGAATCAACGTAGGAACTATTTTCGCAATTAATTTGCACTAGGGGCTGCCTGTAAACTTTGTGCATTAATTCGTTCCATTGCTCAAAGAAGGGACGGTTAAAATCATATTCTTGGCCAAATTGAATATTGTCTAAACTATCATCCCAAAATTCTTCATACGTACATACATTGTAACCAAGCTTAGGGTTATAGCGGGTAATTAGAGACTTTTGTGACAAAGCACTTTTAGTTTCAAAAAGACTCGTAAGCGTTACATAACTATGCATTTGTCGATGTAGCTCGAGTGGATGAATGTTGGGTAAGGGAATATCGCCATTTCTTAATAAAGGGTGTAATTCCTCAAATTTGCGAATATGTTCTTGCTCAGCATCAGTAATCGTAAACTCTTTGCCAGTGACAACACAGTTTTTGGCGATATTCATATACTTGAACTAATGATCGCTAGGCTAGCTAATGCTGCAGTTTCCAGTCTTAGCGCTCTTGTTCCCAATGAGAATGGCAGAGCGCCGGTGCCTATCAAAAAGTCTTCTTCTTTGGGACTCAAGCCACCTTCGGGACCAATAATAATAGAGATGCTCTCAAATCTTGGATGTTTAGTTTTTATATGATCTTGCAGGGATTGAGTGCCATGTAGACTGGCAAAAAAACTATGAGTATTAGCAGGTAAGGTGAGTTTTTCTAAAGCAAGCGGTGTAGTAATTGTAGGAATTTTTACCCGACCACTTTGTTCCACTGCCTCGATCAAGATTTTTTCCATTCTTTCCACCTTGGGTAAGATTTTTCTTTGGGTGCGTTCAGTGATTAATGGTATGAAAGTGCTAACTCCTAATTCGGTGCCTTTTTGCAAAATCCATTCCCATTTCTCTGATTTTTGAGGGACAGCTTGGATAAGTGTTAAAGAATTGGGGAGTTCAGTTTTTGTTTCGCGAGTTTCTTTTGCCGTAAAGTAAAATTCTTTTCCAGATTCAGTTAATTCCAAGACTGATTCATTGGTATCTTTTCCTGAAAAGAAAATAAATTGGTCGCCAATTTCTGCGCGGAGAACATTTTTGAGTTGATGAAATAAATCAGGATATTTTTCCTTGCTGATTGTGAGCTGATGGTCAAAGTTTGTTTGTGGTAGATAAAAACGCTGCATGGAGGGAAGGAAATAGGGTTTTTGTTTTGTTATTTTTTATGAATTCTAAAAGTCAAGGAGAATTATTTCATTTTTGATTTGATAGCATTTCTGCAAAAGCTATGCTAGCGCAAAAGGGTGGGTTTGTCCCCCCAGGGAGGGAGGGTGGTAGTTATATTTTAAATCGCCAGCTGCTATGTTATGTTGTGGATAACTCATCAAGCTACCATGTTTAATATTTTTAAACATAATGAAACTACTAAGGAGGCATTAAAGCACAGCAAATATTTTGTCTATATAGCATGTATGTTTGTGGCGGTGCTTGTGATCTCTAACACTACTGCTGTCAAAATGGTGCAATTGGGCTTTTTTACTGTTTCTGGGGCTACGATTATTTTCCCATTGAGTTATATTTTCGGTGATGTGCTTACTGAAGTATATGGTTATGCTGCTTCAAGAAGAATGATTTGGGCAGGGTTTTTTGCTGTAATTCTGATGGCCTTCTGTTATTGGATAGTACAGATTTTGCCAGGTGCTTCCTTTTGGACTAATCAATCAGCCTATGAAGCAATTTTGGGTAGTACCCCTCGGATTGTGTTTGCTTCAGTAACGGCATTTTTTGCCGGGGAATTTTGTAATTCATATGTACTTTCTCGTTTGAAAGTGATCATGAAAGGAAAACAATTGTGGGTACGAACTATTTCATCAACGATCGTGGGTGAAGGTGTAGATACTATTCTGGTTTATCTTATCGCTTTTGGGGGAGTGATTCCTTTAAGTGAGATGTGGGTAGTAATTTTGTCTGCATACACACTAAAAGTTCTTATTGAGATTCTATTTACTCCTATAACATATTTTATAATTGGGAAATTAAAGAAACTTGAAGGCATTGATGTCTATGATACTCATGTCGACTATAATCCTTTCAAGTTAACTGAATAACTTACCATTTCATGTCTTTCAATCATCAAGAAATAGAAAAAAAGTGGCGAAAACTGTGGGATGATGCCAAAGTATATCGCACATCTGAAGATACAAAAAAGCCTAAATATTATGTTTTGGATATGTTTCCCTATCCATCAGGAGCGGGCTTACATGTTGGGCATCCATTGGGATATATCGGTTCGGATATCATTGCTCGTCATAAGCGAATGGAGGGCTATAATGTTCTTCACCCTATGGGTTGGGATGCTTTTGGTTTACCTGCAGAGAATTATGCGATCAAAACTGGTACACATCCACGAGAGACAACAGTTGTTAATATCCAAACCTTTCGACGTCAATTAGACAGTTTTGGGTTTTCATATGACTGGGACAGAGAAGTCAGTACGATTGATCCTGAGTATTATAAGTGGACGCAATGGATTTTTTTGCAACTGTTTAAAAAAGGTTTAGCTTATGAAGCTGAACTTCCCATCAATTGGTGTCCCAAGGACAAAACTGGTTTAGCGAATGAAGAAGTGATAGATGGTTGTTGTGAGCGTTGTGGTACCCCTGTGGAAAGAAAAGATTTGCGCCAATGGGTGCTAAGAATTACTAAGTATGCCGATCGTCTATTAGCTGGTCTAAATCATGTCGATTGGCCGGAAAAAACTAGATTAGCCCAAGAACATTGGATTGGTAGAAGCGTTGGTGC
>MEWR01000008.1:87971-112285 GCA_001773455.1 Candidatus Abawacabacteria bacterium RBG_16_42_10
GGATGATTCTGAACAAAAAATCACCGTATTTACGACGAGAATCGATACAATTTTCGGTTGTACCTATGTGGTGATTGCTCCTGAGCATCCTTTGGTGCAAAAAATTGTTAGCAAAGAACAAAAAAAAGCCGTTGAGAAGTATCTTGATGACACCAAGAAAAAGAGTGATATGGAAAGAACAGAACTCAATCTCGATAAAACCGGTGTTTTCACAGGCAGCTTTGCTAAAAATCCTTTCACCAATGAATACGTGCCGATTTGGGTAGCTGATTATGTATTGGGACATTATGGTACTGGAGCGGTAATGGCTGTGCCAGCGCATGACGAACGCGACTTTACCTTTGCTGAGAAATATAAGTTGCCGATTAAAGTAGTCATTACTAAAGATGGTACTAAGAAAACCGAAGTGATTCCTTATATTGAAGATGGTGTGTGCTTAGAATCTGGGGCACTCAATGGATTAAACAGTGAAAAGGCAAGGGCCAAGGCTATTGAGCTTGGAGAAAAAGATAATTTTGTACAGAAGAAAATTAATTATCGGTTGCATGATTGGGTTTTCTCGCGACAACGCTATTGGGGCGAACCAATTCCTATCGTACATTGTCAGAAATGTGGACCAGTAGCGGTCCCTGAAGAAAAACTGCCGCTTTTATTACCAGAAGTAGAAAAATATGAACCTACAGGTACTGGTGAATCGCCGTTGGCCGGTATTGAGGAATGGGTGAATACCACCTGTCCCAATTGTGATGGGCCGGCGCGATGTGAAACGAACACTATGCCACAATGGGCGGGATCATGCTGGTATTTCTTACGTTTTATTGATCCCAATAATGCAAAAGTTTTGGCCGATAAGAAACTATTAAAGCAATGGATGCCAGTTGATATGTACATTGGCGGTTCTGAGCATGCCGTACTCCATCTCTTGTATGCTCGTTTCTGGAATATGTTTCTTTATGATATTGGAGCGGTTTCAGTAGAAGAACCTTTCCAGGTGCTGAAACATCAAGGCTTGATCTTGGGAGAAAATAATCAAAAAATGAGTAAATCACGAGGAAATGTCGTGAATCCTGATGAACTTATAGAGAAATATGGCGCGGATACATTCCGTCTTTATGAAATGTTTATGGGACCTTTTACTGACATGAAACCATGGAGTACAAAGTCAGTGGAGGGAGTACATCGTTTCCTACAAAAAGTATGGCGACTGAGTGAAAAACCTTTTGATGGAGAAGAGCAAGGTGATTTAACCGTACTTCTGCACAAGACAATAAAGAAGGTGGGAGAGGATATTGCTTCACTTTCATTTAACACTGCGATCAGTCAGATGATGATTTTTTTGAATGCTTTAAGTGATCAAGAGAAACTTAATAAAGTATATTTAGAAACACTTTTGAAGTTACTTTGTCCTTTTGCTCCTCATGTTGCCGAGGAGTTGTGGGAGAAGATCAGCAATAAGCCATACTTAGTACAGCAAACTTGGCCTAAGTACGAAGAAAAATACTTGATCGAAGATGTCATTGAAATCCCTGTGCAAGTAAATGGCAAGGTCCGAGATGTGATCAAGATCCAGAAAGACTTACCAGAAGCGGAAGTTTTGGCATTAGCAAAAGCTAGCTCCACAGTTCAAAAATGGCTCAGTGAAGGAAAACTGATCAAAGAAATCTTTGTTCCGGGTAAGATGGTCAACTTTGTAGTGAAATCTCAATAAAATTTATATTCCCCAGCTGTCCCAGTCGATAGTGTCGAGGTCAGCGAGAGTGCTGTCTAAATCATCCAGGCTAGAATCAAAATCTGCAGCGAAAGGTTGACCGGTTTGTTTGACCATGAGTCCCCGATACAGCACACGAGCCATTTTTGCTCGTAGAAATTGGTTTTGAATGCCATAGTAGTCACTCGTTGGCATGTCAGAGAGATTATATGTTCGGACATATTCGATATAGGGGGCCCACCAGTCAGTTGTACGCACGTCGATATATCTTTGCTGAGTAACACTCAGTAATTGTGCTCCTAGGCTATTTAAAATGATTTTCAGTGCTTCAATTTCAGTTACTTTGTTATTTGGTTTGAAAGTGCCATCGGGATATCCCTGAAGTATTCCATTACTTCGGGCGGTATATGCATAGGCATGACACCAGCTCGAAATACTGACATCAGGAAAAGTGGAGGTGGGAGGTGTTATCAAAGCAATTCCTGCCGTCTTGAGAGCTATTTTTGTTAACTCACAGCGTGTCAGTCCCAATTCCGGATGAAATAGTCCATCTTCACTTCCGCTGATGAAACCTTGTGTCTGTAAATAATTGATTGCCTCATAATCAGGGTGAGAAGAAGAGACATCAGTAAATGCTGCAAAAGCTGTAGAAATGCCGAACAAAAAACTAACTACGATGGTAAGGATTTTGATGGGAGAGCGGTACATGAATTGCTGTAAAATTACATGATTATCATTACTTGATTGTGCAGGATATGCAAGGGTTTATTCCTGAATCTCTAACTGACTTTGCATTTGATCCAGTGCCGTGAGTGTTTCTTGATCGAGTGAGCCAAGCTCGGCCTCAATTTGGTTCAGTAGTACAACATCATTATCAATAGGGTCGCGTACTTGGGAAGACTGATATAAAGTACCTACCAAAAGCGCTGTAGTAGCAAATGCTGGAACAGTTAACCAAAGCAGAGCGCGTTGCAGTGTATGTTCTTTTTCTCCCAAGAGTTGATTTTCCAGTCTTTTTACGAAATTGCGGTCTGGTTTGGCTCTAGAGGCAGAGATGAAATGTGCCATGGAATCTTCAGGTAGTGGCATAAGGTAGTGGGTAAATTTGAGCTGCTTTCTTGAGTGCTCGATGTTGTAATACTTTGACATTCTCCTCTGATAATTTTAACGCTTTGGCAGTGTCTTTGATAGAGTAATTTTTGATAAACCGATATTTCAGGATCTGACGATAATTTGGAGGTAATAATTTGAGAATTTTGTCAGTGACAGCTTCTGCTTTGTTGTGCGTTTCGAGATTTTCTTCAGTGACCGGAACTTCCTGAGACATATAGTCTTCAAAAACGATTTCTTTGCCTTGTTTGTATTTGGCTCGCCAGTAATCATGGATGGTATAGCGAGCAATGGTAAATAACCAAGATTGAAATTTGGCTTCAAAACGGAATTTGCCTATTGCTTGTACAGCTTTCAGGAATGTATGAGAGGTAAGATCTTCTGCATCTTCACGATGACCGATCTGACTGAGGATAAAGCGATACACTGGCGTAATATATTGGTGATAAAGAGGGCGAAACGCTTCTTTGTTCCCAGCTTGTACTTCCTGAATCAACTGATTTTCATTCGGAAACAACATGTTCATGATTGATTCATTTGTTTAGTATGAACAAGGTTACAGTATGCGTTGAAGATTAAGATGAAGATGAAGGAAGTCAGGCCGTGATGTCAGCACTTGCTCTTTTTTGATAGTCTCCCAGCATGGGAATAATTGGTAACACGTAGGCAAAACTCCATCCAATAAAATCGAACACAAACCACCAGGATGTATTCCAGCTAACAAGATCAGGAGCAAAAAACGTTCCTCCCCAATAGTTTCTCAAAATGCCCAAAACAGGAATGCTGACGATCAGCAGCCAAAAAGTGATGGGTGCATGCTTAAAAATTTTGAGAACTCCTGTATAGACGATGCAGCTATATATCAGAGTTGATAAAAAATATATCGGCAGGGGGATATTCCAGGTTAATTCATCCATCGGATATGTCCATATGCCGAGGTTTACTGCGATAAGATCAAAAATGATAGCCAAAATAAGTGATAGAAAGCCCCATTTTATTCCTAGGCCCAGTTGTCGAGGTGTCGGACTGAGTATCATTAATGTTACGCCGAAAAGAGCAAGTGTTACCGGTAAGAGCTGATAAAAAAGGACCCAAACATTCATGTCATTGTTTTACTACTGAAATAATACAAGGGCTGAAAGCAAAGAGCAAAAATTGAAAATGAGATATTTAGGATTTCTTTCTGTGTTTATAAGTCAAAAAGTTTTAGGTCCTGTTCAGTATTCCCCAATATTGTGTGTTGGTGTTCCAATATACTGACTGAACCTTTGTCGCCATTAACCTCTATCAGATCGCCATTTTGCAGGAATTTAGTCGCGATCTTGGTGCCAATAATGCATGGTTTTTGCATTTCCCTCGAAAGGAAAATAGCCAAATGAGACTCTTGGCCTCCCTCATCAGTAATAATTGCTGCCGCTTTGTGTATTGCAGAAATTAACTCCGGGGTGGCTATTTCTGTTACGAGAATTTCGCCTGTTTGTAATTTGTGGATTTCATCTTTGTAGAGAATCAATCGAACTTTGCCTTTGGTTATTCCTCTTGATACGGGAATACCATTAAAGGTTTGTGGCCGATGATATGTGGCATTGTTTGCGAGCAAGTTTGCAGTGTATGCGCCATATGAAAAAAGACCGCTTTCGGTCTTTTTATTGTGATCTCTCCCTGGAATGTTTGAGGTAATAGGACGACTTTGTAATAAGTAAAAGTGTTCCTTTTCTTTTGCCCATTCTATATTAATGGGAATTGGGTAGAGCTTTTCAATCGCTCTTATTATTTTGCTGAGTCTAACAATGTCATTATCCGGTAATTTCTGACATTGGCCTTTTTCAATAGGCAACTGACACCATTCATTACCACCGGAAGGTGACTGTATGATGGTTTTTTCTTGCGTATAGATTTCTTTTTTTATGAGTGAGAAGTTGCTTTTGTGAACCAAATAGCTATCGGGAGTGATATAGCCTGAGGCTAAAGCTTCTCCCAGACCAAAAACCGATTCTATCATGATACAATTTGTATTGTTTGTCAATGGATTCATCGAAAAAGCTGTACCGGAAACCTGGCTGTGTATCATTTTCTGGACAATGACAGCCATAGAAATTTTCTTTTTCTGTAGATTGTTTTTGAAGCGATAAAAAATTGCTCTTGGAGAAAATAAGGAAGCCCAGCAGCGCTGAATATTGTGAAAAAGCTTGTCATGGGGAGTGTTGATGTAGCTTTCGAATTGTCCCGCCCAATTCAATTGTTCGCTGTCCTCGACAGTTGCACTGGAACGAACGGCCATATTTCTACTGTCGAGTGCCGAGCAATAATGCATGATCTCATTTTTTATTTTCTGTGGCATTTCTTCACACATGATCATGGCCTGAATTTTGGCCGCCGCTGATTCGATAACATGTGTTTTTTTGTAGTCCAGAAATTGAAGAATAGACTTGATGGCAATGTCCAATTTATTTTCTCTGATAAAGTATTCAAATGCTGTTGTCAGGACAATAAATCCTGGAGGCACAGGAAAACCTGCTTGAGTCATCGTTGCCAGAGAAGCACCTTTACCACCTACAAGTGATATTTCGTTTGACTCTACCTGGCAAAAATCTTTGATAAATGACATGACTACAAGTCTTGAAAGTTGTTATAATATCATCTTTCTAAGAATTGTCAATGCCCTTCGGCCCATTCGGCCTAGAGCTCAGGGCAGGCTTCGCTGAGGGTAAACTCCGCGAGTTGGTATATGTTGCCCATGAACTACTCCTGCGTCGAGTTCAGGGCACAAACCACTATGTGTCCCAATACAGTAAATAAATACTTTAATGGCATGCCACGAACCCGAGCAAAGCGAGTGGTTTGTGGTGGACCGGATGGGGATCGAACCCATGACCTCCTGCTTGCAAAGCAGGCGCTCTACCAGCTGAGACTACCGGCCCAGAGCTAGACACACACGATAACAACTTTGTTTATTTTGGTAGGTTGTAGAGCGCTGGCGCCCTTCTTGATTTTGAGCTGAAGGCTCTCATCTGAGACTACCGGCCCATGTCTACTGAATGAGCGCAGGTACGGTAGCAAAAAGTATGTTCTTGAGCAATAATGAAAGGTGATAAAAAATTCTATGTCTCGCTTACTGGCATTACAGGAATTAGGAATCGATACAGACGAATTGGAGAACCTCTTTGATATGCCAGAAGATGCAGTGGAAGTGGTTCATCAGATCGAAGAAGATGATCAGGAACAGGCCTCAAAAGCTGAGCAGGTAGTAGGCAAGGAAAAATTTAAATTTTTACGTTCTTGGCCAGTAGCACGTGAGGCAGGAGAACTTCTCTATATGTTGGTTCGTTATTTGAAGCCAGAGACAATTTTGGAATTGGGAACTTCCTTCGGTTCATCTGGCATCTACATGGCGAGTGCGGCAGCCGAGAATAGTACAGGAGAGCTGATCACTGTAGAGGTATCGAAATTAAAGCATTCTCAAGCCAAGCAAAACTTTCGTGATGCCAAAGTAGACGAATATTTTCGTCAGGAAATAATGGCTGCTGATCAATATTTGAAAAAACTGTCTCAGCCTGTGGATTTTGTCTTTTTGGATTGCGATAGAAGTCGCTATGCTTTTTACCTTGATCAATTATTGCCTTATTTGAAGAGAGGTGCGTTGTTAGTCGCTGATAACGCGATCGATAGATCCGATGACATGGAAGCCTATCACAAAAAGGTTTTATCAATGAACAATATACGGACAGTGTTATTGGAAATAGGGGATGGGCTGTTGATATCCAGAATGCTCAAGTAGAGCTTATAATTGGCCTAGATTTGGGCTATAATATAAGCAGGTATTTACTTTTGGCTATATGGACATCGCTGGTAAGCCATACAAAGCAACAGGTATCACAAAGCCACGATTAGTAGCCAAATCTTTGCAGATTGCTAAGTTACTTGAATTACAGAGGGCACAATTGAATGACAATAAGCCTATTTCAGAAGATATACCTTATTTCCATGAGGCAAATCTCATGGGGGTGATATCATACTTTATGATGATGCGCATAGAAAATTGTCAGAGGACACAGCAATGCGATCCCAGCAAGGGGGCACTGTTCCACTGGTTTGATGATACGTTTCGTCGAATTTATGAATTACCGAAAGATGACCCACAAAAGACCGAAGAGTTGAGACAAGAGAGGGGTGATGTTGTCGGGTTTTTCTTACAGAATATATTTCCATTTGTCGAAGTAACAAAAGTGCTTCAAAGCTTAAACCCTTATGACCTGGTGATTTATGGTATTCCCGATCAGAGAAGACTCTTAAATGAGCATGTACAGTTAACGAGTATAGATGCATACAGGAGCCTATTACAACATCTTTTGCAGCAATATAGTGTTGATGGTTTGGAATTGATCGACCAATACAAAAAAATGGATCAGATTTTTGAAGGCAGAACTCTCATGCGAAGCATGACGACGATGCGTTCTCTTGCACGCGGAGTAGGAAAAGCTGCTCTCAGTAATAAAGATTATATTACTGCAATTCATAGTTTTTTCTTTTCTGGGGATCTGGCGCATGAAGACATCAGAAATATTTTCACTTCTGCTGTAATAGAAATGGAAAACGAACATCCGCAACTTTGCGAAGAAATATTGAAGTTTCTCGATACTCCTTATACCGATTGGTTTATTCAGTTAAAGAACGCCTATCAGCCTGCGCCCTATGAGCCAAAGGCGAATAACTAGAGCAGTGCTGTCCGACGAAGCCTTTGGCGTAGTCGGCAACACAAGCTTCGGCTGGCAGGCCATCCTTCATTTACCAGCCCACCAACGTCTAACAATACCAAAAAGGCTTTTGCTGCTTTTTTGGACTTGATCGCCAAATTCAGAAGTTTTTTGTATGAGTTTTTGCGATGAATCTCGAATATCTTTGCGGGTTTCTTTGCCACTTTTGGGAGCAAACATCAAAGCGATGATGGAACCTATAGCTCCACCTACAACAGTACCAACGATAAACTTATCTCTTTTTTTCATATCTCTATTGATTCACTAATCCTTAGAGCGGGATCTCTTGGATGTAGATTTGCTCTGTACTAAGTCTAACACATGATGGAACTGTTCTGCTATCTGAAGAGCTATCTTGATTGGTTTGGCAACAAAATTTTGTACGTTCTCAACGGTAGTTTCCACCTTGTCGACCAATTTATTTGCCTTGTGAAGAATGCTGATGATATATACGAGCGCAACGATGACTAAAACGAGCATGACACCTATTAAAACATTAATCATATAGGTAATTGAGTCGATAGGAGGCATGGTGGGGAATTTAAAATGTAAAATGTAAAATGAAAAATTGAAATTCCTTTGATAAGAAATGTGATTAGTGGCGGAGAAGACTTAAAAGTATCTGATTTACCTTGCCAGGATTGGCTTGACCTTTGGTTTCTTTCATGACGAATCCTACCAGAGCACCTATGGCCTTGTCATTACCATTTCGTATGTCTTCGGCTGCTTTGGGCATAGCTTCGATTGCTTTTTTACAGATTTGCTCTAATTCATGTTTGTCACTGACTTGTTTGAGACCTTTTTCTTCTATGATGGTTGAAGGGTCTTTCCCAGTTTCAAACATGACCGGAAGAACTTCCTTGGCCATTTTAGTCGATAGGACATTGTCATTGATGGCATTTGCGAGTTCAGCTAATTGTTTAGGTTTGATCTTTGTGTCAGTAATGCTTTGATGTTCTTTGTTTAACATGCCAAGAAGGTCAGTAACAAGAAGATTTGTTGCGGTGAAATGTGCATTCGTATAGTCCATCATTTCCTCAAAAAAATCTGCCAGATCGAATTCTTCACTAATAATACGGGCGTGATCGGCATCTATGGCATATACTTTTCGATATCGGTCTTGTTTGGCTTGGGGTAGCTCAGGAATTTTATTTTTCAAATCCTCGGACCATGCACTGTCGATGTGAATTGGTGGAATGTCCGGTTCAGGGAAATAGCGATAATCAGCCGCTTCCTCTTTGGATCTCTGACTCTCACTGATTTCTTTTTCTGCGTCCCAACCGCGTGTTTCCTTTTTTATAGTGTCATTTTCTTCAAGCATTTTTGTCTGCCTTTCGATTTCAAAAGTAATCGCTTTTTCTAATGATCGGAAAGAATTGAGATTTTTGACTTCGACTTTGTTGCCGAGCTTTTCACTCCCAACAGGACGTAACGAGATATTGAGGTCAAAACGCATCATGCCTTTTTCCATATCAGCATCTGAGCTCCCCACGAAGCGCATGATTTGCTGTACTGAACGAGCATACGCACTCGCTTCTTCCTTGGAACGCAGGTCGGGTTTGGAAACTATTTCCATAAGAGGTGTACCTGAACGGTTATAGTCGACGAGAGTTCCTGAGTTAGCATGAATAAGCTTACCGGCATCATCTTCCAGGTGTAAGCGCTCAATGCCGATGATTTTCTTTTTACTGTCGATCGTAATTTCGATATGTCCATTAATGGCAATCGGTTCATCGTATTGAGTTATCTGGAAGCCCTTTGGAAGATCCGGATAAAAGTAATGTTTGCGATCAAATTTACAGGTTGATGGAATAGTACAGTTGAGAGCAAGGCCAGAAATGATGCCTTTTTCGATAGCTTCTTTGTTTGTCACCGGTAATGTTCCAGGAAAACCCATACATACCTCACAAACATTGGTGTTGGGTTCTTTATTGAATGAGTCATTGTCACATGTACAAAAAAGCTTTGTCTTGGTATTCATCTGTACATGTATCTCTAGGCCGATGATGGTTTCGTAAGTAGTTGGCATAGGGACTTAGATAGTAATAGGGGCACAAGTAAGGTGATGATGAGTTGCTGTTTGATAGTGAAATCCTAACTGTAAAAGGCGTTCTTCCGTGAATGCAGGACTTAATAATTGTAGACCTATGGGCAAATGTTCACTGGTAAACCCACATGGGAGTGAAATACCAGGAATGCCAGCAAGTGAGGAAGGTATAGTCAACGTGTCAGCAAGGTACATTTGAAGTGGATCTTGAGACTTGTCACCGATTTTGAATGCAGGGTATGGTGAAACCGGAGTAAGTAAGGCATCGACATTTTTGAATGCTTCTTCAAAATCCCTAATAATGAGTGTTCGAACTTTTTGTGCTTTTTTGTAATAGGCATCGTAGTAGCCAGCAGAAAGTGCATACGTGCCGATCATTATTCTCCGTTTCATTTCATCACCAAATCCTTCTTCGCGAGCTGCAAAGAAATATTCTTGTAAATCATCGGGAATCTTTTTTGGCCCCGGACCAAAGCGAATACCATCATAGCGACTCATATTTGAGCTGACTTCCGATGGGCTAAGTATATAGTAGACAGAGACGGCATATTTGGTATGTGGTAGGGAGAGAGGAATAAGCGTGCATCCCATTTTTTCAAATACTTTTGCAGCAGACTCGACAGCTATTTTGGTTTCTTCAGTGAGAGCATCACCAAAATATTCTTGCGGTATACCGATTCTATACTTGGGAAGCGCTTTTTTTGCCTCCATACTATAATCCTTCAGAGGTACTTGAGGTGTCGTACTGTCATTGGGATCAAACCCCGCTATTATTTCCAATAAATGTGCACAATCTTCTGCCGATCGAGCGAGTGGGCCTATAGTGTCGAGTGATGATGCCATAGAGATCACACCATAGCGAGAGACACGTCCGTAGGTAACTTTGAGACCAGTGACATTACAAAAAGCTGCTGGCTGTCGAATTGACCCTCCCGTGTCAGTACCCAAAGAGCCGAGACATTGTCCTGACGCAATACTTGCAGCAGAGCCTCCAGATGAGCCACCGGCGACGGTTTCTGTATTCCAAGGGTTTTTGGTAACACCAAACGCTGATGTTTCTGTAGATGCTCCACATGTGAATTCGTCAGTATTGGTTTTGCTGACAAAAATGGCACCAGCATTTTTTAATTTGCCGATAACAGTAGCGTCATAAGGTGGTACGAAATTTTCCAGAATATGAGAGGCTGCAGTGGTGCGGATATTTCTGATACAAAAGACATCCTTTATGCTGAGAGGTATTCCGTCCAATATGCCCCGAGGTTCTCCATTTTTATAACGTTTTGCAGCATCCTCGGCATGAGCGATTGCTTGTTCTTTGATCACTGTTATACACGCATTGATAGTAGGATCAGTTTTTTCGATTTGCTCCAAACAATGTTTAGTGAGATCTATAGGGCTAATTTTCCCTGCACTCAACATTTGGTGAGCAGTAGAGATGGTGAGATTGGTGTATGACATTCGGAAGTAACTGATATTAAGAAAAAACAGAAGGCACAAGAAGTTGATGATCTTCTTTGGGAAGGGGACTGCAGGCTAGTAACTCATCTTGTCTTGGTGCACAAGAAATAATATCGGCACGAGTGACATTGGTAAGGCCTGTTACTTGTGAGGTTGTGGGAACATTGTCAGTGTTCAGCTCCTGGAGCATTCCCAAATAATCAATAATATTTGCAAGTTGAGGCGCAAATCGTGCCTCTTCGTCCGCCGTTAACTTTAGTCTTGCGAGTCGCGCAACATGGCGAACTTCTTCAAGGGAAATACTCATTTTGTGTAATTACAACATGCCGATTATAGAGAAAACCAAAAAAAGTTCAAAATTCTAAATTCAAAGTGCTAAGTTAAAACGCAAACCATTACTTAGAACTTAGAACTTATAATTTCTACAGGTATTTCATCGGATTCGTCTTCGTGCCGTTTACTATGACTTCGAAGTGGAGATGAGGGCCTGTTGATCTACCAGTTGTTCCCATTAAACCTAAAGCTTCACCGCGTGCAACATTTTGACCGACAGAAACACCTACAGAATACATGTGAGCGTATATCGTCTTGATGCCATTACCATGATCAATGATGACATGATTACCATAGCCACCACCCCAGGTTCCCGTAGAAGCTTTTACAACTGTACCACTGTCAGCTGCATAGATAGGAGTCCCCTGACTATTAGCACAATCAAGCCCCCAGTGGGAGATACGAGGGTTAAAGCCCCGAGTAATGATGCGACAAGCAGAGGGCCAGGTGAAAGTACCACCGGTTTCGGGTGCACTGCTATCGGGAGCATCTTGATAACCTCCACTAGGTGCAGAACCCTTTTTGCCAGAGATTGATTTACTAGCGGTAGGTTGGGGAGGAATGCCATTGGGAATAATGATCTCTTGTCCCACTTTGAGAGATTTATCACTGTCGATGTCATTTTGATACCGTATGAGTTCCGGAGGAACACTATATATACCAGCAATCTTTGCTATGCTGTCACCATTTTTTACTTTGTAGAGTAATCCTGTCACTGGTGGGATTTTCAATTTCTGGCCGATATCAAGATTGGCACTACGAGAGAGACCGTTTGCATTGGATATTGTAGATGCGGTGACTTGGAATCTTTCACTCAAACTGGAAATAGTATCGCCGGGTTGAACAACATACTGAATGATCTCATTGGCAACTTCTGATCTCGTGATGATTGGTTTGTCTACAAAAATATCCTCATCACTGATGGTCTCAGAATCTATAGAAAAGTCAGCTTGTGCAGTCAGCGTCATGAAGTTTACCTGATCGAATGAAACAAACAGCCCAATAGCGATGATAATAAAGCATTTTTTAACCAGGCTGATTCTCTTAAAAGAAAATGAATTCCAAGCGTTTTTAATAAATTCAGAAAAGCATGGCGAAGTCTCATCTTGCTTGCGAGCACGATATAAGCGCACACGTCGTCTCCACTTGGCCGTTATCTTGGCCATGAGCTCAACTATTGCCAAATGCAAAAATTAATGTGGTCGCACTATAGCAAAAGTAATAAAAAATGTCCATAGAAGGCCAGTAGATCACATTTTAGAGTTAAAGCGAACTCTGGGATGGCGGGAACGCCAGAAGTTTTTATATATTTTAGATTGTCGCCGTAGTTTTCGTTTCGTTAAGTTGGGGGCTGAATTGTTTTTAAGTTTTTCTTTATCGTTTCTCTAATCTAACAACTTGCCAGGCAGCTGCTATCACCCAAAAACTATAGACAACGATAAAAGTTCGATTTGGCCAACCAATCGGCACGTCGGGACCAACTGCACCTGAAGCATAGTACGTAGCAAAGTATGCACCTAAACTGAGCCAAACAATGGTAGTCAATAAAAGTAACAATAAATGTATACTCTTCCAGTCTTTACTTCCACGAAGTCCCCAGGTAATAAAAGTTGCGACAATTGGAAACATTAGAACTGAAAGTAATCCACCGAAGTTATGTAGGCTTCCTGCAGTTGTAAAAGCATCTCTTGGTGTAGTTATAGGATCACTCGGAAATATAGCACCAATAGTTATTCCAACAACGGTAACAAGAAGTAAACCAAGTCCAATACGAGCAGAAAGTGTATGTATATGCGATTTGAGTGCAATAAACAAGCTAAGACTACCTATTGCTAGCGAAATAAATGATAGTTGCATAATCCATCCGAATCTTCCTATCTCATATTCACTAATAACACGCCACGAAGGATCAATTTCTGGCTTGAGAATATGCAGGATAGCAAGTAAAAGCAGAAAAGCTAGTGTTGCTATAATTGCAATGCTTGCTGCTTTCATGTTTTTTCTCATAGTGTTTCTACCTTAATATTAGTAAATTTTGAATCTTTAATAAAGTTTACGTTTTCAACCCCAAACTTTTAGTTTTGGAAAAAATTTGGATGAAGCGAAGCGTAATTGTTTATCCTATATTAGACAGAATTTTCCGCAGAAAATTTGGCTTTCTTTTTTGTGGTCGGATAAAAGAAGTTTTTTCTTTTAGTGAGGCGACAATCTGCTATTTAGGGGCGGGTGGTCGGGGGTAATAAATTCCAAATTAATTACAGATTAATTACAGATAACTCGTTCTTATGCGAAGTATATTCTTGTTGTGGAGTGAATTTAGCGTGCGTATTCGATAATGCGTGTTTCTCGGATGACATTCACTTTGATTTCGCCAGTGATGTCGGTTTCTTTCTCCAATTTTTTGGCTAAATCATGTGCCAGCTTGTAAGCACTGAGGTCGGTAATTTTGCCGGGATTCACTACCACTCGAATTTCATGACCGGCTTGCATAGCAAAGGCTTTCTCTACACCATCAAAATTCATGGCCAGTTGTTCGAGATTTGTCATACGCTGTATGTGTTGTTCGAGCCCCTCACGTTTGGCTCCAAGTCTTTGTTGGGAGAGGATATTGGCTATGTAGACAATAATTCCTTCAACCGATGTGAATGGTTTATCACCGTGATGGGATTCGATAGCGGCAGTGACCTTGGGATTAATATTGTATTTTTTACAGATCTCACGACCGATATCACTATGATGTCCCTCTATTTCTTGATCGAGCGCTTTGCCTATATCGTGGAGAAGCCCTGCTTTTTTGGCAATATCACTATTTGCTCCCATTTCAGTGGCGATATTGCTGGCTAATTTGGCTACTTCAACTGAGTGCTTGAGGACATTTTGTCCATATGCGGTACGGAAACGTAGTCGTCCCAGAAGCTTCATAATTTCAGCGGGAAATCCGGTGATGCCGAGTTCATAGACGACCTTTTCACCGAATTCTTTGATCATTTTATTGACGTCTTCTTCAGCTTTGGAGAGCATCTCTTCAATGCGAGTCGGATGTATACGGCCGTCAGCAACCAAACGTTCCAAGGCGAGCTTGGCAATATATCGTCGGATGAGATCAAAACCAGAAAGGATAACAACGCCAGGACTATCATCGACAATGACATCAACACCGCTGAGTTTTTCAAATGCATTGATATTTCTGCCTTCACGACCAATGACTCGTCCCTTCATTTCATCATTGGGAAGGGTGACTGTTGTGACCGTGGATTCAGCGATACTTTCACCGTGATAACGTTGCATGGCCTCCGCAAGAATGTTCTTTATTTGGATGGCTGCTTTTTCCTGACTTTCCTTGATGATCTTTTCGGTATGCTTCATCAGGTCTTCTTGGTATTCCTCTTCGATCTTTTTGAAAAGAATCTCCTTTGCTTCAGCAGGAGAAAGGGAAGAGATTTTCTGTAACAATTCCTCTGCAGATTTTTTCTTTTCTGACAGAGTGCTTTCTTCAGCACGCAACTTTTCCAAAGCTGAATCAAGTTCTTTTTGTTGATTGGTCAGCTCACTTAACTTGCGCTCAATTTCATGCTCATGCTTTTGATTTTTTTGTTCTAATTCTTGTAGTTTCTTTTTTCGCTCTAACTCTTCCTTACGAACTTGATCGAGAAGTTTTTGGCTTTGACCTTTGGCTTCACGAATGATGTTTTGTTCTTCTTTTTGTGCTTGACGAAGACTTTCTTGAGCTTGTGCTTCGAGCTTGGATATTTTGCTTCGGCGAATGAAGGATTGATAAAGAATCATTCCAACAATGCCCACTGCCAAGCCCAGCAGGGCAGACACTATTAGTGGTGTTGGCATAAAAGTAGCTATTCATAGGTAATGTAACACTAACTTCACTTTATGAGCCTGGCTACGTATTGTCAAACCAGCGAAATACTACTTTGCATTATGCCACCAAGATAAGATTTGTTTCGCGATAGGAACAGCAATCTGGCTACCTTCCCCACCACCTTCGAGCATAACGGTAACAACGATTTCTGGATTGTCAAAGGGTGCATAAGCAGTAAACCAAGCATGTATGTCTTGATTGTTATTAAATTGTGCTGTACCTGTCTTCCCGGCTACTTTGAATGGCAGGCTCTGTAGGCTTTTTGCTGTACCATCCTTATTATAAACTGCCTCATACATTCCTTGTGCAATGGTCGTAATAGAGGAGTTTTTGAGAAAATCTTTGCTCAGTATCTTCGGCTCTTTGCGAGAACTGAGTTCACAATTACTAATTTCCTTGACTATATATGGTTGATATAGTTTGCCATTGTTAGCGATGACACTGGTAAAGGCAGCTACCTGTAGAGGCGTAGTCAACAAGTATCCTTGTCCGATGGCGTAGTTATATGTGTCACCGGTGACCCAAGGAAGGCCGAGAATATCCTTTTTCCACTCTGAAGTGGGAACGGTACCGGAAACTTCGTTTGGTAGATCAATCCCCAGGGTGCTTCCCAGGCCAAACTTTCTTGCGATTTCGGAAATTTTTTCTGTGCCTACACCTTGGAATGTTTGATAACCGCCGCTGACTTTGTAAAAGAACGTATCGCTTGACTCAGCAATGGCATCAACAATGTCTATGCTTCCATGACCAGAATCTTTCCAGTCTTTGTAAATAAAGTTTTCGTCTGGCCTGAATTGATTAGGAACGCTGATGAATCCGGGTGCATCCAAATGATCGTTTGCAGAGACAATATTATTCTCTAGCACACTTGCTGCAGTGACGAGTTTGAATGTGGATCCCGGAGGATAAGCTCCACTGATTGCTCGATTGAGGAAAGGAGTGTTTTTATCTTTGGTAAGCCGCTCATACGCCGTGACTTCGTCTTTGCCTTTGATGCCATCGATAAAAAGATTATTATCAAAATCAGGCAAACTGATCAGGCTTAAGATCTGCCCATTCTGTGGATTCATGATGACTACAGAGCCGCCAGTGGCTCCGGAACTCCTAATGCTTTCTTTGAGAAGTCTGTAGACTTTGTTTTGCAAATCACTATCGAAGGTAGTGACAAGATCGCAACCATTTTCTGGCTCTGAAGTAAAAAGAGTGTCGATTTTGCTATGTTTCGCATTGACGACGATTTTCTTCTGACCATTTGTTCCTCGCAGGTATTCCTCATAGCTGTTTTCTATACCGGTACGGCCAACGTTACTATCAAGAGTATACGTGTCTCTCTCGTTTTGCCATTCTTGATCATTGATCTTTCCCAAATATCCCATCGCATGTGACATCCCAGTACTGGCAGACAAGTATTTACGAGAAAAGTCTTCGATGACGGTCACACCCGATGCTTGATTGGGGAATGTGCTGAGTAAACGCAATTTACTTTCATGATCGATATTTGATTTGATAATGATAGGTGTATAGAGAAAACGATATTTCTCACTGATATCGGCAATTTCCTGAACCGATATATCGAGTATTGTTGCGATTTGATGAAAGAGGGCATCTCTTTCTGTGTCAGAATTGGGAAGATCAGCCGGAATAATAGCTGCACTATCGTGAGGAATATTTTCTACGAGTGGAATTTGCTCGCGATCGTAGATGATGCCACGCATAGCGCGTGTGACATAGATACGTAAATAATTTTCTTGTCCTCTTTCAAAAAGTACGTCTCCCATGGCGAATTGGAGATACGCCAGGCGTACAACCAATGCCACCACTGCAATAATGATGATCCACTTTAAAATGCGAAATGACGTTTGAAAAGCGATGCTACTATCGGGAAGTAAATTGTCATTTGGCGTATAAATAACGTCTTGCCATTGATCAGGGTTGTTGTCGTCTGATTTCAGATTGATTTCTTGTTCGAAATGTTTGTCAAAAATGTTCCATCTTTTACTCATAATTGATGCCTAAAGCGTTAAGATAGCGAGCGTAAGCTTCACCGAGAATCTTTGTTGCGGGAATAAGCAATCCTAGCAGAAGTATATGTTTCAATGAAGTCCAAAAAAGAATGGCGGTGGCATGTAGTGTTTGCCAACCGTATCCCCATACCTGAAATGATATGCTTATGAGAGCACTCATTATTAATAATGTAGGGATATTCATGCGCTTGGTATGAAAAACATTCGTGATAATCATAAAGAGAGTAACAGTACACCACAGTACTGTGATCGTCGGAATGCCAAACCACGTGAGTCCGGTGGCGAGTGCGAGTAGTCCGAAACTCATGAAGAAGATAAATCCTTCTCTTAGACCAAAAAAATTGAGCACACATACCAGCATCCACAGAGGTAGTAAACTGTAAGGAAACCATGTGATGGAAAGGAGGAATGTGATGATGATGACGAATGCACGGATAAGAATACCTCTCATATGTTTTGGATTCGGGGACAAGTATACAGGAATTTGGAATGTAAAATGTAAAATTTAAAATGTAAAACTAAAAATTGTGAATTGAGGATTGAGACTGTAGAATGCTGGAAGAAAGATACTATATGAAATACTTGTACTTGGTGTTTTTTGTCCTGGTTCTTATCATGGTGTATATCGTTCCGGCTGCAGGATTTTTCTGGGCGAGGGGAGGAATAAACTTTCTTGGCGGACTTGGTATTTCAGAATTTGCTTATGCAGTATTCCCTTTACTAGGTCTCTACGCATTTTCGATGCTATGGTTGCAATTTATTATGGGTAGTGCGCGTGACGTCTTAACGAAGGCTTATCCGAAAGTGCTCAAGTTTCATATGAATCAAGGGCCTTTTGTGCTTTTGTTTTCACTGTTGCATCCGCTCTTCTTGGTGATTGGAGTAGGTTTAGAAAATTATTTGTATATGACATATGTCCCTCAAGAACTAAAACTCTATGCGTTTCTTGGCGTGATTTCACTGTTTTTTATGATATTGGCTGTGGCGGCTGCGATGTTTCGTATGCATCCTTGGTTACAAAGACGTTGGATATATATACATTATTTGAATTATCTGGTTTTTATTCTTTCTTGGTTGCATTCTTGGAATATAGGTACTGACATGAAAACAGCACCATTTCGACAACTATGGCTTTTCTATGGAATAACTGCAGTAGTTGCCTTACTTTTACGATTCAGAAGAGTGGTGGTGGAGAGGCAAAAAATGAAAGCTATTCATGCTTAATCGTCATTGAATCAAATGGATTTCAAAAAATTATTGGTTATCCCTATCATATTTGCTTTTGTTGCCACGGCATTTCTTGCTTTCATCCCTCAAGTTGAGCAACCTTCATTACCAACTAACACTTTTTCTATGAAAATTACCAGTTCTGCTTTCATTCATGAGCAAAGCATTCCTCAAAAATATTCTCGCACAGGCGAAAATATCAACCCACCACTCAGTATTCGTGATGTGCCAGAAACAGCAAAAAGTCTCGTACTGATCATGCACGATCCCGATGTTCCCAAAGATTTACGACCTGATGGTAATTTTGATCATTGGATTGTCTTTAATATTCCACCCCAAACCACCGAGATTGCCGAGGGTCAAAATCCTTCCGGAACCCTCGGGGCGAATACAAGAGGAGACTTGGCTTATGGTGGACCCAATCCGCCCTACGGTGTTCATCGGTATTTTTTCAAACTCTATGCTTTAGACAGTATGTTGGATGTGCCTGCTGGAGCAAATAGAGTGCAAGTAGAATTGGCGATGAAAGATCACATTTTTGCTCAGGCTGAACTGATGGGAAAATACGAAAAAGAAAATAATTAATTATTCTAAGACTATAAACACTGTATCGAGATTGGCACTGTCGACTGCAGGAGTGACAAGCAAAGTTAAATACGTCTCTTGATCGCTACTTAAGATTTCAGTGACTTGGCCGATAAGGATGTCATTAAAATTTTCCAGTTCTTGACCGGTGGTAAAGACTAATTCACCTTTCTCAATAATGGCGTTTTTGGGAATTTGTGTTAAGTGAAGAATTCCTAAGCCGATGGTTCCTTGTATCAAACCTTTGGTTTTGGATTTTTGAAGATAACTGTAGTAGACGCTATTTGGGTCCGTGACTAAACTCATTTCCGAGGAGTGATCAGAGACTTTTTCAATTTTTCCTACCAGTGCATTGTTGATAATCACCGGGAGTCCCGGTCGTACACCTTGATTGCTGCCAATGTCCAAGATAAGAAAACGGGAAAAACTTCCCGGTTTTTCACCCAGAATATGCGCAATGGCAACACTTCTTTTGTGAGTTCTTTGGACATTCAGCTCTGAGCGTAGGGTTTCATTTTCTTTGGCGATCAGCGTCATCTGAGCCAACTCGGACCGTAAGCGTTCATTTTCATTTGTAAGCTGACGGACTTCGCTTTCGGTTTCCTCCGTCAAGTAATACCAAAATTCTTTACTTGCAAGTTTGGTACGGTACAAGAAACGCTCTACCGGACTAAAGATTTGACCTATACCAGAAAAAACGCTCTGTCCCTGCGGAATAATACTTACCAGTGTGAGTAACAGGAAAGTGGCAGTAAAAATGATAATGTATTTGAAATTAGGTTTTTTTAGTAAGGGCTTCATGGAATGCTTGAAGGGCTTTTTCTAATTGATCGCTTGGCTCAACTTTGTATGTGACATGGATTGTCGTACTTTTGTGGAGTGGTTTTGTAAGTTCCAATTGTACCGGACTTTTGCCGGGAAAGCGTGTGAGAATCTCTTTAAGTTGTATGAGCTCTTTATCACTTGTTGTCGCGGGTATTTCGACAATATATGGTTTCTGAATTTCTTTTTTTTCTTCGAGAGAAGAGGGAATCTCGAGAGGCATGAGAGTGTCGATAAGAAGCTTGGGTGTACTGCTCTGTCCTGTTCCCCGACGATCGCGAAAAGAAATCTTACCAGAAGCAGTAATGATGGTATCCTCGATACAATATTCTTGGCAAGCTTCCATGGCTTTGGGGAATATCACTCCTTCAATACGTCCGAAAGGATTCTCTACCTCGAGAAAAGACATCGCCTGATTGGTCTTAGTCAGTATGCGTTTCATATTCACAATCATGCCGGCTATTTTAACTTTTTTGCCTTCGTGCTGAAGAGTGATTTTGTCGATGCGTGTCCCTGTTTTGGCAAAAAAATCCTTGAGATGTCCCAATGGATGAGCCGATAAATAAAGACCTAGAGCTTCTTTTTCATAGTCCAAAATTTGGCGAATGGGAAGTTGCTCTGCTTCTTTTAGTTTTATTTGAGGGATTTGATTAGCTTCATCCATATCGGCAAAAAGAGAATCTACCGGCGCTTCGCGCAATTTTTTGAGTGTGCTGATGTATTGAATACAGGTGTCGATGTTTTGCATTATCGTGCTTACCGATACTAATTCCTGAAAAACATTTGCCTTACTGAGCGCTTCCAAACTTTTTCTATTCAAAAACTCCAAAGAAACACGATTGAAAAATTCATTGAGAGAGCGGAATGGGCCGTTCTTTTTTCGTTCATCCACTATCGCTTGGCTTGTACTATCACCCAGATTTTTTATTGCCCCCAATCCGAAACGTATTGCATCTCTACCAACAACAGTAAAATCTACATCAGAGTCATTGATGGATGGTGGAAGAATAGTAAGACCCAGCGCTTTTGATTCTTCTATCTCGATTACAATACGGTCGGTATCTCCACGGTCACTTGTCATGAGTGCTGCCATGAATGCCGCCGGAAAATGGCTCTTTAAATATGCCGTTTGATACGCAATCATCGCATAACAAGCAGCATGGGATTTGTTGAAGCCATAGCGCGCAAAAGGTTCGATGAAATCCCAAATTTTCTCGGCAACTTCTTTTGACTTTTCGCGAGCAACGGCTTTTTCAATGAATTTGTTTTTTTGTTCTAAAAGTAATTCCATGATTTTCTTACCTACAGCACGACGTAAGATATCAGCCTCTCCATAAGAAAAACCGCAAAATTGACGAGCTATTTCCAATACTTGCTCTTGATAGACAATGACTCCATATGTCTTCTTCAAAATCGGTTCCAATTCAGGATCAAGATAGGTGACTTCTTTGAGGCCGTTCTTGGCAGCAATAAAGTCAGGGATTGCTTCCAAAGGACCGGGACGATACAGCGAGATCATAGCGATAATGTCTTCAAAATTACTGGGTTTGAGTTCTTTGAGGTAGTGCTTCATCCCTTCTGACTCCAATTGAAAAACGCCGGTTGTTTTCCCCTCACTGAGTAACTGATAACTTTTTTTGTCATCTGTTGCTAAATTTTGCCAATCGAGATCAATGTCATAATTTAGTTTGATGAGTTTGGCAGTGTTAGCCAAAACAGTTAGGTTACGGAGACCCAAGAAATCCATTTTGAGTAGGCCCAAAACTTCGAGTGGCTTCATCGAATATTGAGTGACTACGCCCTCGTCCTTACCGGCGGTGTTTTTTTGTAGGGGGGTGTGATTGACCAGTGGTTCACCAGCAATGACCACTGCAGAGGCATGAGTGGATGCATGCCGTACGACACCTTCAAGTTTACTAGCCATTTCCCAGATCTGTTTGTGTGCGGGATTTTTTTCTAATGATTCTTTGATCAGAGGTTCTTTTTCTAGAGCATCTTTGAGCTTGGTACCGGGCTTGCTGGGAATAAGCTTGGCTAAAGTATCCACATCTTTGTAGCCAAAGCCGAGTACACGACCAACATCACGGATAGCAGCTTTGGCTCCCATAGTACCAAAAGTGATGATCTGCGCGACACTTTCGCGATTGTATTTTTCAACTACATAATTGATTACTTGTTCACGACTATCATCGGCGAAATCAATATCAATATCCGGAGGTGAAACACGTTCGGGATTGAGGAAGCGTTCAAAGACCAGGTCATATTCGAGAGGGTCAATGTCAGTGATCGCAAGAGAATACGTTACTATCGCACCAGCGGCGGAACCTCGCCCGGGGCCGACAGCAATGCCTTGGTTTTTGGCCCAATTGATAAAATCCCACACAATCAAAAAGTATGTAGGAAATCCTGTTTTGTTAATTACCCCCAATTCATAATCGAGTTGTCTCCGAATTTTCTCACTCAGAGGATCACCATATCTTTTTTTGCATCCCTCAATGCATAATTCTCGTAAATATTCGGCAGCTGTGAGTCCGGGTGGACATTGAAAAGCAGGAATAAGGTTTTGTCCAAGAGGGATTTTTACATTGCATCGATTCGCAATTTCCCCTGTGATGTCGCAGGCTTCGGGAATATCTTTGAAAAGCTGACGCATCTGTTCTTCACCGAGTATTGAATGATCGCCTTCATACTTGGGACGGTTTTGATCACTGACGAGTTTTTGATTTTTGACACAGATCAAAGCGTCATGGGCATCCCGATCGTTCAAAGTGGGGTATCGAGAATTGTTGGTAGCGACAAGAGGAATGCCTGTTTCTTTACTCAACGTAATTAATTGAGGATTTAAACCATTTTCTATTTCCAGACCATGTCGAATGATTTCCAGATAATAGTTATCTTTTCCAAACAATTCTTCATATTTCTGCGCAATTCTCTTTGCTTCTTTATAGTTGTTTGCCAGAAGCGCTTTACTGACTTCACTCGTATGATCACCGCTTAATGCGATGAGTCCTTCGTGAAATTCGTTGAGCAGTTCCCAGTCAATCATGGGTTTTTCAAAAAGGCCTTCGAGTTGTCCCTTGGTTACTAAAGTCATCAAGTTGTGATATCCCGTATCAGAATAGGCAAGTAAAACTAGTTGATGTGGATTTTTTTCTAAGTCTGCACGGTCGAATCGTGAACGATGAGCGATGTACATTTCCGCGCCTATAATAGGCTTGATGCTACTGCCAATTGCGGCCTGGTAGAAATCTACGGCGCCGTACATAACCCCATTGTCCGTGATACTGATGGCTTTCATGCCCAATTCTTTCGCTCTGTTAACCAAAGTATATGGTGAACCAAGCGCATCAAGAAGGCTGAAATGGCTATGAACATGGAGATGAACGAAACTCATAAATAATTAACAATTAACAATTGAAAATTAACAATTGGAAAATAACATAGAAATAAGGAATAGAGGTAGTAGTATGAGTAGTTAAAGAGGTAGAAAATAGGTGAAGAGTATAGTATATAGATTCTAGATTCTATATTATAATTTTAAACTTTACATTTTACACTTTAAATTTCTATGGACTGTATCTTCTGTAAAATTATCAAAAAGGAAATACCAGCGGATATCGTCTATGAAGATGATCAGATTTTGGCTTTCAAAGATAGAGCTCCATCGGCACCAGTACATATTCTGTTTGTGCCAAAGAAGCACATTCAAAGTCTCGTACATGCAGATAAGGGCGATGAATCAATGCTGGGACATCTTTTATTATCTATAGCAGAAACAGCAAAAAAATTAGGGATTGATGAAAGAGGATTTCGTGTGGTGACAAACAATGGTAAAGACGGCGGACAAATAGTGCATCACTTGCATTTTCATTTGCTGGGAGGGAAAAAGCTAGGCTGGTAGCTTAAGATGAAGATGAAGGAAGAAGATGAAGGAACAGAAAAAAACAGAAGCCTTCATCTCCATCTGCATCTTCGCCTTGAGTTTAGGGCCTCTTTTCAGTACTATCTTGTTGCATTATTAACATGTTTCGAAAGGAGGTATTTTAAATGACATATGTTTTGCGTCAAAATAACGAATCAGTAGAAAAAATGTTGGGACGATTTCGTCGGCAGGTTATGAAAGACGGTGTGCTGAACCGTGTGCGATCACGTAAGTATTATGCGAGTAAATTGACCAAGCGCCAGCAGAAATTGCGTGCAATATACCGTGAGCAGAAGAAGGCAATAGAAGCGAATGAAATGTAGTTATGACAAAGAAGAGATCCGCGATTGAATTTGTTCCTTTGAGTGCATTTTCACCTCATATCAGGAAAGTACTTAAAACTTGCTGGTATGAGGTTTGTTTGTTGATGGGTAAGGATGTCATTGGTTT
>MEWR01000008.1:112298-116338 GCA_001773455.1 Candidatus Abawacabacteria bacterium RBG_16_42_10
TCAACATATGAGGGCTCTCAACAGAAAGCATCGGGGTATAGATAAGGCTACGGATGTGCTTTCACTAGATTTTGGTCAAGACAAGATTGGTCATAAACTCGGGTTTGTATTTCTGTGTCAGTCGATAGCAAAAAAGCAGGCACAAAAGTTGGGTCATGATATCGATCAAGAAATAGTATTTTTGGTGACGCATGGCATGCTGCATGTGTGGGGATTTGATCATGAAAAGATGGGGGATGAAAAAAAGATGTTAACCATGCACAAAAGATTATTAGAAGCCTTTCCGAAGTATTCACCATTGTTTAGCACATATAGAAGCCGTGAGTTAATTGACTATTGAAAATTTTATCCTATACTGAGTCCTGCATTGGGTCGTTTTCTTTATTTTACTTCGAATGGCTAAAGAGCGTGTCATAACTGCTATAGATATTGGTAGTACTCGAGTCAGAACTGTTGTTGGCGTCATGGGCGCTGATGATACAAAAGTTCCACAAATTGTCGGTGTGGGAGATATTGCCAGTCATGGTATTCGTAAAGGGCAAATTATTGATATTGAAGAAACCATTAATTCCATTGCTGAATCAGTCAGTGAGGCGGAAAGAATGGCTGGTACTCCTATCGATCATGCTATTGTAAATATGGGAGGAACCGGACTGAATACCATTACAAGTCGTGGATTTATCTCAATTTCTCGCCAAGATGGCGAAATCAATTCGGACGATATTCAGCGAGTACTGGAGGCGGCTCAGGCAGTTTCAATTCCTCAAAATCAAAAGATTATCAAAGTGATTCCGAAGTCATTCACCGTTGATGATCAAATCGGCATCAAAGATCCCGTCGGTATGACCGGTGTTCGTCTGGAGGTCGACGCAATGATTATTACTGCTCCTCAAGCAGCCATGCGGAATATTTCCAAATGTATTCATCAAGTTGGTATTGATGTGGATGATTTTGTTCCCTCGATGCTCGCTTCTTCAGAAGCGGTATTGTCGCGAAGAGAAAAAGAGCTGGGAGTTGCGGTGGTCGATATCGGTGGTGGTTCAGTGAATATTGCCGTATTTGAAGAAGGAGCACTCTTACACACAGCAGTTTTGGCAGTCGGTGCAGGGCATGTGACGAATGATATCGCTATTGGGCTTCGCACTTCAGTCGATACGGCTGAAAAGATAAAATTGGAATATGGTACGTGCTTACCATCAGAAGTAAGAGGCAATGAAGCGATTGATTTGTCGTTACTCAGTCATGTCGATACGCATCAAGTTTCTCGTCAGCTTTTGGCAGAAATCGCTGAAGCGCGTATGCAAGAAATTTTTGATCTCGTGGCAATGGAACTGAGCAAAATCAATCGTGATGGACTTCTCCCTGCGGGTATTGTCCTTACTGGCGGAGGAGTGAAAATTCCAGGGTGTGTGGAAGTAGCCAAACAAGCGCTCAATTTGCCGGTGCAAGTCGGATATCCTGTGGAGGTAGAAGGAGTTGTGGATAATATCGATGATCCTGCGTATGCTACTGTTATCGGTCTTTTACTTTGGGGGATTCGTCATGAACCTCAAATTAAGCTCCATAAGACTCCACTTTTTGGGGCAGTAAAGGATTGGCTGAAAAATTTTATAGGATAAGGTATAAACCCGAGGAATGTTCAATCATTCCAGGGTATTGTCAAGAGATTAGATTTGTATTATGATCAGCATTCAGCAAGAATCAGTCAAGTTTATAAAAAATCTCCTAAAACTCCTTTTTAAAATCTAAATCTTTATGGAAACGAAGAAATCAGCTCCTCTTTCTCAAGCAAATATCTATGTAGTAGGTATTGGTGGTGGCGGTGGTAATGCGCTCGCCCGCATGATCAAAGCCCGCATCGAAGGTGTGAAATTTATTGCTGTGAATACCGATGCGCAGGATCTGGTAGCATCTCCAGCTGATTATAAGATTCATATTGGAGTGCAAACAACAAAAGGTTTAGGAGCGGGAGCAAATCCAGATATCGGTAAAAAATCAGCCGAGGAGAATATAGGAGATCTTAAGGCGGTTTTGGAGGGAGCAGATATGGTATTTATCACCTGTGGTTTAGGAGGAGGTACAGGCACGGGAGCTGCACCGGTAATTGCTCAGATTTCTAAAGAAATCGGTGCTTTGACTGTTGGTGTTGTTACCAAGCCATTTGCTTTTGAAGGACAGAAACGTTCTCAAGTAGCTGATGAAGGTTTCAATGAGCTCAAAGCTAGTGTGGATAGCTTGATCACAATCCCTAATGATCGCATTCTTTCTTTGATTGACCGAAAGACACCATTGATGGATGCTTTTGAGATTGTTGATGATGTTCTTCGACAGGCTGTACAAAGTATTTCTGATCTTATCAATGTACACGGTATGATAAATGTAGATTTTGCTGATGTTCGCTCAGTCATGAAGAATTCTGGTTCATCGCTCATGGGTATCGGTTATGGTACTGGTGAGAATCGTGCTCTAGAGGCTGCAAAAGCTGCAGTGGAAAGTCCACTCTTGGATCTTTCGATTGCCGGAGCAAAGGGAATCTTGATCAACATCACTGGTGGTAATGATCTCAGTATGTTTGAGGTAGATGAAGCTGCCAAAGTGGTTACTGAGTCTGCCGCTGATGATGCTAATATTATTTTTGGTACTGTCATCGATGATAAATCTGCCGGTGAAATTAAGGTAACGGTGATTGCAACCGGATTTGATGTTCATGATTCAAGGAGTGCTATCAGTAATGCTCCCGCACTTGGTCGTCGCCTCTCAGGTGGTATCAATGATGCTTATAAAAACGCTCTTTCTAAGCAGAATAACTTTTTTGGAAAACAAGTGAATTTATCTCCGGTGAATAGTCTCGCCAAACAATCTGCATTTTCCACACCCAAAATGACCACAGTATCACCCAAAGTTGGTCAAAGTGTCCATGCTAACGGTGGCATGCAACCGGCTCTTTCTGAAGAAGGAGAATTGGATGTCCCGGCATTTATCCGTAAGAAAATGAATTAAGGATGACCAGTGCAGGCATTGCCTTTGCTATCATCTTTGTCAGTTATTTAGAGAAGATTTTATCTTTTTTGATTATTATTCGTGTGCTCTTAAGTTGGGTGCCACAAATGCGTCCTAACTTTTTTACGCGAATTGTTTTCGAAACCACCCAGCCGCTACTCAACGCTGTGTATGTGGTATTTCCGGGACTGAGGCGCAGTATGATTGATTTGTCGCCGATTATTGTGTTTCTCGTTATCAGCTTAGTGCGTGATCTGATTGTGGCAGGGCTATACCGACTGATATAGGAATAAGATGAAGGAAGTCAGATGAAGAGGAATAAGGAATAAAAACAAAACATAAAACTTCATCTTCATCTCCATCTTCATTTATGCCTTGCATCAATGTCCTCGTAAAAGCTCATCCGAAACGAAAAACCATGATAGTTAATGAAGATAGTCAGGGGAATTTGGTTGTAAGCATCGGAGCCCAGAGGGCTGAAGGAAAGGCCAATGAAGTGCTGCTGGCGCTACTTTCGGATCATTTTAAAGTTGCTAAAACTTCTATCAAAATCCTCAAGGGACATACCAGTACGAAGAAGGTTATTGAATTACCAACAACGCCAAGTTCTAAATTCTAAGTTCTAAATTCTAAATTAACTCAACTTTGAACTTAGAATTTTGAATTTAGAATTTCTTATGCGGCTTGCGCAATTGCCTCAACATTTGGTTGTTTGGTAATCTGGCGTTGGTATTCATTCCAAATATCAGCATGTGTGATGGGGGATTTGCTTTGTTTTTGCAGTGATTCCACTGCTGGCCAGATGGCGTCAGAATCTTCAATTGTCTGTGGTCCTCCAGGAAGATTCAGGACGGCGGCAAATGAACCATTTTTATTCTCGGTGAAAAAGACCCCGTTAATCTTTTCTTTTTCCAATTTCTTTGTGTAGTCTGTCGCGACTTCGTTGTTTTTGAGAGTTTCTTTGTGGGCGCGAATTTTATCTTTGGGAGAGTCGCTGGCGACTGATTTACGAGCCAATGAACTGGGCATGTTGGTTTCCT
>MEWR01000008.1:116358-122115 GCA_001773455.1 Candidatus Abawacabacteria bacterium RBG_16_42_10
TTTTGTAGTGCTGTTTCATCTCTTATCAATGTTTCAGGTAAGACTACCGTCCACTCATCTCCACCCGGTACACTTACTAATTTTCCCTCGAAACCGTTTTCACGACAGAAATTCTGGATCTCTTGTTGAGCAATAGTGACTCCTTTCTTGAATGCGGTGGTGACATCATTGCCGGCTTTCATGCCTTCTTCTTGGAAGATCTGTCTTACTTTGACATCAAGCTCAGGATTATTGGCAGTAAGGTTCTTAATTTCTTGATAATTGCTCGTGGTGATACCCGCTTCTGTTTTGAGGCGGTTGTTAATCGCGAGAAAAACTCTCTCAAAGCTGCGAACATTGTCATTGCCCATGCCCACAACATCCAAAATCAAATAACGTGCCTGAGTAACATCAACTGCCTCTTTAGTGAACTCTGCGTCAGTCATGTCACCAGTGGCTTTCGGATTAGTTTTTAGCTGTTCTCTGATGGCATCTGGGCCTCCTGAATTGATGAGTTGTTGTTTTTTGTCAGTTTCCTGTTTGGCATCTTCAATGTTAGTCCAGCTTTTGATGTAGTCAAAGCGGTTTATAACTTGGTAATATTTTCTTAGTTTTTCATATTTAGCTTTGAGAGTCGGGTCAGGATTCGTAGCTTCAAAATCTGACCACTTTCGAAGGATGCCAATGGCATCGAGCTTTACTACTTTTTGACCATTTACTACCTTATCTGCTTCAAAAAAATCCCTTAGATCAGGATCATTCCTCAGTTCTCCTACACGGTTCATGTCTGCCATCATTCCTTCGACATTGTAGCTGCTTCCTCGTAGACGATGTTCACTTTCATAGGCTGATTCAGCTCTCTCACTGGTCACTCTTGCCCAGGCTTCTGCTTTCTGATCAGAAAATACGCGCTCAGCAAATCCCTCTGTCGTACCTGACTTAGTAGCAATTTTTTGTGAGATGCCAAAGTTTAAGCTGAATTGGTCCAAATGTTTAGGTTCATTGCATTTTTGCAGGTCTGCTAATTTGTCTCGCAGATTTTTTAGTCGACCCTCATCAAGAGGAACGATTTTTTCAATACGACTGATGCTTGTGTTAATATTTGTTATTTCTTTGGTGATTTTATCTTCCAGTATTTTCCGAGTTTCTTGTTCTGCTTGTCCGAGGACATGGTCGATCATTTGCTGATTGGCTACTTCTGGATCAGAGCTCAATTGTAGTTTTTGCACCGAAGGGGCCCCTTCTTGGGGCAACTCTTCAGGGGATAGCTTCTTTTGCAATGAATTGCGAGCCTTTTCTAATTGTTCATCACTGAGCACAAATTTATCAAGCTTGTAGGTGCTATTGAGAAGTTGTTCAGGAGTAACAATGCCATATTCGAGTAAATACTTTTTAATATTGGCCTGTCTTTGTATGATAATCTCATTGGTACCTTGCATACCGAGGATTTTATCGTTGAGATACTTGATCTTGAGAGTGTCAGGTCCTCCTTGGAAGATGGTCATTATGCGACTGCCAGCAGGGATACTGGCTAATTTGAGATCTGGATCTTTGCCGAGTTGTTCTTTGAGTTGGTCTGTTGTCCCGGTTTGAATAGTATCGAAACTGTTTATGACTCTTTGTACTTGGGCGACCTCGTAAGGCGTGATCATTCTTTCTACTAGTTCATGGAGGGCCTTTTCTCCTGCTTTCTCTGCTTCTTCCTTTGCATCTCGGGCCTGCTTTAATTGCTCAGGAGATATTTCACCTTCTTTTTGTTTTTCTTGGGTTGTAGCTTCGAGTGAGTGCTGACTCTCTAGGTCGGCCATGATGTTTTTGTATTTTTTGGTGTCTTTTAGCGCCTACGAATCGTGGTTACTAGGGGACCTAAAAAAGGATACAACTCGCGCAAATGGCCGCGATTGTCATTGATATCGATGTTGGAGGCATGTTCCTCGATATAATTGAAGGCCATTTTTGCTTGTTCAGTGTAGAGGGGGAATCTATCAGCTACAGCATGGCAATAATTCAAATACACTTGAATCAATGCAGCTTTATCCATTTCTTTTCCTTCCAAAGTTTTAGCAATAAAAATTCTACCTGCTTCTTGCAAGAGTTGTTCGCTGTGATCCAAACGAGGGTAGAGGACCTCTATTTCTCGAGGAGTAGGAAATTTGGGTTGTTTGTCTGGTCCCGCAGGTGAGGGAGAAGGTGTATTGGGCATAAGAAATTGGCTTATCGATACATTATAGCATGAACTAGTTCTAAGTTCTAAGTTGAAGAAGCTTGTACTATTCATTAGTATAAGGATGCAATATTCTTCAATTATGCCACTGTTCTTATTTGACACATTAACGCGAAGGAAGCGAGAGTTTAAGCCTCTGCATGATAAAGAAGTGCGTTTGTACAGCTGTGGGCTGACTGTGTACAATTTCGGGCATATTGGGAATTTCTCCCATTATATTTTTGTCGATTTCCTCAAGCGTTATCTTAAGTTTGAAGGCTACAAGGTGATGCATGTGAGAAATATCACTGATGTTGGCCATCTGGTGGATGATGCCGATGAAGGCGAAGATAAGATGCTTAGGGCCTCACGCTTGGAAAAGAAAGATCCTTGGGAAATTGCCAAATTTTATACCGAAGCGTTCTCTCATGACTGTGAAACTCTGGGTTTAGAAAAGCCCGATCAAGAACCCAAAGCTACTGATCATATTCAGGGCATGATCGATATGATTGCAACACTCATAGAGAAGGGGATTGCCTATAAAGCCAAAGATGGTGTGTACTTTGATATCAGTAAATTTCCTCAGTATGGAGAGCTTTCCGGCAATAAAGTAGCAGATTTGGAAGCGGGCGCACGCGTGGAGGTAAATACAAACAAGAAAAATCCCGTTGACTTTGCCCTTTGGAAGACTGATCAGCCCGAGCATATCATGCAATGGGACAGCCCTTGGGGCAGGGGATATCCCGGTTGGCATATCGAATGTAGTGCGATGAGCAAAGAGTACCTGGGTGAACAATTAGATATTCATACCGGTGGTGAAGATAATATTTTCCCTCATCATGAATGTGAAATTGCTCAAAGCGAAGGTGTCAGTGGCAAAAAATTCGTCAATTTTTGGATGCATAAGCGCTATCTCCTTGTCGAAGGTGAGAAAATGTCCAAATCAAAAGGCAATTTTTATACATTATCTGATCTGCATCTCAAATGGTTAGAACAAGGATTCTCAGGGGACATGAAAGAAGCAGCCCAAATATTCAAGTTCTTAGTATTATCTGCTCATTATCGTTCGCAACTGGACTTTGGCTTCAAAGCTCTCACTGATGCGTATAAAGCTTGGGAAAAGATTGATGTGGCTATTCATCGAGCAGGGGACGCCGTACCGAATGACACCATCAAAGGTATTCGTGAAGAATTTGAGAAATATGAATTACATTTTTATCAAGCATTAGGCGATGATCTGAATACTCCCAATGCTTTGGCTGCTATGTTTGATTATGTGCGAGAGTTAAATGCGGCTTTGGACGGCGACGGTATATCATTGGTCGAGCAAGAACATGCCGAGACTTTCTTCAATGAATTCCAGGGGTTATTTGGTGTTGATATTAATTTATATACCCTAACGCCCGATCTTATGGATATGGTAATGCAACGAGAAGAAGCTCGGAAAGTAAAAGATTTTGCTTTGTCGGATAAATTACGTCAGGAATTATTGGAAAAAGGGGTGGAAGTGAAGGATAAGAAAACGGGTGTAGAATGGAGGAGAACACTAATTCTAAGTTCAAAATTCTAAGTTAGGAAAAAAAGTCAAGAAGATTTTTCCCATTATTTCAAGATTTTTTTCATAATTTGTTTGTTAGGATTGTCCTATAGGGTGGGTAAGTCCCCCCAGGGAGGGAGGGTGGTATCTTTACATGCAATTTGGTTCTTGTGGAAAGTGTCAATTTATGGCATAATAGATTGTGGACAGTCGAATTAATTTTCGGCCCCCCTGCGACTAAAGCTTCGGTGGGTATTTTTTTTGTCTTCTAAAACAGCTTGTGCTAGTTTTAGCACGCTAATTTTCATATGGAAAAGAAACCTACCAGTCCTACGAAGCTGGAGCGTAGTAGGATTTATATCACGACATCGATTGGTTATGTGAATGGCGCACCGCATATCGGGCATGCATTGGAATTTGTCCAAGCTGATGTGTATGCGAGGTACTTTCGCTATCTCGGACATGAGGTCTATTTCCTCACAGGCACGGATGAACATGGCTCCAAAGTGTTTCTCAAAGCAAAAGAAGAGGGGAAAACGCCGAAGGAGCTTGTGGATGAAAATAGCGCAAAGTTTAAATTATTAGCTGAAGCTCTCCATGTGAGCAATGATGATTTTATTCGTACAACGGACAAGGAGAGGCATTGGCCAGCCGTCAATAAACTTTGGGGACTTCTTGATACAGCAAAATTATTTGAAAAGCGCACCTATGCTGGATTGTATTGTAATGGCTGTGAAAGTTTTAAAACTGAGAAAGATATTGTCGATGGCAAATGCACTCTCCATCCAACGACAGAGATTCAAAAAATCAGTGAAGAAAATTATTTCTTCCTCCTGAGTAAACTGAATGATCAAGTGGGGAAGGCCTTGAAAGACACCATTACCATCCTGCCAGTGAATAGGGGACATGAAATCCTCTCGCTCATCAAAGATGGGCTGCATGATGTCAGTTTCTCTCGGCCGAAAGAAGCTTTGTCATGGGGCATACCCGTGCCCAATGATCCGGAACAAACTATGTATGTCTGGTGTGATGCGCTGACGAATTATATTTCAGCTCTTGGATATGCAGGTAATGGTGAGCTGTACCAAAAGTATTGGGCGAATAGTGAGGCGCGTAAGATTCATTTTATCGGTAAAGATATCTTACGTTTTCATGCGGCTATTTGGCCGGGAATGCTTATCGCTGCCAAATTACCACTACCAACGGACATCTTTGTCCATGGTTTTGTCACGGTAAATGGTGAGAGAATGAGTAAATCGACCGGTAATGTTGTCGATCCTATGGACTATGTGAAAGAGTTTGGTGCTGATGCCTTACGTTATTATTTATTACGCGAAATTCCTTCGTATGAAGATGGGGATTTTAACCGAGAAAGGTTTATTGAATTATATAACGGTGAATTGGCCAATAATTTAGGTAATCTAGCACAGCGAGTCGTGGCTATGGCTCTTAAATACGAGATTGCTATTGATGAAAGCAATGACTTGCAACCAGATATTGATATTGCTTGGAATCAAATACAGGAATATGTAGAAAAATTTGAATTGCATCTCGCCGCCCAATCTCTCATGAAATGCCTGTCATCATTTAATCAATATATTGATCAGAATAAACCTTGGGAATTAGCGAAGCAGGATAAAGAAGCATTAACTAAGGTCTTAAGTTCTCTACTGAATGGGATGGCCAGGATTTCCGGGATTACAGCGATTTTTTTACCGGAGACAGCGAAAAAGTTGCGAGTAAAGCTGGGACTTGGTGAGGAGGGTAGTGAAATAGTCCCAATCAAGCCACAAGTAACCCCTGGACTTTTTATGACGAAAACAAGTTCTAAATTCTAAGTTCAAAGTTCAAAGTTAAAACTCAGAACTCAACTTAGAATTTAGAATTTTGAACTTAGAACTTTTTGCGTCTGCGTGTAGCGATATAGGCACCAATCGCACTAATGAGTCCGAGTGCTGCTGCCGCTTCCGGGCCAGTCTTGGGTAATTCAACAAATGTTGAAGCGCTGAGGCCATTGTCGAGCATGGCTGTATTGGGA
>MEWR01000008.1:122127-126736 GCA_001773455.1 Candidatus Abawacabacteria bacterium RBG_16_42_10
TCGTATTGGTGGGCTGTGCATACGTATCACCGATAGCAGTATAACTGACAGTGGCAGTGCCGAGAGCTGGGATATTCAGGACTACTCCGTTTGGATTGTCGATAGAACCCACAAATGTCGCACCGGTGACTTGGAGTGAATTTGCATTGTATCTCGCATATCCTCCGAGAGGACCCGGGACAACGCCATTGTTAAGCCCAATCGTATCAGTAAGGCGAGTCGTAACGGCAGTGTTATTTGGGTTGTATACGGTAATGGTGTACTGAGCGATCTGTCCATGTTCGATTCTATTCGGTACAACACGTTTCGTAATATTCAGAGGACGATCACTTGGAGGAGGAGTACAGATCGTGCGAACCTCGGCATCATCTTCATCTTCGATGTCGACATTGGGTGTGTCATCACGTAATTTTGCAGTGTTATCGACAGTGACTGTCTCAGGACAAGTGAGGTTGCGGACGCTCACTTTGGCTTTGTACGTAATGGTGATCTCTTCATCCGGGCCCACATCTTCACAACGTATACCATCTTCGTCGTTCATTTCACCTTCACAATCAGCATCATCAGTTTCGATATCGGTGCTGTTGTTCACATAGGTGAGAGTGACGCCACCTTGAGAAAGGGTGCCATCGTCATTCATATCATCAGTGACCAGAAGTACAAGATCTGCGACATCATCATTGTCACCATCTGGTTCAACAGTAATGGTGTATTCCACTTCATCGCCATCTCTGACCACTTCAGGATCAACTTCTTTCTTGATTTTGAAATCAGTTTCCGGTTCACGATGCCCAGGTACAACGATAGTAGCAGGATTGCTGACTGGAGGAGCATTGGTAGGAGTCGCGGTCGCAGTATTACGATTGAAGCTACTGGTAGATGTACCGGCATTGGTAGCGGTAGCTTGATAGGTGAGTACTGCGCTTTGACCGGGAGCAAGGTCGAATGTGCGTGTGGGTAAATCTGTTTGAATACTGGTGATAGCACAGCCTGCAGGAGCTATACATGGACCGGCGGGAGTGACTAAACGAATATTCGTAATGCCTGTGACATTTGGCAACGTAGTCACTGTATCAGTAAGACGAATACCGGTAACAGGAGCAGTATTGGTAGCTGGTGCTGTAACTGTGACAGCATACGATAATCCTCCACCGTTCACTACACTTACCGCTGTAGCATCAGTATCAGCATCTTGGCCATTGACTGTCTTGATAATCGTAATAACTTGATTGGTCGGAGGAGGAGTACGATCGCTGATGAAAGCATCGCCACTTCCACCATCAGTACATTCAGTCATTCCTGGTGTACCTGGAACAGGTAAACAGACTCGAACAGTATTTCTATGGAATTCAATCCCAGGCACGCGAGCCGGAACAGCTACAGTAGGATCAACAACAATGCTGTAATAGAAGGCAATTGTCTGGCCAGCCTTGATCCTTGGTATTCGGAAACGGATGCCACTAGGAGTAGTAGGCGAAGCCCCTAAATATTCTACCTTTATAGTATCAGGAGAAAGAGCAGTCTCAGTGCTGGTAGTGGTGTTGACATCAAATGAGTCTAATCTGCTACTAACTGGTTCTACGACACTTTGTGGAGTTACGGGTGCACCATTGCGCAAGTGGAATTCATCATCCATAATCACATCAGTGAGATCAGTGGCACCTGTACCAGTGTTGGTGAGTGTGACGCGGAAGTGAGCAGTGTACGGTGCTGTACGTTCACCGAAGTTCACTGCAGTGCCGGTGGTCTCAGCATCTTCGAAAGATGTGGGTACTGGAAAACTGGTACCAACGGGATGAGGAATAAGCGAAGCATATTTCTTGGGTCCGGGAGGCGGAGGAGGTGAACAAGGATTGAGTTGAACAAGTGTGTCATTGGTAGGACCAGCTCTACTATCTGGATCGAACTCTGTATTCATATCATCTTCACTCGGCACAAATGGTGGAGGAGAATGAGCCGGAACTTGCGGTGCGAATATTTGGATATTTGCAGGTTCTACTACAGGTAGGGTACCAACGGTGGTCGAGCTCGCCATGACCATGGCATAATTGAGTGCTATGGGCGGATTTCCTTGTGGAGTACATACACTAATCATGCTCCAGCGAATTCTAATCACTTCACCAGGGAGGAATAAACGATTTGATTCAGGTCCAATACCAACAGTACCCATTTCATCTCCGGGAATAAATAAGATACCGGCGATAATATGAGCTGGGTCTCCAGGAACACTCCTGGGCGTTTCACAGTCTAAATCAGTGACGAGGGTAGCTTCGATAAGAGTCTCACATTTCTCTGTCGTTATAGTGCCCGGTATTAAAGTAAGGGGAGCAGATGGCAAGTGATCGCCAAAAGAAACATTGTCCAATGCACCGCTGCCGGTGTTTTCAATTAATACTTCATATTGGACTTCACCACCGGTAGTACCGGTAATGATGGTGTTTGTTCTACCACCCAAAGTGTCATCTGCATTATGAGGATTTGGGAAAAATGTTTCTGCAGTAGGAGATTCCTGACGGACAAATTTGCCGATCGTGATACCCGGTTTGCCGGAACAAATGTTTTGAAGATTTACGGTAACTTGATTGGTTGCTTGCCTGACTCCTAATGGTGCTCCATCTGGGAAAAAAGTGCCCCACTGTGCCGGAGTAATATTATATGAAGTAGCTGTAGGATCAGGAGAAAACTGTGTCAGTCCATCAAGCATAACTACTGAGGCAGGAACATTACTGCTGCTACCACTTACTAGGCCGTAATTATCGGCCTGATCTACTTCTGGTACACACTCAGTCGTCATTCTCCAGCGGATACGGACTACCTCACCATTGTTAGAATCACCTCCAGTGATGAATGTAGGATCTCGGTGGAGAGGAGATACACCATCAATGCCCATATCGCTGGAACTCAGTACAAGTTTATTGCCTGAGCTCGTATTGAGAGGAAGAGGACTACCCAACTGTGTGACACAATCAGGTGATGTTGGATTTTGCGCAGCAGCTAAATTGAGACAAATTTCTACAGTACCATCGATGACATCGGGGCCTGTTTGTTTCGGAGCTAATTCAGGAGCAGGAGGGAGAAGATCTGCAAAGTTCACATCATCAAGATCAACATTACCGGTGTTTTGGATAAGAACCTCATATTCTACTTCACCATTTCCATTGCCAGAAATCGTAACATTTGTTGGTGCCCAAGGAGAACCGGAATAATTGAATGCTTCTGGACTTGGTGATACGCTACGGACGAGTTTGGAGACTGAAAGGCGAGGTTCAGCAGCAACGGCATCGACATTGATGCCAACAAAGCGAACGAATTCTTGTGAACCATACCACTCACCATCAAAATCTGAACCAACAAGTACAGGATCAGCAAAACGATTACAGTTTGCTTGTTGAGTGGCATCTGCATCATTGTTACAACCTGGTTGATTAGGAACATTTCTTAAAGAGCCAACAGCACTTTTACCACTACTTATTCTCGCACCTTCAGAAGCACTGAGCTGTGAAGGTAAGCGCGGGTCAGAAATATGAGATTGATTAAGAGAAGGATCAACTAATCGAGCTAATGCTGTTGAGGTAAAGTTGATATTACTAGCTCCAGTTGAGTCAAAAGAATTTTGGATAAAACCATTTCTGACTATGAAGGTAACTGGTTGACCACTTGAATTAGTTACTTTGGAAATATCAGAGATTTGTTGTTGTACAAGGTCATTACAAGTAGTACCGGTATCAACATGATATGCATTGTCAGCGCGCAAACGATTTACAAATGTACCTTGACTAGCATTTGGTAAAGCCAAAGAAGGAACAGAGAAATGCATGCGCGTATTTACCGCACGTGCACTTAAGTCTTTTGTACCACCACCGTTTGGCAAAGTGCTTCGAGAATCAACTGTTCCTATAGGATTTAATGCTGTAGAGGCATTGTTATGAACATGAGCAAGTAAATAAAGATCACGAGTAGGATCAGCAAAAGAAATAAGATTAATATTATCTTTAGCATCAGTAGGAGCACCAAGAGCAGGAAGAGAATCGTATGCCCCACCTAAATAATTTCTTTCTACTTCGTTGTTTGTGCCGCTGTTAAAGAAAGAGTTAGGAGGATTAGCTGGATCGAAAGTTACTGTGAATTCATTGCGATAATTATTGAATGAAGAATAACCAATACCATCTGGGAAATAGTGATTGTTGTCTATTTCCGCTAAGTGATTGTTAGGACTTACAGAACAGTCATAAACATGACCGTCCGTATTAATGTTTGCTGGAGTGATAGTTCTGGGTGTTCCTGCTTCGCTGCCAACTGGCTGTATTTGTCCAGCTGCGCCATGACTTATACCTGTGCCATGAGGAAACATTGAATCAGGTTTCCAATCTCCTGGAGCTGCATAGGTGGGCAGGTCTTGGGGTAGTGGCATAATACTGAGTACCAGCATAATTACTGCTCCGACACCGATAAGTTGAGAGATTTTCTTTAGCATATTTTTTGAGTGATCATTATATTGTAACATATTTTAGGTTGTTGCTTCAAAGATGTTTTATGCCGGAGGTGGTGGTACTCGAGGTGGTGGAGTATTGGGGTGTCCTGCAGGTGGAGGAGGAGGTGGTGGCGGAGG
>MEWR01000008.1:126755-128265 GCA_001773455.1 Candidatus Abawacabacteria bacterium RBG_16_42_10
AGTATTCGGGTGTCCTGGTGGTGGAGTCCTTGGAGGTACAGCTGGAGCGATACCGACTGCGGCGCCGAGGACGAAACTAACGCCGCCTTCGCGACGACCAGTGACTTCAGTGGGTGCATTGTAAAGGTCACGATAGACGCGTGTGGGCGCGGGACCGGGTCTGACAATTTCAAAGTCTGCGGCTAAATCGAGATCAGCGAAAATGGTGACATTGCCACAGTAACCGCGAGCGGGATCAGTATCTGGATTGCTATCAGTTGAGAAAATACCTGTACCAACAGTCGTGGTCATACCGATCGTATAGGTACGATCTCCGCGACGGAAGACTACACTAGGAGCGCCTTCGGCTGCGCGATCGTGAATTTCACGAGTCAGTGCTTGCCAATCAGCAATAAGAGGTTGAGCTTCGGCAGAAATAGGACGATGTTCGCGAGCATCAGTAACCGCTCTTTCGAAGAGAGCGCGTTCTGCTGGATTTAATGTGGAATAGAAAAATCTATAGGTGCGAACTGCAGTGCGTTCTTCAGTTTCTAGGGTGCGGAATACATGTCGGGCATATGCGGCGTCAGGTCCGGTAGCACCTGGTGTCAGGTGAGTACTTTCACTGATAGCGAGGATCGGGTGATTTCCTCTGGTGGCTGTACCGGGGCGATATCCATAACGATCATCTCTTACACCATATCTTGAAAGAATTCTGTAGGTAGCACCTTCTGGAACTGGAGTACCTCCAGCTGCAACACCTACACCCGGCATACTTGGTACGCGAGCAATAAGTCTTTCCATTGCATCACGAACACCTTCTCGCGCCGCAGAACTCATACGTGGGCCATGACGGAAAAGTGGACCGGGAGAAAATTCGGCTGAATGTAAACGACTGACGACAGCTGCTCTTTGTCTCTCAATAGGAAGGTTTGCGATGTTGGAAACATTACTTGCCATAACTAAACTACCAAGGAGATAGTCCCAGTTGTAATCAGCGGGCAAAGTAACACCCATTTCAGTAGCATGTGTTTGCACAAATTCAATCATGTCATGTCTCCACGCAGCATCGCTGTCAAAATGTCTGCGACGAGCGTCATTGGCATGTTGTCTGAAGCGTTCGATGAAAGTTGCAGAGTTGGGGCCACTAGTGAATGATTCATAAACATGCAGCGTAGAGGCACGAACTTCAGGAGTCATAGTGCCGGCAACAGTGGCTTCATGAATATCTCCTACGGGAACGGGAGCTCCAGCGACTGCACCTGCCTCTTCAGTAGCGCGGTAGATAACTCTTTCAGGATGGCGGGTATCATGGACACGATGGCTAAATCGAGCGGGACGGTCACGGAGATAGTCTGCAGCGACATATTCGGCAGGACGAAGTGTGTCCTCCGTCAGCATACGGTCCAAAGCAGCTTCTGAGGGAGCATCTCTGCCACGAGGAACAAATATTACTACTTCTACATTGTCATGTTCAGCGGCGGTAACTGGGGTAGCATGAACGATACGACGACGAACAATTGTGAAGTCT
>MEWR01000008.1:128288-128612 GCA_001773455.1 Candidatus Abawacabacteria bacterium RBG_16_42_10
ACGGGCACTACCAGAATCTGGAGCTGCTGTTATGGTGAGACCCGGTACATGACTGATGAAGCGATATTCTACATTGTCGAATGGTTCAGTAATGCTCAGACGATCTCCCACTAAACTAACATGAGCTTGGTTTAGGACATCATTCATGATTGTCGTGCGCTCACGAGTATCGTCATAGTGAAGTATTGTTTCTGTTGTTCTTCCAGTGCCGGAAATTGCGGCTAATGCACCAGTCTCTGTGGTACCGACATCAGGAGATTCGATATGTATACGATACGTGGTAATGCTCGATCCTTCTGGACCTGCACTTCGGACACCACGACC
>MEWR01000008.1:128688-131358 GCA_001773455.1 Candidatus Abawacabacteria bacterium RBG_16_42_10
TCATAGACCATATGGCTACCGATAGTGATGCGGATATAAGGACCGAAGACTATAGCACCGCCTACCATACCGACTCCGATACCGAATCCAGTGACACCGTTTGGATCGATTCTTTCTGCAGATGCAGTTTCAATGCCACGCCAGAGTTGTCGATAACGCTGACGAACTTGATCATCAGTCAAATGCTCAGAAGCAGCTCTTGCATATCTTTCTACAACAGTTCTCTGATGCGCAAGAGATGAAGATTCAGGATTCGTAAGTCCCAATCTCTCTCTAAGATCGCTCAGTGTATGTTCGAAATCTCTTTGTGGATTGTAATCAGCTCCCAGAAGTACACCGAGATTTGGACCAACTGCACTGATACCACCGGCGACTGTTGCGCTACCATCCCAACTGTCAGTGACGCCGAAACGAAAGCCCGCATAAATACCTGCGGCTGGTCCGGTGATAGAAAGTCCAGCACCGACACCTGTAAAGAATTGGCCATTTTCACCGATGCGGTAACTATAACGGGCATCAACTCCTACACCAGCAGTAACACCCAATCCCGCACCTGCGGGACTAGAACCTACACCGACACCCATGTCGAGACCGACTTCGAAAGTGTGGCGACCATCGTCGGAGGTGACGCTAAACGGAGCAACTCTGGCACCGACGCCAGCACCCCAGGAAGTTTCACTACCGGGACGGAACACAACACCACTGCCAGCAGCGAGTGTGATTATTTCTCGACGAATACGGTCAGCAGATACCCTGATACCACGTTCGCGGAATATAGCATCGGACATTTCTCGAGCCATGCGATCAGCATTGGCATCAGAGAGTAATTCTCTTTGGACGATAAGCCCGTCAATTCTCTCGATAAGGGCAGCTTCATGACGAATATGTTCTTCAAATTGAGCACGAGTCATACCCTCGGGAGCCGTGGGATGACCGGCTAAATCTCTTGCTAATGTAGTGCGCAAACTGCTTAAATCGGTATTGCTCATGCCTTCGAGACTTTCACGAGTAGCAAAATTTGGCGCTACGCGAGATAAGACAGCATGATCAACGGTATCAAGACGTGTGGGAATACTTGATCCACGTGCAGTAGCGGCGGTAGTAGCTGCAGTTTCACGTTCTTCACGTATATGATCAAGAGTCATACGCGCATTATGTTCATGTCTCTGAGAGGCGATAAGAAGACCATAACGAATGGCTTCCAATTGTTGTCTGCTCATTTCTACACCAATAGCAGTGACTGGTGCTGAAGCGGTACGATCACTAGCATTGGGATGAGCAGCTAAGTAGGCGGGGCTGCGTAAATATTCTTCGCCCAAAGCACGTAAATCTTCGATGTCACGAATGACTGCGCGAGGATTGGTTCGCTCACGAGGACGACGCATTTCCATTAACCACGTATAGAGATTTGATTCTGTTCCTGCTTCTTCTGTGAGAGCTAAACGTACCGAGATATCAGAAGGGAAACCTTCTCCGGAACCAGGAATTTCGATGTAATTATCATGATCGATATCGGCAATAGTCTGATACATAGCCAGGATGCCTTCGGGCCTGTTGGGTCGATAGGTTGCTTCAGGGTCAACTCGATACCTGCGACGTTCAGCACCACGTTCAAGGATGTCTCTCCATGTGCGAGGTGTCCAGCCGGCAGGTCTTGTTAAGTCGCGTCCGGCATAGTTTGCAAGATTTTGTAAATGAGCGATAGCTCTTTGCACTGCGGGGCGACGAAGACTTTCATCGTCGAGAGGAATGCCTAATTCTCCTGCCATTTCACGAGCAGTGACATTTCTATCAGCTAAAGATGAAGCTAATGCCATTTCGATTCTTTCATGAGTGATGCGGCTTGCCCAGGCTTCGCCTTCGAGCACTAGTAATTCACGGGCCATAGTAGTGGCTTCTTCATTAACATGCCCATAGCCTTCCATTTCACGTAAAATACGTAATTGTTCTTGTGGTCCTTCTAATGGGAGGATATGTAAGAAAGTATCGCGAACATCATCCATCACTTCACCAACAGGTACATTGAGGAATCGTTGATCCAGACGAGAGGTCATTACTTCTACAGCTCGTTCACGGGGAACTTCAAAATCGGTAGCTTGAATGACTGGAACTATTCGAGCGCGAGATTCTCGTTCATAACCGGCAAAGGTAGTGCGAGAGGCGAGGACAGTAGATGATCCACCGGAAACAGTTTCGCGTGAACCGGATGAAACACGATCGCTAAGGCGACCTAATACTTCCGGTAATGAACCAGTGAGGTCGGCATCTGACATGCCATCAAATCTGCCAGTACGAGGTCCGATTGGTCGGGCACGATACGTTCCGTCATCGTTGCGGAATACTCTGATAACAGCACGATCTGAACTACTATGTCTGCCTTCTCTTACAGCTTCAACGTTCATAACACCAGCTTCAGTGCCACGAGGAGCAATGTCGAGATGTTCATGAATTGCAGGATCGGCATTGAGCATATCGCTCAAACCGACACGAGTATCATTGTCGATGGCACCCTCAGTGCTTGGTCGGAAGCGTGCTGGTTCTCTATATTCTGGTAATGTTGGAGCTTCTCTCGCCGCCTCGACTCTTGCCGCGGGTGCGACTGGTTCGACGCGTGTTGGAGCGCGTTCTGCGGTAGCACCTCTCACTTCAGTAGTTCTTTCAGGTGTCCTT
>MEWR01000008.1:131369-132241 GCA_001773455.1 Candidatus Abawacabacteria bacterium RBG_16_42_10
TCTTGCAGCTTCAGTAGCTCGTACTCTTTCACGAACACGTTCGGTAATGGATGGTCTTTCGGTGGTGGGTGGAACAGCAGCAGCTTCTCGAGTTTCGGGAGCACGGACACCACGAAGTTCAGTGCCACGTTCAGTGGTTCTTGGTGTAGGCTCGGTTCGAGATGAAGATGGAGATGAAGGAGCAGGTGCTTCAACTCTAGGAGCTGCACCTTCGGTACTACCTTCTCTACGAGCAGCAGCTTCCCGGCGTCCTACTTGATCGCGTAAACGTGCGAGGGCGCTATCAAGCGTGCCATGCATATCATGGGCTGGTGCAAAGACACCAGTACCTGGACCAATTTGTCGTACTTCATAGACACCTTCATCATTTCGAATCACTCGGAAAATAATACGACCGGTTGCTCCGGGTGTGCGGCTATCAACAGCAATATGTCCTGGAAATGTATATGGATGTACATCTAAATGAGCTTCGGTAGCTTCAGCTCTCACATCAGCTATTGCAGCTCTACTTACTTCATCGCGTAGCATGCTTGGAGCAAATCTTGCCTCTTCATGAGCTCTTTCATGTGCTCTTTCGGCTGAGCTAGGAGTAGTGGTAGGCGTTGGGGCAGTAGGCGCCTCAAGATCTTGCGGCGGTACTGGTGCCGGTACAGGTTCGTTTGCAGGGGCGGGAGCTGAAGCAGCTTCAGTTCTTTCTGTTCGGGCTCTTGCTCCGCCTCTTGTTCTTTCGCGAGGAGCACGAACTTCACGAAGTTCAATACCGCGTTCAGAAGGCGGCACAATTGTTGTGGGCGCAGCTTCTGCTGCAGCTCCACCGGCTAATCTTTGTCGTAGTGTCGCTTCATCCATGCCAACCATGCCGGCGACTTCAC
>MEWR01000008.1:132289-133829 GCA_001773455.1 Candidatus Abawacabacteria bacterium RBG_16_42_10
TATAACGAAGAGATTCCATGATCAATTCATCGCCCTCTACTCGTATAGTAATAGTATCGGTGGGGTGACTGATGCGTTGCAATGTACGGAATTCACTATCTGCCGGAGCCAAATGTGCCAATTCAAAGAGATGAGCTATGCGTCCAGCGAGATTTCTATCACCCTCACGATTAATGCCATGATGACGCAAGAAATCAATCATCGTTCCTTCACGGCCGCGTCTGCCGATACGAGGATCTGCCATATCAAATACTTCTCCAGCAACAGAAACTGTAGCGGGTACTTCTGGACTTGTAGGACGAGGAGCTTCTTGTGTCGGCGCTGTGGGTCTTTCAACAGTAGGTTCAACAGGTGCACCACCGGCAGCACCAGCAGGTGGTGGGGGAACTTCGGTTGTTCTCTCGCCAGCTCTTGCGCTGGGACGAGGTGGTTCAACGCCCGCACCTACGGGACCTTCCATGAGGCGAGCAAGTCCACCACGTTCACCGACACCAGTGACACCTTGCACCAGATGGGTCTGATAATTAATAACTGACATCACCGGCGCGTATACATGTCCGGCATATGGGATATTTTGTACACTATCTTCCAAGGTGTGGAGAATTGATTGATCGACAACCAAGAGTGGACCTTGATAGATAAATGTACCTGCCATCTTTGAGAGAGTCTTTTCAAAGTCAGTGACGGCATTGGTCACACCATAGCGCATACCTTTGAGTAGGCTACGAACTACACGACCTTGTTTGATTTCTTGTACACGGGTTTCAATATTTTTTTGTCGCTGGTCATTATCTATATGCAATTCAACTGCCGAGAGTTGAGCGCGAAGGAATTGATTGAGTTCTTTACCCTCGATAGTGCCGCTGATTGTTCCCATGAGATCTTTGCGTCCGGCGATTTCACCTTTTTCAAAACGCTTAAGCAGTTCTGATAATATTTGTGAAACTTGATAAGCCTTGGCGACATCGACCTGATTTGTCTGTAGATCAAATGGAAGACTTGCAAGTTCCTGCGCCCAAGCACGGATGGCATTGGGATTGGTAATGTGCTGACGTATGCGATTTAAAATCCAGCGACCATATCGAGTTTCATACTTGTCACGTAAAGCAGTTTCTTTACTCGTAAATTCTTTCAGTGCTTCTTCTATCAATGAACTTTGGTCTATAGCAGATAATGTACGTAATTCTGCAAGCATCTTGGTAAGATCTTCTGGAATACTTTCACCAAACATGGTGCGACCAGTATAGAGGGACATGAGTCCTTTGAGACGTGCTTCTTTGTTTTCTTTGAGCATCTCTTGAACTGCACCGTTGTACATAGCCTCTCCGACGGCATCTTTCAGTACGGATACACCGGCGAGTACAGCAATCGTAGGATTCATAAATGCTGCAGCGCTATTGGCACCTGCAGCAGCGACACCACCAGCCATGAGACCTGAGTGGGCGAGTACAGACTTCGCTGCAACGAAGCTCCACTTTGTCTTGATAATACGTCCGGCAGCATAGGGTATACCGGTACGACGAACATTTTCCCATAATCC
>MEWR01000008.1:133849-134995 GCA_001773455.1 Candidatus Abawacabacteria bacterium RBG_16_42_10
GAGGTGATGTGCTCTCAGTATAATCAACAGACATCGCCGCTTCAGCATGTTCGAGAAATTGTGACTGAATGCTTGTGAGAAGTTGATTGAGAGCGTGGTTTTGCTTGAGTGTTAAGACTTCAGAGGTGAACGAGGGATTCATCAATGCCTTTTTGAATTCTGCAAATGCTTCCAAGCGATCTTGTTGGCCAGCCTTTTCTTGTGAGATTTTTTTCAAAAGTATTTCAAACGCATCTGGAACTATCTTGAGATACTTAGTGACTTGATCGAGCTCTTTGACCTCTAGATTTTGAATAATATCACTTTGCAATGCTGGAGCAATGATGTCGCGATCCAAATTTTCAGATAAGAAGCTACTGGCAGTCTCACGATCTTTGTCGGTTTTGCTTCGCAGGGTTTCATCGAGATGTTGATGTTGGAGTAAACCAATGTACTTCTTGATATCATCGGCAGCCAAGAAATTACGAGGCCCTCTTTGAGAGGTATGATGAGCGGCGGCCAAAGAGTCAGTCATCGTATCCACCATGGTCAAAAGTCCCAAGACACCACCGCTCAGATTGAGGGAGAGTCTTTCTTGTTTTCTTTTTTCACTATCATTGTAGCTCTTCACGAAAAATCCTCCCAAAGGCATTTTGGCGAGTCCGGGCCATTGCAATGTGAGACCACCCAGGCGATAACTTTTACCACTGACAAGTGTATGCTTCCAGCCTTTTTCATCGGCAGTCTTATATTTATTCAAAAGATCTTGTTTGCGCTTTTGACGTTCAGGATTGGAGAATGCAAATTCTTCATGTTCTTCATCGGTATATTCTTTGATCATTTTCTGAGCGCCACGTTCATTATTAATTGCCAATAAATCACGAAGAATTTTGATCTTCATACCGGGAAACTGGGCATCCATCTCATGTAACGCTTTCCACATCTGATCATTCTCATCATCAGGATTCATACCAAAAATTCTTGCCAATTTATCTGACTCAAGAGCACGCATTTTTTCTTTGCCTTTGAAGAGTCTTTCTACGCTACCGAATACACCATCTTTGACGATATTCACTGCACCATGAGCAGCAAAGTTCACGATAGTTGCAGCGACACGAGGAAGTTTGACCACCGCAATGCTGGCAAAATGACTAGCTTCACTCGCAG
>MEWR01000008.1:135016-135307 GCA_001773455.1 Candidatus Abawacabacteria bacterium RBG_16_42_10
TGTTACGATTAAACCAATTACCTGTCTCTCGTAAATTTTGTGCTTTCTCGTTAAGATTGAGTGCAGTTGTTTCTCCGAGACCACGAATGCCATGATCGACTGCTTTTGCTGCAGTGTTTAATCCAGAGCGGAACCAATCAACGCCCTTACCAATCCATGCACTTGCTTTGGTATAGAGCGGCTGATTTTTGTAAATCTCTCCAACATTATATTCCTTTTCAATTTTCGTTTCTTCTGCAGCGCGCTTTTCAGCTAAATCCCGCATGGCACTGGTATATGCCACGGCTGTAG
>MEWR01000008.1:135324-136208 GCA_001773455.1 Candidatus Abawacabacteria bacterium RBG_16_42_10
GCGACACGCTCCGCTTCTTCCACCGAGAGAATTGCATCCATCTTTTCTCGTTCTTGACGAGCAATGTCCAATTCTTCACTCTCGAGAGTTTTTCTTTCAGCCTCTTTGGCTTTTTCTTGAGCCTCAATATCTTTTTCAATTTCTCCACGTAGTTTATTCACTGCTTCTTCAGCATCTTTTTTCGCTTCATCAGTATTTGTAGGAAATGCATCTTGCAGTTTTGCTTGAAGATCTGCCCATTTCATTCGCAAATCATCATCAGGAATGAGTGGAGAGAATGACAGTGGATCTCCTTTGTTCGTGAGAATTTCAAGGAGATTGCCACATAATGATGTAGGAATATTTTTTGTTTTGAGTCCTACGAGTAGTGTCCGCAGTGCCTTCACTGGATCAGCACCCACAATTACTGTTGTGAGTAATTCATCGAGATCTCTTTTTGCCTTGATATCTTTTGATTCTTCCAATGCTAATGCTTCAGTCGGACGAAGAGGTTTATGTACATACAAAGCCAATGTTCTATTATCAGAAGGCTTTCCTTGTATGCCATATTTCTTGATGCGACCTTCATAATCTTTTGCATCATCTCTTTCCATTCTTTTTGCTGTTTCACGTTCGATATATGTGTAGGCAAGACTGATGTTACCTTTCGCTTGTCGAATCAGTGTGCCGATTTCTTTTGGAGTGAGTGGAATACCGTCGGAGCAGGCGACAGCGATCTGATCTTCGGCGATTTTCATGCGATTTACCGTGATACGACCATGTACTTCATCACCCTGACGCATGAGGAGATTTGAAAGTGCATTAAAACGAGCACTTGTCCCTTCATGTTTATCCAAAAGGTCTTGAGATATTCCTTGTTGGATACCGATGAGAGTTCCCTCGTT
>MEWR01000008.1:136248-147842 GCA_001773455.1 Candidatus Abawacabacteria bacterium RBG_16_42_10
CTTCGTGAATACCATGACGCGACAGTCACCAGCATGGCGTACACTGAGTTCATCTTCTTCCACTTGAAAACCGGCAAAAGCTATACCACTTCGATCATCTGCATTTTTGAGAGCATTTTTCCCCTCAACCAGTGCTGTATTCCAATCTTTGTTATCTTCAAATGCTTTACCGATCGTACTTGCAAATTCATCAGCAGCTTTACCACTGGGAGGATTGCTCATCCCATCGATGACCACCACTCTACCTCCTTCTGCATCTACCACAAGACGATCTTCTTGCGGTTCTTTGCCTCCTTTGTCAGTTCCGGCAATAACGAGACCATTTTTCAGCTTACCCATGACAGGGTGAGCCATTGATCCCTCCTGACTTTCGTCTATTCCATCGGCAATAGCGGAATTGGCATACTCCATTGTATCAAGAGCCTCTTTTGCCGCCTTACGTTCAATTTCAAGTAATTCAATCTTGGGTACTGGAGCTTGTACTGGTGCTTTCTTTGGAGCGTCAGATGGAGATGAAGATGGAGAGGAAGAAGGATTCGTGTTGGCCATGTGAATGATTTAGGCTAGAAATTTAATTTGATTTTTTGTTCCTGGTAGATCTGTTCAAGGATGTCATTTACCTTGGTATCGAAGTCAGGAATATTTTTCCGTAAAAATGCATCGACTTCTTTTTGTGAGGTGTTATTCTCTTTCAAATCGACAAGTTGTGCAACAGCATCGTCGCCCAAATTGTTTAAGACCAATTCATCGAGTCGTAAACGTACAGAACTGAACAAAACCGGCGCAAAGCTAATCTGTGCGACACTATCCATATGCGCGCCGTTCGTAACACGGGCTACCAGAGCAGTGGCTACAGTATCTCCTAAAAAGCTATAGACTAAAGGACTTTGGGGTGTTTCCATGGGGTGACAAATAAAAATACTTCATATAATTATAAGTCACTTTACCTTATATGGCAACAATACCAAGTTCTAAATTCTAAGTTGGCTCTGAGTTTTAACTTAGAACTTAGAACTTTGCACTTAGAACTTGAGTTTAGCGTCCAATAAACACTTTCTCCGGAATCCTTAAATCGATGTATTTGATGGGCTTATTTTCCTTTTGTAATTCAGGATATATTGTGGTCAATTTGCTGAGTTGCGTATCGATCGTGAGATCCGCATCAAACCACAATGAAAAGCCTTTGTCGGTGACATAATGAACTTCTTTTCTGCTGGGGAACCACTGGGCTTCTATTATGGCAAAACCCACTTTTTGCTCGAGAGCTTGCTTGCCGACAATCAGATAAAAAACTTGCTCCGGAGAAAATAGTTGCTGATTGATATAAAAGTTTTCCAACACCCCGTCTTCATCACTGTGTATCATGATGCGAAGGAGGGGAATGTCCAGACTCTCGACGATTTTGACAATAACACCGTTTTCATTGGTCAGAGCGAAACTGTTTTTAGAGGGTAATGCCAGAACAATAGGCTTTTCTGTGACACTTATTTTGACTGTCTCGGGATAACTAATGGTTGTTTCAACTTTACTGAGTCTCGGAATACTGCTGAGACCGTGGCTCTGTATACTGTAAGGAGAATTCAGAAAAATGTTTTTTTCGAGAAGATATTGGAAACTTTCCTCCACCAATGCATCATTGAGTGACGTGATAGGGCTGATATTTTCTACGATGACTTCTTTGATTTTGAAAACAGATGAAAAAAACAGTGTATATACGGCAATAATCAGTGAAATACTGACCAGGATAAAAGCAATAATATATTGTCTTTTTTTTCTTTGCTCGGGATCCATTCTTCCCATTCCCTTCTCAATTTCCTGGAGATGTTTTTTTCGAAACGCCGTCTCACGTCGTAATTTTTCGGATTTTCTATGAAAGCGGAAAAGTTTCATGATGATACATTCTCTAAATATGATTCAAGCAAGTATGCCGCAGCCGCGCTATGGTCATCAAAATTTTGTCGGTCCTTTTTCTTCATTCCTAGAGTCTTTGGGATTTCCATAGCCAACTTGGTGGTAAATCGCTCATCGAAAAAATGGAGAGGAATATCAATTGTTTTTTTTAGTTTGTCGGCAAAATCTTGAGCGGTCTCATTTACCTCCCGACTTGTCGAGCGACTGATAACGATCTCCTGAATATTTTCGTCGGTGATCAATTTGCTCAGCTGATCAAAGACATCTTTGCTGTTTGATATCGTTTCACGGGCAAATGCGAAAGTCCTTTGTGCATCACTGATAGCCGTTCCTATGTGTTTCAGGCCAAAATCAAGTGCCAGTATTTTCCCCATACTATGAGCTGATGATTTCAATTTGAATATTGCTTTTGAGTCCCGGGATACTACCAACCCAAAACGGCCATGCGCTTACTTTGGCTTCGGCAATCGATTCCAAACTATTAAGATACTTTTCACTGTCAGCAAGAGACATGCCAATGATTTGATTCTTCATTCTCTCACTAAAATCAGCCTGAAAACCGTACTCGAGACGATATGGCATCGTTGTGTTTACTTTGATTTTTCCAGCACGAGCATCCTGTTCGACAAACTGTAATTCCATATTTCCCAAGTCATACGAAGCGATGCGAAGATCAGGACTCAAGAGTGCGCTCAATTTACGATCGAGTACTTTCAGTATGTCGCGACGATCAAAGACTACGGTACTGACACGAATCTTTCCGTATGCTTGAAAATTTTCTTTTACATCGCCCGCTTTTACACCATCTTTAATTTCTGATGCTAGTATTTCAGTCTTGAGAGTTTTGTCATTGTTAAACATGGCAAGAGATTTGCCTTGGCTGCTATTTTCTTGATCCAGTCTTTCTTGCAGTTTTTCTATAGCGATTTTGCTTAACTGTTCAACAATATCTTTATTCGCACTTTCGACATCTTGTGAACCTACAGTTCGTATCTCTTCAGTGGTTCCTCCCGTGAATGCTTGTGCATTGACTCCATACATCAGATTTTTATATTCCCCCTTGAGCGCCGGCAATGTAAATCGTGTATTTGCCGCCAGGTTGCCCTTATTTCCACTTACTTGACCCTTCTCATCAATAGGATCCGCTGTGACTAGAGCGTTTGTTGTTCCTTTCGCAGGGACACTGACGGCATTTTGTATTCGAAAGATTATCCCATCGGGTGAGCGAAAACGAGTACGAGCGATGAGGAGTTGTGTAGCGCTGCCGTCATTATGAATCGTCATTTCACCCTGGGCATTGTTCCCTTTGGAACTCACCCCTGTGCTTTGATATGTCTTTGTCAGCTCGACTTCGGTTGAAATCGGGTAGGTGGCGACCATTTCACCGTTACTCAATGCGATTTCTGCACTGTTCCGATCATTATCTGCCAGTGTGATACGCTCAAGTGGTTTTTCTACTTTGATTTCAGGTGTGATCCGTACAGTTACGGTAGGTAAGACAAAATAGGCGATAATAACAAACACCAACACCGCGACACCAAAGAAAAGATTGATGATTCTTCTCCCGGGAGAAGGCATCATAAATGTCGAACTATCTATCTTTTCAGTCAGTTTCAATGTTTTTTTCTTGCTGCCAGTAGAGCCACCCTTTGCTCCAAGCAAGCTCTGTCCTTTTACCATTCTACTTGTTTCGATATCTTTACGAAATTCCGTGGGGAAGCCTGTATTTGCTGCGAGCGTAAGACCTGCTTCGCTACTCGAAGCTATCGTAATAATTTTTTGAAGTGCCAAGGCTTCTTTGTAAAGTAACTTCAAATGTATCAAGCTTTGGAAAAGTTTAGCTTGTGGTGGGACGACAACAGTGATCGTGTCTTTTGGGTGATGTTTGATTCTTTCTAAGATACTGGTTACTTCCTCGTCGCCTGCGATCAGCATTTCTGACATTGGGTTCTGTCGAGGCTGGTCGCCTGAGGCGACCGCCTTTACCGCGCTCCTTTTTTTCTTCTTTTTCATAAGGGGATGTTAGTTTCTCATCATTTGTAATGTTTTTCGAAGTATACGATCGATGAGTCTTTCTTCACCTGCCAGTTCCAAAGCAAGATGGGCTAGACCCAATACTGTGACGTCCTGTGGATCTTGCAATTCACCAGTTTCATCATGAAAGGTGCCGATATTCTTACAACGTACTTGCATAATAGATGGTTTGGCGCGGAAAGGAAGATTGTTAAACCATGTTTCTTCTTCTAACACTATGGGAATTTGTGGCAGTAAGCTCCCACCGCCACAAAGATATATTTTGCTCGGCAAGGTTTCTCCCATGCTTAATTCTTGCAAAGTAATTTCTACGCCACTGCGCCAGATCTTGGCATCTTGCAGCAGGGTTTTTTGAAGGAGAGTGAGCTTGTCTCTTGATAATTTTTTCTTTGGCATAGCGAGCTTCAATTCTTCCGCCTCTTTGTATGAAAGATTAAATAATTGTTCTATCCGTTTGGTGACACTTTGGCCGCCGAGAGCAAACATTTTGGTACCTTCCAATACTCCATTACGTACGACAGCAATATCACTGGTACCCCCACCAATGTCGATGATAATGCCATCCCAGGTATTATTGTTGGTGTCATTGAGAGCTTTTGCAATACTGTATGGCTCAGCTGTGATTGCGAGTAAATCAAAAGATAATTGATCTGCGATGCTTTTTAATGAACTGAAGTGTATGAGGGGAGCGAAAGCATTGAATATAGTTATCGTTAAATATTTCCCTTGGAAACCAAGTGGGTTGGCGACAGGGAAACTATCAATCGTTACTTCAGTAATGGCGGCATTGATAAGTTTCACATCAACCTCGGGATACCCCGTTTCATCGGACAGTTGGCTTCGCACTCGATCGAATGCTTTCCATTGAACACGGTGAACGATTTCCTTGAGTTCGTGAAGACTGATGGGAATATGCGCATGTGGTCGTTCATATTGAATTGTTGTACTTGCACCTTTAACCAATTCTCCGCCAATACCTACAATCATTTGTTCCGGCTCAGTATTGGACATCACCATAGCTTTTTCTACTGCCTCAGCACATTTTTCTGCTACTCGACCGATATTAACGATAGCGCCTCCATTCATGTCACCGTACTCTTGTTTGATATGAGAAATACCGAGAATTCTTGCCTCCTTTTTGGCATAATTCTTTGTGCTAAAAACTACCGTCTTTATCCACTCGGTGCCGATATCCAATGCCAATGCAAATTCTCCTCGAGCCTTTCTTTCTTGAAAAGCGATCGGCTGTTTTTTGTCATGCCCGAAAAATAAATTGCGGATTGATGATAAAACTGATGACATGAGATATTTAGATGGGGATGAAAATAGAGTGGAAGATGAAGATGGAGATGAAGGCGAGGGAAAGATGATTTCACTTCATCTTAATCTTATTCCTTCATCTTAAGTTGGTGTATCCTGGGGAATAGTATAGTATTTCAGAAGATAATCACAAATTTTACTGAAAAGTGGACCCGCCGCTCCTTCACCCCAAGGTGTGGATAATGGTCGATCGATTTTTACCAGGATGACGAATTCCGGATTTTCGGCAGGGAATCCTACAATTGAAGCTATAGTACTGCCTGCTCCTTTTTCATATCCGAGTCCATTCTTGAGAGCGATTTGTGCGGTACCGGTTTTCGCCGCTATGTGATAGCCAGGTATTTTGATGGTGCCTTTATATGAATTTTTTGCCGTAGATACCATCATGGCTTTGACTTGATCGGCGGACTCTTTTTTTACTGCATGACGGACCTCTTTTGCATCGGTCGTGACATGACGATTATTTTCTCTATCGAAGTATGAGGCGATCAGGTGTGGTTTCATGAGCTTGCCATCATTTGCGATAGCTCCGACTGCCATCGCAACTTGCAGCGGTGTAGCACCGATACCTTGGCCAAAGGCGGCTGCTGCAAGGTCAATTGTTGCCCATTTGTCTGGTGTCGACACCCAGCCGGGAGATGTATTGTCTACTTCGATATTGGGATATTCACCAAAGCCGAAATTTCTGATGTATTGGTAAAAAAGTGTACGTCCCAGTTTTTTTGAAACTGACAAAGCTCCCAAGTTGCTGGATACTTCGAGTACTCTCGTCATGGTGATACATCCATATGCTTGTTTGGTTGAGTTTTGTACCGGGAAACCATCTATATATAGAGTGTCCTCGTTTTCACAATTAATACTCTGGGGAGTAATTTCCCCACTATCGATGCCGGCAGACATAGTAATCACTTTAAATACCGAACCCGGTTCATACATGTCGACAATGGCCTTGTTCACGAAAACACCAGGGCCGATTTTGTTTTTGTATTCACCTGCATGAATACCTTCTTGCCATTTTTCAAAGCCATCCCAGTATGTATTCGGATCAAAGGTAGGGTAATTTGCCAGAGCGATGATTGCTCCGGTTTTCGGGTTTAAGACAATTACCTGTCCGCTTTCTCCCTTTACTGATTTTACTTGGCTTGCTAATTCTGTTTCCACAAAATTTTGAATAACACGATCGATGGTGAGCGTAATGTCATCACCATCTTGTGCGGGAGTGACAACTTTGTCACCTACGACAATTTGATTGCCCTGGGGATCTCGATCAACAAGGAGTTTTCCATTTACTCCAGCCAATTGAATATTATCATTTTCTTCTTCAAACTGACGTTCAATACCATATTGTCCTATCTTATCATAGCCTACAAAACCCACAATATGAGCTGCAAGACTACTCTCCGGATAGAAACGCCATTGTTCGGGAAGGAGACCGATGCCGGGAAGTTTTTTGCCATTTTTTAAACGCAAGTTTTTGATTTTCTCAGAAATATCGGGAGGAAGCTTATGTTTGAGTGGGACATAACGAATGGGTGTCCGCGAGAGCATTTTTGTTAGTGATTGTCTGGGCAAATCCAAGAAATCACTGAGCTTATTAGCTGTGTCTTGAGGATTTTCAATAATGGTCGGATCTGCATAGATCTCAGTCTCTGTAATATATATGCCACGTATCTGCAGTGGCTCTATCTGTGACTTGGCTTCTGGTTTCTTCTTGGCCCAATCTTTGATCAAGATACGATGAGTAACTTCTTCCTTTCTCAGTTTTTTGAGTAAACTCTCCTTATAACCGTTGAGTAAACTTTCAAAAGTCTCTTGAAATTCGACTTTTGGAGCCGCCTCAGGAACACTATTGGCGAGTTCTTCGACAGCGATACCACTTTCATCAAGAAGTACCTCACTTTCTCTCAAAAGCTGCTCTTCTTCTTCTTTGTCTTTTGGCATCTCAAAAAGAAGTGGTGCAAGGAGGTCTACGATCTCTTGTTCCGAAGTCTCGTCAATGAGTGTGGGATCGGCAAATACCAAATCAAGAGCTGTGTCAGTAGCCAGAAGTGTAGGTTCACTATCTTTATTTTGAAGGTATATGGTGCCTCGTCTGGATTGTAATTCGATAACACCTTTATGTTGTTCTTCAGCGAGCTTTTGGTAATATGAGCCCTCAACTAATTGTAAAACTCCAAGTCTCACTACCAAAATAATCATGAGCCCAACTAAGAATGTTCGCAGTTGGATAAATCGACTCATGATAAGAAATTATACTCCAGTAATCTAATGATAATATTATTTCAGAGCAAGATTTCTTTTGGTGCTGACGATATTTGGATGATCGATAATCTGCATACCTTTTACCTGTTCACTCTCATCTAGTGCGGCAAGTGATTGTTTGCGTGCTATTTCCATGGTGAGTGATTTATGGGTATTCAGTAGAGAATTTTTTTGTTGCTCGAGTTTCTTGATTTCATAACCCGCGGCCTGGATTTTTGTCGTGTGTCGAAGCGACGCGAAGCTGAGCAAGCTAATGAGCCCTATCAAGGTAAAACACAGCGTCACAATCCCGATTTTTACTTCGGATGATACGGTATGTTTACGTCGTAAAAGAGGACGCGAGTAATCAGAAGCGCGGGGGAGGACGTAAACATTCATGACGGAAAGTGGTTAATGATATTTTAAATTTTTTCGATGATTCTTAGATGTGCACTGCGAGCCCGAGGATTTACTTTTCTTTCCGACCATTGAGGACTGACCACTTTTTTATTGATGCGTTTACAAATGCCATCTTTTTCCCATTGTTTGAAGGTGTTTTTTACAATTCTATCTTCGAGAGAGTGAAAGGTGATGATAGCGAACCGTCCATGGGCACAGAGTAATTGAGGAATTTGTTGAAGCATTCTTTTGAGAGTGCCGAATTCATCATTTACATAGATGCGTAGGGCTTGAAAAACTTGCGTGGCTGGATGAACTTTTTTGAAGTGATTTCGCTTTGCTTGTCGAACTATTTCTGAAAGTTCCTTGGCTGTGTTTATCGGATGTGTCTTTCGACTTGTTACTATCGCTTCAGCGATCCTAGAAGCTTCTCTTTCTTCACCATACTGCTCAAAGATTTCATTAAGATCTGCTTCCGTAAGGGTGTTTACAACTTCTTCGGCAGTATGAGGTGAAGATGGATCAAGACGCATATCGAGGGTGCTGCTTTGAAATGAAAAACCGCGTTTTTCATCAAGCAACTGAACTGAGGAAAGACCGAGATCAGCATAGATACGATCTACACAAGCTATGTTGAGTGACTTGAGAACTTGGCCGACTTTGTCGAAATTACTGTGGAGCAGTACAGTCCTAGCTTGGCTTTCAGTATGGGTTTGAGGGGTATGGGTTTGATTAATCAAACCCATACTTTTCAGTGCTGCTATCTGGGTAATGTCAGCATCCAGTCCGATGAACGTACCTTCTTTTGAAAGTCTTTCTATGACCAGCTTGGCATGACCGCCACGTCCCAGTGTTAGGTCTACTACTATATGTTGGGGCTCGAGCTGTAAAAGGTCTATGAGTTCTTGTGCTAGTACCGGAACGTGCTCTGTCGATGAAATAGTCACTGTGCAAAACTAAATTTATAATTGTTCAAAACTTTTGTTTTTGTGATTCTACTCTAGAAAATAGTAGCTATAAAAGCAATTATAACTTTTGCACTTTTTATTGACACTGTGGAAAAACCGTGAACAACTATGCATTATTCAGGTTTGTATGTTTTTACTCATTATACTAAAGCCATTTTAATGTTTTATGTGGAAAAGTCCTGGATGTGGAAAAGTTTTAGTCTGTCTTAATTCTTTGGTATCAAGTTCTTGGGTGTATACGGACATATATCCACCAGCGGGCATATAGAACATTTTGGCTTTGGTGCAGTGCATATCTCCCGACCGTGAAAGACAAAATAATGATGAGCATCAATCCAATTCTTCTCCGGTAATAGTGCGGTAATATCTTTTTCAACCTCTAAAGGATTTTTTCCATTGGTGAGTCCAAGCCTTCGTGTCACACGAAAAACATGGGTATCTACAGGAAATGCCGGTATATGAAATGCGTTTGCTAATACCACACTCGCTGTTTTGCGGCCAACACCGGGAAGAAATTCTAAATCTTCTCGAATGTTGGGTACTTTACCGTGATGTTTCTCAACCAGAATTTTTGAGAGGGCAAGGATATTCTTACTCTTTGTTTTATATAAGTTCAGTGAACTCACGAGTGTACGAAATTTTTCTTCCCCGAGAGTAAGGAGTTTGGCTGGCGCATTGTACTTCGGGAAAAATGTTGGAGTAACGATGTTTACACGTTTATCCGTGGCTTGCGCTGCAAGAACGGTTGCTACGAGTAATTCAAACGAATTCGTAAAGCGCAGTGCGGTAATAGGATGAGGGTATTTCGGTGCGAGTCGAGAGATAATCTCCTCCAGTCGTTTTGTTTTTTGTACCTGCGTCTCTTTCATCTTATTGTCCGGTTGCTCGAAACGTCCGGAATTGTACGACACTGCCACCACTGACAATACCAAAGGTCAAAGTGATAGAGAGACCTTCTCTACTCACCGTGATTTTGTGCAATGGTGTTTCTTGCTTCTCGCTTATAGTCCATCCTTGTCGGTCAAGTGTACTATAGAAGTCCCAGATATCCTGTGCCGATTTGGCTATGAAAAGACTCCCATCAAAACCACTTCCTTGATCAATGGAATAGGGAGTTGCTCTTTCAAATACTGAACCGGGTAATTGAGGGAAGTTATTCGGGAAACTGTTTGGCAGAGTAGCGGCTTGTGGTTGATAATTCTGCGTCGCAGATTGTTCAGTCCCACCACATGCAATGACAACGATGCTTAATAAGGTAATAAACAAGATCTTAGAGAATCGAAGCATAAATAAATGTAAAATGTAAAATGTAAAATTAACTTAGAACTTAGAATTTAGAACTTAGAATTCTTTTGACTTCAGTATACACACCCTCGATGTCCAATTCATCTGTATCAATAATGTCAGTGTGCCAGCTCTCTTCATCATTTTTATTGATATCATAGAGTATCTTGTAACGCTCCCAATCTTTGGTATCGCGAGTCGCGACTTCTTTGAGGCCTTCTTCTATCGAATACCCTTCTCGGTTTGCAATGCGTGATGCCTGGACTCTCGGGGACGCTTTAAGAAAGATACGAATGCTTGGTGTATGATATTTCCAAGCTAAATAACCACTCAGACGACCCTCAACAACACCATCCGTTTGAGTTTGGAGAATAGTAATCATTTTTTCATCGATGGTACGATCAATGTCAGGCGACATGTGAGCATTTTGACTCAATTCCGTGACAGAGAGATTTTTCTCTTTGGCGATATCTCGGAAAATAGCGCCTGCATAGAAATACGGAATGTTTAGCTCTTTACTTAAACGCTCTGCAATGGTCGTCTTGCCGGTGCTTGCATCACCACTTATGGTGATAATCATATTCAGAAAAAGTGAAAGATGGAATTTTGTATTTGGTATTGGTTATCTCTGATAGTACTTTTTTGAAATCATAGGGGAGAGGAGCTTTGATCGTGCATTGTTTCTTTGTCACCGGATGTATGAAACTCATTTGATATGCATGAAGCATCTGTCTTTTTATAGAAAGTTCTTGGCTTTTTTGCAAACTTTTTTCATTACCGTAGGTGCTGTCTCCGAGGACCGGATGCTTGATGCTCTCGAGATGAACGCGTATCTGATGAGTGCGCCCTGTATGGATTTTGACGGCAAGTAAACTTGCTTCATCGAAGTAATCAATCGTTTTGTACGCTGTGAGCGCTCGTCTTGAATGATGATCCATGGATACAGCGAATTTTTGCCGATCTACCGTGGAACGAGCAATAGGGGCATCGATATATCCCTTTTCGGATTTGGGTGTTCCTAAAACAAGTGCAAGATAGACTTTATCGAATTTTCGCTCTTCAAACATCTTTGAAAATTCGCCGTAAGTACTTTCATCCTTACTCACGAGTAGAATACCGGAAGTATCCTTGTCCAAGCGGTGCAGTAAACGTATTTCCGGGAGTTTGTTTTTTAGTCGATAATCCTCCAATGCATGAATCATAGTGGACTCTGTATGACCGACACCCGGGTGTACTACGATGCCCGGCTTTTTATTGATAGCGATAACATATTGATCTTCGAAAATGATCTGCAAGGGTATCTCTTCAGGGATGATGCGACTTCGTTTCTCGGGGAGGGGAGTTTGTATCGTTATCTTTTTGGTATGTGATTTTAGCAACACTCCAGGTTTGGTAATAATGCTGCCATCGCAAAATACTGTGCGCTCAGCTATAAGT
>MEWR01000008.1:147850-150670 GCA_001773455.1 Candidatus Abawacabacteria bacterium RBG_16_42_10
GATTTGTAAGACTCGCGAGGACGATATCTATTCTTTGTCCGAAATATTTCGGGTCGACAGCGAAGGTTTGCGTGTTCGTTACCATTTTTTTACTTGAAGAGCATTGCGAGCAGCGGCTTGTTCGGCTTGTTGTTTGCTGGGGCCCTGTCCCTTGGCTATCAAATCTTGATCCAAATATACTCCCATGACAAAGGACTTGTTGTGATCGGGTCCTGATTCTTCGAGGACTTTATATTCCGGAGTGGTTTCAGCTATTGATTGAGCTCTTTCTTGGAAAAGCGACTTAGCATCAATGTGGAGGTTTTGTGTAAGAATAATATCTAAACCAGACAACACCTGCATCTCAATAAAATGTGCGGTTTTTTTTATTCCCGCATCCAAATACATTGCTCCTATCAATGCTTCAAAAGCATTTGCAAGTAAATAATTCTTTTCACGACCTCCTGATTTTTCTTCACCCTTACTTAACAGAATATATGATCCCAATTGGAGTCTTCGAGCTATTTCAGCCAGGTGATCTTTTTTTACGAGAGCTGATCGAAGTATCGTCAGTTCACCTTCAGGTTTTTCAGGATAATGTTCAAAAAGATACTCGGTAACGACCAGTTCGATGACTGCATCTCCAAGAAATTCCAATCGTTCATTGTTTTCTTTTTCCTCTCCATGTTCATTGAGATAAGAACGGTGAATAAGAGCCAATCTCAAAAGTTTCTGCTTCTTAAATTGAATTCCTAGTGTTGATTGGAGGGTAACAAACTCATTTTCCCGGCTCATTCATTTCTTTCTTAATGATAGATGAGAGTACACCATTGATAAATTTACTACTATTATCATTGCCATATTCTTTTGCCAATTCGACAGCCTCGTCAATAGCAACGGCCTTGGGAGTCTTCTCTTTGGCAAAGAGTAACTCAAAAATAGCGATTTTTAAGATGGCTTGATCAACGTAGGGTAAGTCGACGAATGGCCACTCGGGTGCATATATCGTTGCCAGTTTCATAATGTCATTATCCTTTTCTTCTATTCCTTGAATGAGTTCATAAGCAAAAAGGACTTTCTTTTCATCAAGGTTTTTTTTGTCCTTAGTAATGCTCTCAAGATTGCGGTCAAATATAGCTTTGATCGGCATCTTTGGCTGAAAATTATGCTCAAAGATACTCTGCATCACCAAAATGCGTAGCAAATGGCGATTGGTGCTCATTATTTTTTCTTAGGTTTCTTTTGTCGGGGCGCGGTTTTCTGTTGAGGCGCGGTTTTCTGTTGGGGCGCAAAATCTTGCGCCCTTACTGACTGAGCTGGCTTTTTATGCTTACGAAGGTCTCCACCGTCATCGAGATAAATATGTGCTGGTTTTAGCTCTCCACCGCGACCATAGGGTACGAGAACAAGGCTGTTAACGAGTCTTTTTTGTTCTTTTTTTACCCAGGTACGATAACGACGACGCGTACGCGTTTTCGAGGATTTTTTCTTGGGAACGGCCATAAATCAATGTAAAATGTAAAATGTAAAATTTATAATTAACTTAGAGTTTAGAATTAAATTGTTCCTTGAGAGTGTCGAATGCATTAGGTGATTTTTTTGGAGAACAACCGCAATACTTCAGATTTTGATTGGTACCACACTCTGGACAGAGTCCGACACAATCTTCTAGGCACAATGGATGAGTTCGAAAACTTAAACCTATTTCTTGACTTAGAAGCGGCTCAAGGTCCAAAAAGGTTTGACTCTCGTCAGTGTCTTTTTTACTGAGCAAATTGAAGGGGTTTTTATCCGAATCAGACAAAGAATAACTTTCTGAAGCGTGGTCAATACTAGTGATTCGGCTACACTCTGTCAAACAGCGAACACAAGTCTCCTTATTGGTAAATTCGTCTGTGGAAAAGTCGATCAATAATTCTTCACCGAGATAGGTAATGTCACCAAAAAATTTCCCATCGATAAATACGCTTTGTTCAGAGAAGTTATTTGGCAAAACAAAAGAAAACTGCTGTTTTTTGCCGATTTCTCCGCGGAGTAATTCCGATATATCAACGATATATGTTGAATTCATAGTTTCTTGAGTAACTTTTCTGCCAATGTAAGAGCCTCTTTCTTCGTCTTGATGCCGTGTTCAAGTTGAGCATCATGCAGAGAAGTAAGCATCTTACCGATGATTGGTCCGGGTTTCAAGTCAAAAAACTTCTGCAAATCATTACCATTGACGAGAGGTTTTGGTAATTTTTTAGTTTCTTTTTTTCTGTTGTCGATCATACTCTTTACCTCATGATAAAGGCTCAGATCGAGGGGGCGAGAACCACTGGCATCGGCTTTGAATAAACGAAGCAAATTCGGGAAATTTCTGTCGAATATCCAGCGTTTTTGCCGACCGATCGGCATATCTCGTAGAGCCACCCACATCATGTGATGAAGGACCAAAAAACATACGTCATCGATAAACTTTGCAGAAAAACGAAGTCTTGTGAGTACTGCGCGTGCGATGGTACTTGAGTGTTCGGCATGCGCATCGAAGCGTATACGTTCTCTCAGTTTGAATGTCTCTACTTTGCCGGTATCATGGAGCAATGTGGCCCATATAAGTGCCAGATTTTTTGTTGAATGAATGCTTTTGAGCGACATAAGGGTGTGCTCGAAAACATCACCCTCTGTATGGTATTCAAATGGTTGTGTAATGCCTTTCATGGCAGCAATCTCAGGTAAAATAATTTGCAAAATGCCTAATTCTTCCATGTCGAGAAGACTCTGGCTTCGACTGGGATGAAGGAGCATTCTGTTCATTTCATGCTGCAAACGTTCATGAGCGACTTTTTTTGCCAAGGCTGC
>MEWR01000008.1:150692-160259 GCA_001773455.1 Candidatus Abawacabacteria bacterium RBG_16_42_10
TTATTTTTGAAACGAATTGCCCTGAGTATACGAAGGTGATCTTCTTGGATACGATCATATGGGTTGCCTATGAAGCGAATGAGTTTTTCTTTGAGATCAATTTGGCCACTGACAAAATCTTTTACTTCCTTACTTAAAGGATCATAAAAGAGTCCATTGATGGTAAAGTCTCTTCGTTTTGCATCTTCCTCTGCAGTCGTGAACGTGACAAAATCCGGGCGACGGCCGTCGCTATAGCCGCTGTCAGAGCGGAAAGTGGCAATTTCAAAATGATGGCCGTTTTCCTCGACAAGAATGACGCCAAAATGCTTACCTATGGCTCTGCTCTTGGTAAATAACCCTTCAATTTGATCAGGAGTTGCATTGGTAACGATGTCATAGTCTTTCGGTTCATGGTTCAGGAGTACATCTCTGACACAACCACCGGCAAGGTAAGCTTCAAAGCCGGCATTCTTGAGTCTTTTGAGCAGTGAAAGGGTGGTCTGATACATGACGTATTATGTTCGTTTGAAATAACTATTGAGATCACTGTATTTCAGCTCCAGCCGAAAAGGTCGCCCATGCGGACATGTGTATATACCAGGAAGGTAGGCAACATTGTCGATTAAATTCTGCAGTTCGGGAATACTTAAATGATCATTGAATTTTACGGCCGCCTTACAGGCCATGGTATGTAGAATATCGTCTTTCTTGGTTGTTAACGCCTGTTTGAAGTTTTCTTTGTTGGTGTATTCAAGTGTTACTAATATAATGTTTTCATAATCTAATTCCTTTTTGCTCACAGGTACCTGAGTGATGAGCCATGTGCTGGGACTGTTTTGTTCCAATATAAATCCAAAAGCTTCGTATAGTTGATGACATTCGCCTAAAAGGACATTTTGTTCAGGAGTAACTTGAATGGTGATAGGTGTAAGTAGAGGCTGGGTTGTTCTATTGTCGACTGAATGTTTTAGCTCTTCATATATATAACGTTCATGTGCAGCATGTTGGTCAAAAAGTAATAATCCTGTCTCTGCTTCACAAAGAATGTATGAATTTTTAATCTGGCTCAAAACTTTGACGGGCTTTTCTTCAACAGGAATGTCCATTTTCGTAAAGAGATGGTCGATATGGAATGAAGAAGGTATAGGAAACGGTGGTGATGTAGGCGGAACAATTAATTGTTCCGGGGGAGATAAAGGGGGAGACCCTACATGGTACCGAGAAGGTGTTTCGGCAAATTTTTGGACAGGAACAGTAAGTATTTGCTCGGCTAAAAAAGTTTTTACTGCATGAAATAAAGTGCTCATCACTTGGTCCGGATATGCAAAGCGGATTTCTGTTTTCCTCGGATGAACATTTACATCGATATCAGCTGCTGGCAGTGTGATATGAACAAAGAAGATAGGATGCTCTGAACTTAAGAGAAAACCATGATATGCATCCTCGATGACCTTGCACAAACGAAAGTCTTTGATCACTCGACCATTGATACAAATCATTTGCTGCGTTCGCGTTGCTCGTTTGAGTACTGGAGAGGATATAACGCCATGAATACGTATTTGACTTTGATTGTCGATATATTTCAATGGAAGCATTTGTGAGTAACTTGTTCGACTAAAGATATCGTAGAAACGTTCCAAAAGATCTTTTTCCCCTGTTGTATTGATGATTTTCTTGCCATCATTGTAGAGTTCAAAATGTATATCAGGATACGACAAGGAAAATTCTTGGATGAGCCGTGTAGTCACAGCCAATTCTTGTCTATCGCTTTTGAGGAATTTTTTGCGTGCCGGGATTTTGGCGAACAGATGTTCTATGCAAATGGTAGTTCCGGGAACCCGTGAAGATTTTCCTTGTTCTATGAGTTTGCCATGGTTGATTGTGAGCGTACTTGCGCCGATATCTTTACTTATGGCACTTTCGATGGACACCGTGCTTACCGCTGCAATACTCGCCAAGGCTTCTCCGCGAAATCCAAGACTTAGCAAACTATCCAGGTCATCGATACTACAAATCTTGCTGGTGGCATGGCGTAAGAATGCCAGTGGCATATCATCGCTATCAATCCCGCTGCCATTGTCGCTTATCTCGATAAGGCTTTTGCCACCACTGCGTAAGGTGACAATAATATGCGAGGCTTTGGCATCGATACTATTTTCTATCAACTCTTTGACGATAGAAGCTGGACGCTCGACTACTTCGCCGGCGGCAATCTTGCTTGCGATATGTTCGGGGAGCAAATGAATCTTGCTCATAAACTAAAGGTTATCTTTTTCAGTTTTGATTTTCTCCTGCATGTCTTTGAGTTTCATCAAGGCATCGAGAGGAGTGAGAGAGTCGATGTTGATATCAAGAAGTTGATCGAGAACGAATGAAGATGGAGATGGAGATGAAGATGGAGATGAAGGGGAAAGGGGTGTAGGGGGCACAATTAATTGTGCCGGGATTGGGGCAGGCGAAGAAGAAGAATGGAAAGAGTCTTTCTCTAGACTTGCTAAAATATTTTGAGCATGATCGAGCACATCAAGTGGTAGTCCCGCTCTTTTGGCTACTTCTACACCATAACTTTTGCCAATGCCCCCGGGAATTACTTTGTAGAGGAAGGTAATTTGTTTGTTATATTCAGCAATGGCAACGCTAGCATTCTCGGCTTTTGGGAGACTCTCAACGACATTGATTAATTCATGATAATGACTGGCAAAAAGTGTTTTTGCCTGGATGTGATGGATCAAGTATTCACAAATGGCCCAAGCGATGCTCAGTCCATCATAGGTGGATGTTCCTCGGCCGATTTCATCCAAAATAATCAGACTATCTTTGGTTGCGTGATTGAGGATATTGGCTGTTTCCGTCATCTCTACCATAAATGTCGACATGCCTCGAAGCAGATGATCTTGTGCACCAATGCGGGTAAATAGCCGATCGATGATCGGAAGTGATGCTCTCTTTGCAGGGACGAAACTGCCCATAAGGAATAAGATTTCGATAAGTGCTACTTGGCGAAGATACGTACTTTTTCCTCCCATATTGGGCCCAGTGATCAAAACTAACTGCTCATCTTCATGATTTAATTTTGTGTCATTTGGTACAAATGAATTTCCCAATTTCTTTGCAATAATCGGATGACGACCAGCTTCGATTTCCAGCTTTCCGTCTGAGCTGAATTCTGGACGTACATAATGTTGCAGATCAGCGATATGAGCTAAAGAAACCCAAACATCGAGCTCGGCCAATTTCTTTGCTAAGATTTGAAGGAGATCTTTTTCTTTGAGGATATCTGCACAAAGAGATTGAAAGATCACTGCCTGCCGTTTTCTTGACTTTTCTTCCGATGCTACATATTCCGCTTCAAACTCGTACAGAGCACTGGAAGCAAATCTCTCTGCATTTACCAAAGTCTGTTTACGCGTAAGATGCAAAGTACGTTCTACAGGAATATTTTTTAAATTGGCCTTGGAAATTTCTAAAAAGCAACCGGTGATATTGTTAAATCGTACTTTGATTTGATCAGTGCCAATCTTTTTCTTTTCTTCATCTTCATAATTTTTTAACCAATCTTGAGCTTGTGAGAAGGTATTCTTGATAGCATCCAATTCCTTGTCGAAGCCTCCTTTTATCCAATTTCCTTCTTCTGCACTCTGCGGAAGATTTTCCATTTCTATCGCATTCTCCAATAATTGAGACACTGCTCCTTGGTATGCAATGCCTGGAATCAGGCTCTGTATAACGGCTGATTTTTCTGGCTTAAGTGCTTCTAATAATTGAGGTAATGTGTGAAAAGTCTGTAGTAGAGCACCAAGATCACGGGGCGATGCGCTACGCAGGACGATTTTGGCAATAATTTTTTCAATATCACTTATGCATTTAAGATTTGCCTGTAGCGTTCTTCGAAGTTGCCCTTTTTCTTTCAATGCCTCTACAAAATTTAAGCGACTTTGAATCGCTTCACGTTCAGCCAGTGGATGGAGAAGCATGCTGTGGAGCAGTCGATATCCGTGTGCAGTAATAGTCGCGTTAATTGTGTCGAGGAGAGACCCATAAACTTTGCCATCATGATTGTTTCGTACTAATTCTAAATTGCGAACGGTAATTTCATCGATGGTGATTTTTTTTGATTCTTCAACAGCACTGTGATAGAGGTGTTCCGCAGTACTTTGCTGAGTAGATCGAATATACGTTCCAATCATATCTTGAGCGGCAGCCTTTGTCGTGACGTTTGTTAATAATCCGCGAATATGCCCCTGCTCAATGATTGGGACAAAAATACCATGATGATCGTGATGAATAAGAATTTCTTGAGGATCACGGATACGGATCTGATCTATGAGGTCGGGAATTGTCGTACCGCCACCCGGGAAAATCTCACCCGTACTGACATTGCAAAAAGCTATTTCCCAGGCATTGTTATTCTTGGAGATTGCAGCGAGTAAGCGAATTTTATGTTCTTCTTCCGTGTCAGACACTATTGTTCCTGGTGTAATGACTCGAGTGACTTGTCTTTCAACGATGCCCGGTAAAGAAGGATCGCTTGTTTGATCGCATATGGCCACCTTATGCCCCGCCTTAATCAATTTCTTGATATATTGTTCGGCGCTGAAATGGGGAAAACCGCACATGGCAATCTCATTTTCTGAACCCTTGTGTCGAGCAGTGAGTGCAATATGCAAAACTTGGCTGGAAATCTCGGCATCAGACCCGAACATTTCATAAAAGTCCCCCAAACGAAACAGCAAAATTGTATCTTGATAATTTGCTTTTATTGCCATGTACTGGCGGAGCATCGGAGTGAGCTTTTTTGGAAGCTTGTTTTCTGCCATAGGTGAACTTGGATGTGGGTTTATGGTATCTTCTTGGTACTATTGAAGCAAGTATGTCGGGATACCATCAATACATTTTGCAGGCGGTAGAGGAAGGGCGCTTTTTCCATGCGTATTTATTGGTTCATGAGCAAGATTCTGTCGTGCAAGAAGAGACATTCTTTTTGGCGAAGGAATTGCGTGAAAAATACGGCGTTTTCGATCAATATTTTCTCGAGCCGGAAAAGGGAAGCATAGACATAGAGGCTACTCGTGAATTTCGGCAGCGATTCATCTTTCAAACTGTTGGTAGGGTGAAAGTCGGTTATATAGCGCATATTGAGAAAATGACATTACCGGCACAGCAAATGCTTCTTAAATTACTCGAGGAGGCGCCCAAAAATACGCTTTTTGTTTTGACAACCACTCGAGCCAAGCTTCTGTCCGCTCCGATACTCTCTCGAGTGCGTATGGTGCGATTACAAGGGAAGGGGACAATACAAATTAAGTTGGAGTATGAAAATTGGTTTACGAAGCTCTTTTCTGAGGAAGCTTTGCTTTTTGAAAAACAAAAAGTGATCGAGGAAATCGAAAAGACTGAGATTACCGACATTGATTTCCATTTGTCTTGCTATATATGGCAGCGAAAAAATGACAAAGCCACTATACAGAAATGGCTCGATTCACTATCATTCATGCACAAAAACGCAAAGGTTCGTACTGTTCTTGAGTATTTTTTCCTTACCTAATTTATGACATTTTGGTTCACATTGGCCTCTATATCTTGGATTGCCTCGGCAATTATTGTGGCGAGAAGACTTTTTCTCTATTCAAGAGGTGTTCGGCTCAATATGCGTGAGGAGTTCAAAAGTGAAGATGAGTTAGCAGAACAAACTATCAGCCTGGAGCGTATGTTTCAAAGCAGTCTTCACGACATGTCTTTTGGAGAACTTCTGAGTATGGCTGAGAAATCCAATCGAAAGAAGGATTATAAGAAAACAATAAAATACCTCGAGGAGGCTTTACGGAAAGAAATTCCTGAAGATCATTATGTGAATATTCATGTGTTACTTGCGGATGCTTACAGCGCGATCAAAGATTACAGTCGTGCTCTGGTCGTTATGAATAAATTAATTCTTCATTTCCCAGATGTTCCAATGTGGCAAGAGAAAGCTATTCAATTACAGTTAAAGGCAGGACACTATGAAGCAGCTATTGCTACTTTACATACTCTCCTGACATTGGATCCGCACAAAAAGGAGTATTTTGAGCTCTTAGCGAAGACCTATCGCAAAATGAAAATGCATGATAAAGCGAGAGAAGTTTATCAGACGCTCTATCGAAGGTAGAAAATCTGAAATACAGGAGAAGAGGTGAGCTGTCGCAGGTGTGGAGACCTCTTTCACCTTTTAAAGCACCTTTTATCACCTGAGTTACACCGATCTTATGGACAACGATAATAAGGATGACTTGGTGATACTACTACAGTCGTAGGACCTACTGGACGCGCAAAATAATAAGGACGAGTACCAACAGTCGTTACCGTTGGTAATGGCGGTATGCAAGGCTGGGGCATACCATGATAATAGGCAGAGGGGGAGGTGGGATAGCCGGTTCCTAATGTCGGTGAGGCATAAGCAACAATGCAGCCTTGATTGGTACCACCCATCAAACAAGCGAGTGCGGCACTGCGTATGATATTTTTTAGTGATTTCTCTGGAGAAGAGATATTTTCTGTAAGACGCTTTTTAAACATTGCATTATTGTAAAAGCAGTATTATAGAGCAATTTTTGAAATTTGGCTATACTAGTCCTTCTTTTTCTTCTTTTTGTCTAAACCGAAGGCTTCTAGGCGATCTGTAAGCGCATTGTAGACTTCTTCGTCATTCTCATCGGCATTGATGCTGATCAGTTTTCCCATCTTTTCGTACATGGAGACTATGGGAGCGGTTTCCTGATAATAATTGCTGAGACGTAGTTTCATGCCAACGATATTGTCTTCTTTGATGAGTTTCAAATCATGATCACATTTTTCACATGTCTCGAGCGTGGAATCAGCTGAATAAATAGACTGGCAGTATGTACAGACTTTTTTCTTGGTAATGCGAGTGAGTGCATGATCGTCACCGACATTGAAAAGGATGGCAACAAAGTTACGTTTGTGTTGACTAATAAGCCGATTGAAGAAATCTGTCTGTGCTAGATTCTTGGGGAATCCGTCAAATATGATGGGCTTGTCATTTGGAATATGTTTGAAGAAATTTTCCACAACTTGCTGCAAGATATCGCTTGGTATGACTTGTCCGGCATTGAGTAATTGTTTGATCTTTCGTCCAAGGGTATTGTCGCCTTTCATCGTTTTCTGCAATTCAAATGGCAAGTCGAATACCGCCATATCATAAACACGAGTGATCTTGTGAGCTTCTGATGTTTTTCCAGAACCCGGTGGTCCGAAGAAGATCAAATCAGGAAAATAAGTAAAACTTAAATTATTGGTGAGAAAATTAATATCATTATCAAGAGATTGCTCCGCCTTACTGAGATTGATGCGAACGCTCTCAGGATGTTCTCGTAGCTTCACCAATGCTTTGGCTTCGATTTGACGAATACGTTCACGAGTAACACCGAATTCTTGTCCCACTTCTTCCAGGGTATGTCCTATGCCGTCATCCAAACCAAAACGCATACGAATAATTTTTTGTTCACGCGGTGTCAGGGATTCGAGTAAACCATGCACATCTTCTTTGAGTAATTGTCGTGATGCTTGTGCAGCCGGACTCAAGGTCACATCATCCTCGATAAAGTCGCCCAATTTACCGGAATTATCACCATCGGAACCGACGGGAGCTTCCAAAGAAACGATATCCTGAGAAATCTTCTTGATATAGCGAATTTTTTTCACGTCCATATCCATTTCTGAAGCTATTTCCTCGATCAATGGTTCACGTCCAAGTTCTTGTACAAGACGACGCTGGGTATGGGTAAATTTGTTAATCGTTTCCACCATGTGTACGGGGATACGAATGGTGCGAGCTTGATCTGCGATAGCGCGAGTAATTGCTTGTCTGATCCACCAGGTTGCATAGGTGGAGAACTTGAAACCCTTGCGATAATCGAATTTTTCTACAGCACGAAAGAGCCCGATATTACCTTCTTGTATGAGATCCAAAAGAGAGAGACCACGACCGACGTACTTTTTTGCAATAGAAACAACGAGACGAAGATTGGCTTCTGCCAATTGCCTTTTGGCGACCGGATCATGCTTGGTAATTCTCTTGGCGAGCATGACTTCTTCTTCTGCAGTGAGAAGATCAACGCGACCGATCTCACGCAAATACATTCGTATAGAATCACCAGCGATATCTCCTAGAGCAAAGTTTTTCTTATTACTGGAGGTGAATTTCTCTCGTAGTTTCTGCTCTGAAGATTTTTCTAACTTTGATTTCCTATCGGCTTCTTTCTCCTGATTTTGCCATATAAATTCCTGCTGGCTATCGACAATTTCTATACCATGCTCAAGAAATTGCATCATGATGTCTTCTACAACATCAAGATTGGTTTCGAATTCAGGTATTGCATGCATGACTTCCTGCTGAGTCACAAAACCTTGCTCTTTACCCTTTTTGATGAGTAGTCGAACTACCGCTGGATACTTGGCAAGAACATCTTGCTCACGTTTTATGCTTTTTTTACCCACGAGGGAGAATGGTTAAATCTGGATTTGCAGCAAATGTATTGATTTGGCCAACAATTCTTTTTCTTTCGGCTTATCGTTATTCTCTTTCGCTATTTTGAGTTGTTCTTTCACCTGTACCATTTGTACCTTGAGCAATTCTCTTTTGATGCGCTTTAAGATAATCTCTTTTTCCTCTACCAGACGAGTAGCGGTGTATTCACCATAGTGCTCTTCGATTTGAAGCAGCAACAAAGAAAAGTCGTCTTGGGGGAAGCCATCAGAAAATTGCCTCAGCAAATCACTGACATCACTTGATGCTCGAGGGCTACTATAGTATTGATAAGCGATTCTGTAAATGTCTTGGTACATTTCTGGCAGCAATTCTTGTATATTCCTATCAATCAAATGATCGCAAAATTGAGGGAAATGGCATAAGAAAGCCAAGGTAAATAAGATGATGTCTTGTTTTTTTCGTTCCGGTACTAAAGCTGCAGCTTCATGGCTAATCCGGGTCTTTTCCAGGGTACGGTAGATAAGATGTTCAGACTTCCCCAAATATTTGGCGATTTTCTTTACCATGCTTTCTTGGTCGATAGGATGAGGCATCCTCTTGATCAGAGGAATTGTCATTTGTAAGAAACGTTTTGCTTCGCCATCTTCTTTGATTGTACCTGAGGTGAAAAAGGCGCGATAGATAAAATCTAACCAATCTGAATTTTCATTCATCAAGAAAGCAAATTGATCACTATTTTCTCTGATCAGGCTATCAGGATCTTTATCAACAGGCAGAACCACAAAATTTGCTGCAACATCTTTGGCAATTACTTCGGGAATGATTCTCAGTGCGGCATTGTTGCCGGCTTGATCACCATCAAAGATGAAAGTAATTTTTTCAGTCAGTCTGCGGAGCATATCGAGATGCTTGCTTGTAAAAGCAGTCCCCGATACAGCAACAGTATTGAGCAGTCCATGCTGTACACAACTTAAACAATCAATTTGACCTTCTACGACCAGCACATTGCTAGCTTTTTTAATGGTTGATTTTGCTTGGTATAAACCATAAATAAAAGAGCTTTTGTGGAAGACGGGACTGTCAGGAGAATTCAAGTATTT
>MEWR01000008.1:160267-164966 GCA_001773455.1 Candidatus Abawacabacteria bacterium RBG_16_42_10
GGTAAGAGCTCGACCGGTAAAGCCAATGATCTCACTGCGATCATTGAAGAAGGGGAATATGATGCGATCACGAAACTTGTCATGGCATTCCTGCTTATTATTTTCATGGGGGATGGCGACACCGGCAGTAATGAGATCCTTTATAGAAAAACCAGATTTTTTTAAATATGTCGTTAATTTTTCCCAAGAATCAGGGGCATATCCCAAGGCAAATTGTGCTTGAATTTCAGGGGAGACATCACGCTCTTTGAGGTATTGCTGAGCTGTGGCTGACTCTTTCAGTTGTTCCTGGAAGAACTCGGTTGTCTTTTTTAAAACGGCTTTTAATTGTTGTTTCTGCTGCTGATTGATGGGACTTAATGTCGTGACCTTATAATCAATCTGGATACCAACACGGTCAGCCAGATCATGCAAAGCTTCGTTAAATTCTATATGCTCTGCTTCCATGTAAAATTTAAAAATATCGCCACCTTTGTGACAACCAAAACAATAAGCGATGCCCTTGTCGGGACTGACCATGAAAGATGGAGTTTTCTCCTCGTGAAATGGACAAAGCCCTTTCAGATTTCTGCCAGCGCGTTTGAGTTGGACATAGTCTTTAACTAAATCCTCGATAGAAAGCCGAGATTTGATTTCTAAAACAGGGTCAATCATAGTCGCTCGATATACCTAGCGACACTAAACCATACTAGGGGATATAACAAGACTTTCTAACCCTCCTCTACGCCCTCCAGTTCAGGGAGTTCGCGATTATAATCCCCCTCAAGGTTTTTCAATTCTTCAGGGGTGGCAATTCCTAATTCTTTCTTTTTTCTCAATTCAACACCTTCCCCGGGTTTGTATTTATTCTTTTCTATAAATTGTTTTTTCCATTCAGCAAATTCTGCCAATTTTTTTATTCTTTCTGGGCTGATAAGTATAGAATTTAAAACATCATGAATATCTTGAGCTGCTTGATCAAGATCCGGTCCTTGGCTAGGAGCACTTATGGCTGATGGTTTTTGTTGCTCTTTCTCTAATCTTTCTGACTGACCTTCCATAGAATCAATATATAATTATATCATAATATTATACCATATTTTTACTTATTTAACTCTTAGTTTCTTCTGAAGCTTCTTCTAAAGCAAAACGGCCTTTGATTCTTTCCCAGATATCTTTCGCTACAAATTTTGGTGTTTGAATTTTACTGAGATCAAGCATGCCCAATTTCATAAGAGTAACTGCATTGTCTAGGTTAATACCGGCGATGTATGCTAATGCTTGAAGGTTGCTGGCGACGAGATAATCGGTAACAATATCTTGTTCCAGATAGGCACTATCCTTGCTACTTCTTAGGTAACTACTCGGACTTTCATCACTGTTTAAGTCTGCACCACGGAAAAGTCTTTTGGCTCTATCGATTGCCTCAACTTTTAGTGTTTCCATTTCCTTCTTAGCTTGGGGAGTACTCAGGTCAGTATACTTGTGAGTAATGGCTGGTAATTTGGCCTCGTAAAATGCTTTGACACAATTTAAATAATTACCCCCTCGTAAGCGCTCTTCCATGGCTGATACATAGGCACCTCCTGGAATACGATCATAACCAAAGTTTTCCTTGATAAACAGACTTTCATTATAGACTGCGCCAGCTTCAGCAAAAACACTTTGCCGACCTCCACCAACTTTTTTGAATAAACGAAAAGGTAAGAGTTGTTTATTGAGATGCTGAAGAACGTGCCCTTCGATTTCATGGGTGATACCAACTGCTAGGGCTTTTTCAATGGGACGTGTTTTTTCTGCATCAAATATAACTTTTTGTTTGCCATCAACTGCCATTGTGCTGCGATCACTGCGAATAACAAATTGCCAATTATTATCTGGTGCTGGGCCTGGTCTTTGTGAGTCAAATTCTGATGCTGGCATTTCACTCAAAATACCATATGCCTTGAGAACTTCTTCTCCCCACTGTTGTCTTTCCTCAGCCGAGATCATAACTGAGCTAAGCTTCTCTGGGTCTAATCCCTTTTCTCTGATTTTTTCATCCTTGTTTACTACAGCTAACTTTTGTCTTACTTCTTTTATTGATTGAGCGGTGGTTTTGAGTTGAGTGGAAACTTGAGGGTGTTCTCCTGTGGTTTCTATGTCTGCACCGTGTATAAGTTTATCAAAGCGAGATAGGCTTTTATCAATATTTTTACTGCCTACAAGTCCCTCTATAAGTTGTTTCTCGCTACCCAAAAGATTTTCAGGACCCATTAGCTGGGCTTTCTTTGTTATGTAGTAAAGCTCTGGGTAGTTTTCAGCAATTAATTCATTAATTCTGGTGAGATACATTTTCAGAATTTCCGTTCGCGCTTTGCTTAATTCGGAGGCTTCAGCGCTTTTGAGAGAATTTAATTCTTTTTTTATTTGAGAGCGTAATTCCCGGTAGCCCTGATATTTTTTTAGAACAGTATCGGGATTCAAACCAATAGTAATTGTGTCGGGAATTTTGCCATCAGTGATACTAAGAGTACCATCTGCATTAACAGCCAGCTTTTTGGCAATTTCACTGTCATAATGCTTCAAAGTATCACCCTTGAATTCATCAAGGGCTTTGCCTTTTAACTGTTTTTCATTGCTAGCAATAAATGTAGGTATTTCTGCCACATCAGTGGGGACTTTATCTTTGAAAAGTTTTTTGAGTTTTTCTTGCCCGACAGTTGTGCTGAAATATTTTCTATAAAAGTCTTTGTCAGCAAATATGGACTGTTTTTTTAATAAGAGTTTTTTGAGTTCAAGAATGTCTGAAGGAATGACTTCTTCTGGAAATAATTCTTCCATAATCTTTTTGCCTTGTGGAGTGAGAAAGAAATCCACATATAAAGTCACATTATTTATTTTCAAATCAAAAACTTTTTCTAATTTCTCTCCCAATTGATTTTCTTCGGTTAGGACTTGTTCTTTCTCAGTTTCTGAAAGTTGCAGTGGTCTCTCAACGCCTGTGCTGAGCGCAACAATTTTATCAATACTATCTTGTACTGCGTCAGCTTGGCGTTTGGGATAGAATGAAAGTTTTTCTGGTGATTTTGGAATTGGTGAAGGTATTTCCATAAGGCAATGAATTGTTTCTGGCAATACTAACATATTTCTAGTTATCAAAGTAGTCTTATGCTAAATTATTGGCATCTTATTGCTGTTATGAATTTTTATTGTATTACTGATGACAGAAATCCAACTACAAACAAATTGTTATTTGAAGCTTGTCAGAAAAGGAATATTAATTTTGTAAAGATTGTTGGAAAGGAATATGACATGAGTTTATCGGTAGACTTGGGCACTAATGATCTCCTATACAGAGTTGGAACCAGGCAAGAATCTATAATTGTAGAAAAGTTATTACTCAATCTGAAGTGTGTTTCCTTGTATGACGATTACCTGACAGGCGTCAAAAAACCAGTTAATGTTATTGAATCTTCTATTTTGCATCTTAAAGCTCATATTCCTATACCCAAGACAATATTTGCACTCACTAATAATAGAAAGTTATTATTGAAATATGTTGAGCAATTGGACGGATTTCCTCTAATTATCAAGGCTGCTGGTGGGAGTCATGGTGTAGGTGTTATCAAGGTTGACTCGGCTGAGACACTATTTTCTTTAGCTGATTATCTGCTTGTTCATGATAATAATGATTTTATTCTAAGAGAGTACATTGATTATGTTCACCATGCTCGGTTGATTGTTTTGGGTAACAAAGTGATTGATAGTATTGAATATAAACGTGTTAGGGGTGATTTTCGCTCTAATGTTGGTCATGAATTAGAAGTTAACAAGAAGAAATTTACTGATGTGATAGAGGAGTCCGCTGTGAAAGCGGTACATTCTTTGGGGTGGGAGTTTGGTGGTGTTGATGTCCTGATCGACAAAAATGGCAACCATTACCTTATTGAGGTAAATATGCCTTGCTTTTTCCCGCGTTGCCAGATGATCACGGGCACTGATATTGCAGGCATGATGATCGGTTACTTGTTGGAAAAAGCCAAATCTTGGTCAAAACAGCTCTAAAGATGTACTACTTTACTATACTGGCGGAGGAGGAGAGATTCGAACTCTCGAGACCCTTGCGGGTCTGCACGCTTTCCAAGCGTGTGCACTAGACCGCTATGCGACTCCTCCAAACTAATTTTGATATTTCTTGATAATGGCTTTTTTCTGTAGAAAACCTTTTGGACTTTTAAGAAAGATTCTCTTTTGTAAGCCTCAGATTTTGTAGAGTATTCTTCGAAATAGATCAAGTGCCAGGGTACAATTCAGAAAGAACATCTTTGAGTATGATTCTTAGCATCGTTTTACCCTTGGTGGTTTTGAAGTAGTTCTCTCGTTTTAATGCAGCACTTTTGTTGGTATGTGCTTCATAATAAATTAGTTTCAGTGGTCTTCGATTGAAGGTTGACCTGTTTTTGCCATTATTGTGTTCTTTGAGCCTTCTATTAACATCAGTTGAAAAGCCAATATACATTTTATTGTCTTTCATGCTCAGCAGTACATAAACAAAATAAAACATAACTGTATGTTAATACTCATTCCAACATACATGATGAATTATGAAATTTTTCTCAATGTGAAACAAAAACCACTGAGAATTCTATCTGCGTAGATAAACAATCTATGGCTGTGCCAAATACCCGAGCGAAGCGAGTGTGAAAAGCAGCGAACTACTCCTTCGTCGAGTTCACTG
>MEWR01000008.1:165020-165370 GCA_001773455.1 Candidatus Abawacabacteria bacterium RBG_16_42_10
CGAAGCGAGTGGTTTTTGGTGGGCCGGGGCGGATTCGAACCGTCGAAGGCGTGAGCCAGCAGATTTACAGTCTGCCCCGTTTGGCCACTTCGGTACCGACCCAATTTTTTGCGACAGCCAAGACACTCTATAAACTTCTTTCGCTGACGTCAATGAATTGCTTCTCTGCACTTGTCACAAATGTCAAATATGTTATCATGACGCCTAGCCTTTATAAAATCATGAGTAAAGCACCTCTTCCTAAAAATGGACCAGATCTAGCAAGTCCTGAATATCCCTCGGGTAAAAATATTCTTGCTGCCAGTGTTGCCATGTGCAGCCTTATAAATGATAAGGTTGTGGTTGTGAGA
>MEWR01000008.1:165379-171148 GCA_001773455.1 Candidatus Abawacabacteria bacterium RBG_16_42_10
AGGGAGTTGAAAGGAATGCAGGAAAGTATGAGTTGCCTGGAGGAAAACTGGATTGGCGTGGACACCTTGAAGATCTGAGAGTGGAGGATGATATACGACGTGAATTGAAGCAGGAAATAGGTATTACTCTCAAGAAAGGGACAGATGATATATCTTCGTTCAATAATGTTAAGTTCCGTGAAGATGGGCGATCGATCCTTGCCTTTCGTTATGTGGGCATATATCCGGAGGGACAAGCTGTGGTAATTCCTGAAAAAGAAAAGCAAGAACATGATGCATATAAATTTGTAGATGCAGACAGTTATAAAAAGTTGGAGTACATAAGTGGGATAAGAGAATTTCTTGACGAACTATTTGAACGACAACGTTTACGAGGTACATTACTTGCCAATACATCAAGAATGTTTACTGTACATTGTATTTTTGTTGATCCGGTGACAAAAAAAGTATTACTTGTGAAGAGCAAGGCGCCACAAGCTGCCGATCAAAATGTGGACTACAAATTTCCTTATGCTCCGGTAAATAGCTGGGAACATTTGAATCATGCAATTCAGAGGATTGTTCGTATCCTGTCTCAATCACAACTAACTAATAAAGTTGTGCATGAAAGCAGTGACCAAAATCCAAGAAGCTGCCAGGTCAGACGCGTGGCAGTTTTGCCGTCACATTTTACACTGCGTGCGTCCAAAAAATTAGAAAAAGTATGGAATTTTTACTATCTGGTTCATGTTCCCAATTTCGCAAGCGCAATAGAACATGGTGCAGCAGCAGCAAAATTTGAATATCTTTGGCAGCCAGCTGAAGTTGATTTGCTTCTGTCAATTTGTAGCCGACTGGGAAAGGAAGAATCTGCAGAAACTGAACATTGTCGTGAATCAATTATAAAGATAGCAAGAACTATAAGTAAATTACGTGGGCGTAGGAGCCTTACTAGCATACCTCCCTGTTCCTTGGAAGAAACTGAAGGTATTTTGGATGATTGGATGAAGTAGTCTTTTGCAGAATAGATGCTCTTTGTTGTTTGGTAATTTGGCAAAATTATAATAGAATGCTAGAAATACTTCTCTCATTTTTATTATGAAAAGAGATCCACGTTTGGAAGTCGCAAGTAAAGATATACCCGCCGATACAGGTCGTAGAAGGTATAATCCCAAACATTCTACCGTTATGACAAAAGTTATTCCTGCGCTGAAAAGCAATATTAATGTCGTACATTGTAATCTTGTAAATCCTGAAGATGGCTCTGTGTTGGTTATACAGAGATCTCCAGATGAAGAAGTAAATCCGGGGCTATGGGAAAAACTTTCGGGGAAAATAGAGCCTGATATGCTGGGGACTGATACAATAGCTAGAAATGTTGTGAGGGAAATTTGGGAAGAGTTGGAGGTCACTGTGGACGTATCTGAGGTATATGTAGCTCCACGTGACAATGAAATATTGAATGTAGATCATCCTAAATATGACCAGATAATGGTTCATCCGACCTATGTTGTTTATGTGCCGAGAACCAAGATCCACCTAAAAGAAAATGGTCATGTTCATCATCAGTTTGTGCGTGCAGATAATTATCATACATTAGAGTATGTGAGTGGTGTAGAGGAATCTCTGGAAAAATATTTTAAGAGAAGAAGAGAAGAAGGTATTTTATTTCCTCATGAATTGGCGCAGGTAATACGCTGTGTGATTGTAGATGAAATCAAAGAACGTATATTGATGAGAAAACTAGCAAGTGGGCAGTTTACTTTCCCAGCCAATCATATGGGATCTGGGATTACACCATACACCTCGATTCAACAATTAATGTACAACTTAAATTTGCATGATGAATTTAAGGTGGCTCCTTTGACAGCAATTCATTTTCCATCTAACCGTCAACAAGCACAGGAATTGCATCATTTTTTTCTTGTTAGCGGAGCCGACCGGAAACTTCCCGACAACATAGGAAGAGGTGAGTATCAGTGGTTTGATATCAGGCAAGGTTACGAATTCATCTGCAAACAGGTAGAAGTGCATAACATAAGACCGTCTGTAAGAAAAGTATTGACGGAACTCTTACTACCTTCTCTTCATGTGACTATGGAGACATTGGCAAGAGACGCGGTGGTACGTCGCCCTTTACGAACACGCTCGAACTCTATTATTTGAGTGGATTTTTGGCTCGAGGCATGCTAGTTTGTCACCTCGATAATTTGCATGAGAAAAATTGCTATTTATTATAACGATGACTACTCTCGGGGATGGAGTTTTTCTAGTCGCCGTAAGTCTTTGCAAGACTTGCACGACAGAGTCGTTGATCTGACTGGCGAGGTAATACTACTCAAACCGCTTCGTTTTAGCGGTAAAGATGTGGCTGATGTCCGTGCCAATGTAATGAGACAATTATCTCATGATTTAGATATACATCGTGATATGGCCAGAATCACTTTTTTTGGTGACGGTGGTACGGGAGTATTTTTGCACGCGATGCAACAAATAATAAAAGTCAAAAATAAACAACGTTACCCAATATTTATTGCGCCAGGGGGAACGATGAATTTGCTTTCTGGCCATGTAAATAAACAGCAAGGAAGAGCACTAGTGAGGTATTTAAAAGCCTTTGATGATGAACAGGATATCACTCGTGTGCATATTCGTAATCTTTCTCTGATTCGAGAAAGAACATCATTCCATTCCCAAAGTGAGGATTATCCATGGGTATGTTTTGCAGGTGGCGGTATGGATGCTTATTTACTTAATATCTTTGAAAGTCTACCTAGAAATTATAGTGTGCCATGGAAAGTAACAAAAACAGCGCAGGAAGTTTTTATCGACGTGATACGTCATGGACATGAAATGTCTTGCCATGGTGCTGTTGCTCTCCCTACTTGGGGAATTATCAAGTTCCCGGAACGATATGATAGTTTGAGCAAAGATTACTTTCACTGTGTCACAATGAAACCGAGACGTGGTGTGGAAGCTGTTCTTGATACCTTTGCTTGTAACTTAGCTGGACTACATCCGGAAATCTTAAATGTTCTCTGGCAAGAATTACCACCGGAGAGCACTGGAGTTCGTTTAGTGGATGATATGCTTAATGCGGCCTATTCTATGCAACCTCAAGTTGCTTCGGAATGGACTACACCAATACCGACTATCAACAACAAAGTCTTTTTCCATGTCGATGGTTTTCCGATGCAAAGTGAAGTTGCGTCTGATGAGAAAGTAAGTTTGCAATTCTCTACACCAGCAGGCGAATCAATCCCGGTGTTTACGTTGAGGCGATAAAGGAAGCAGTGAACCAGTCACTTCGTTCCGATTCACTGCATAAACCATACCTATCTACTATAGGCAATGAGAATAATCTAGGCGGTGCCATAAACCTGAGCGAATTGGTAACTTGGCAGTGAACTATTCGCTACGCTCAAGTTCACCGCATAAACCACTATTTATCCTATACCAGAAAGAAACATTTTATGGCCGTGCCAAATACCCGAGCGAAGCGAGTGGTTTTTGGAGCCCTTGACCAGATTCGAACTGGTGACCCCGTCCTTACCATGGACGTGCTCTACCAACTGAGCTACAAGGGCGCGACGCTATGCGGAGGAAGAAGATGAAGAAATGAGAATGAAGATAAGACTCGGTCGCCTCAGGCGACCTCGTGGCTGCGCCATAAACCTGAGCGAAGCGAATGGTTTATGGTAGCAGGGGGCGGAGTCGAACCGCCGACCTCGGGCTTATGAGTCCCACGCTCTAACCAACTGAGCTACCCTGCCAAAAGCTCAACTACTATAAGAAAGATGCTTTCACTTGGCAAGGAAATTTTTGCATGAACTATAAGGTCTTTTTTCTCAGTAAAAGAGCATTGATAGCTACAATGATTGTACTGAGTGACATGAATATCGCTGCTAGAGCTGGTTCTAATATGATGCCATACGTAGCCAAAGCCCCAGCTCCGAGAGGGAGTGCGATAGTATTATAACCGGTTGCCCAAAAGAGATTTTGGATCATTTTGGTGTAGGTCAGACGAGATAATTTGATGATTTTTACAATGTCACGTGGATCATTTCTTACGAGTATTATTCCTGCTGACTCAATAGCAACATTGGTACCGGCACCGATAGCGATCCCCAAATCAGCTTGAGTAAGAGCGGGTGCATCATTCACACCGTCGCCAACCATGGCCACTTTTTGACCTTTTGCTTGGAGAATCTTTACCTTGGCTGACTTCTCATCAGGAAGGACTTTGGCAAAATATTCATCGATATGCAGTTCAGTAGCCACCCACTGGGCAACTTCATCACTATCACCTGTGATCATTGCTACTTTTATGTGCTCTGCTTGTAATTGCTTAATAGCTTCCCGGGATTCTTCACGAATAATATCTCCCAGTGCCAAAGCTCCCATGAGACTGTTGTCTTTAAGGACGAAAATGATCGTTTTTCCTTTTTTGCTTTCATTTTCTATGTCTTTTTTGATTTGCTCGCCTAGTTTTATGTGAGCTTCATCCACAAGACGGATACTGCCTACTGCTACATCATGACCCTCTAACATTGCCTTCACCCCTTTGCCGGGGATGCGACCAAAGTCTGTGACGGAAATCAGGGAAATGTTTTTCTTTTTTGCTTTCTCGACAATGGCATGGGCGATGAAATGTTCTGAATGAGAATCTACTGAGGCGGCTAATTGTAAAACTTCTTGTTCGTCTTTTGCTTGGATTTGCCATATTTTTTCAACGCCATATTCACCCTTGGTTAATGTGCCGGTCTTATCGAAAAGAATGACATCAACTTCACGAGCAGCTTCCAAAGCTAATCTTTGTTTAATCAGTAAACCATTGCGTGCTGCCATAGTTGTAGAAATGGATGCCACGAGTGGTACGGCTAAGCCTAATGCATGAGGACAGGCAATAACCAGTACTGCCACTAGACGTTCCGTTGCAAAAACTGTTCCAGCATTGGCTATTATCCAAGAAGCAAATGTGACTCCTCCAACACTAATAGCAATGATAGTAAGATAAAAAGCAGCTCGATCGGAAAGAATTTGGAGTCGAGACTTAGAAGCTTGGGCTTCAGCAATCAGGCGTTGTACGCCTGCAAGAAAAGTATTTTTACCGATTTTAGTTACTTGAATTTGGAGCATGCCATCGCCATTGATGGTGCCAGCAATGACTTCATCATTACTCTTTTTTTTCACTGGTTTTGATTCGCCGGTAATCATTGACTCATTCACATCGGATTTACCCTCACTGATACGGCCATCAGCAGGGATCTTCCCTCCTGGTCGGACGAGAACAATGTCATCAACTTTCAATGCCCCCAAAGGGATTATCTTGGTTGTTTTCCCAGTGATCACTTCGGCTGTGTCTGGTAAAAGCTTAGAAAGCTCTTTTAATGCTCCTTGAGCGCCCTGCACTGCACGCATTTCCAAATAATGCCCGAGTAACATGATGGTGATCAGTGTCGTCAGTTCCCAAAAAAGTGTCCCACCGATGCCGGAAAAAGTGGCATAGAGACTGAAAAGATAAGCAGCGGAAATTGCCAGGGCAATCAGTGTCATCATACCCGGCAGTTTTGCTTGCAACTCTCGCCATGCACCGGTAATAAATATCCAACCGCCATAAAAAAAGACGAGAGAACCAAAGACTACTGATAGGTACTGTGAACCCAGAAATAGTGGCGCTTGCCAGCCGAAGATAACATTTGGCAAATCTGAGTACAGCACAACAGGGATGGTCAAAAGCAAACTCATCCAAAACTTACGAGCAAACATCTTTAAGCTATGACCGGCATG
>MEWR01000008.1:171160-179923 GCA_001773455.1 Candidatus Abawacabacteria bacterium RBG_16_42_10
ATGATGCTCATGCCCTGATTCTGCTTTTATTGGTACAAGACTCATCCCGCATTCAGGGCATAAACCTGGTTGGTCACGGACGATTTCTGGATGCATTGGGCAGGTGAACATAGTTCTAAGTTTAAAGCATGTCCTGAGTGTATCGAAGGATTCTAAATTCTAAGTTGAATTATTGTGAGTGGGATTCCATTTCTTCGGTGGTCATTGAAGAGTGGTCTTCAGTCCCGGGCTGAACAATGAATGTGAAAGGAAATGTTTGAATAATATCGCTATTATTCACTTGTAAAAAGGCAGTATAGGTCCCGGGAGTAGGGAATTTGGTCATGAATTTTAACTTGCCATCATTCTTTGTATTACCAACTGGGTGAACGTGCAAATAGAGTTCTGGTTCATTGTGTTTTAAAATAACGACATGGCCACCGGCACCAAGATAAGGTTTTAGGGTAGTCAATGTTTCCCCATCTTTCTGGAGCAGGAATTGTAAAGTGTTATTTCTATCTACCTCCTGGTGATCTAGTTCGAGAGACGCTGTAATGCCATCCTGCATGGATATATTGTCAGTGCTGATGCTGGGATAGTTCTTATCTGGCTTGGCATCGCCAATGGTAATTGTAATGAATAAAGTCCTGACTGGTTGATCTTTTGGCTCAAAATCGGTGTATACATTGTATATACCTGCTTCTGGAAAATTTACTTTGACCTTCCAAAACTGATCATCGGGTTCAGGATGTACGTGTTGAAAGTGAGCGAGATCATCTTTGGTAACGATGAAATGGATTTTCTTTTCATGGGTGATTTCCAGATCCTCATCAAAGATATAAGAGCCATCATCATTCTTAAGGATAAATTTCAATTCTTTTTCACTGGGATTATCAAAATTAACTCGCTCGAAAACGATATTGTTATTCTTAATATTTTCTATACCTGAACTGCAGGCGGAAAGCAAAAGGATGATACAGAGTGTTAAACAGACTTTTTTCATAAAACTAGGGGCTTTGTGTAATCTTATTAAAAGTACATCCTGCCTCGACAATCAAGCAAGATGTACGAATAGTTAAAACTGCAAAACTGTCATTATTGATTAGGAGCAGACCACGTACCACTTACACTACCTCCCCAAACTGCCTTGGTAAAGAAATCCATTTCCTGACGAAAAGTCACAAAACTTCCAAGCAAACCAACAACAATGAAAATAGTTACCCACGTTAATAATTGTTTGGGTTTGAGGTTTTTTGTCATCCAGATAATGAGCAATATTGCACCTATTACCGCAATTGCCATGAAAATGGTGTGAACGGCAAAGAGATAAATCTCATTATCGGTCAGCATTGGTCCCTGAAACTTGAGTGATAGTGGCATAATGTGAAGTTAAAATGCCAATTCAGTCTAACAAAAAAATTTCTTCATGCACAGAAATTTCGGAGATCGTCTTGTCAAAAAAACTTTTTTGCCACTTTTAATATGCCTTGTTTCCATGGTACACGGTGGGATATTCCTGACTTGCCACTGAATTTATCAAGATTGTCTAAATACCAGTGATAATTGCGAACTAATGCCTGTTTATTGGAATACTTGGGCTTAAATCCTAATTGCTTTTCTGCTTTTTCTATCGAAACAAAAGAATCTTTGGAGGCGGTTTCATATACCCATTTATAGAGAGGGGACAGATGAAGGAATTCTAACACTCTCAGTATCCAAATCATTGGTCCAGCAGGAAAACCTTTGATTTTTTTACCAAAGCCTGCTTCATCTAACACTGCCTGATAATCTTCCCTCATTGTTGTGAATTCCTTGGCGCCGATATTGAAAGTATTATTCACTGTTTCCTTATCTTTGGTCATACAGAGATGGATTGCTTCACACAAATCTTCAACATCCAGTAATTGATAGCGATTATTGCCATTGCCAATCATCGGAAAACCATGGCCATCTTTGGCCCAGTCATAAAATAATGCAAAGACACCGAGACGTTCTGGGCCGATGAAAGATTTGGGCCGGACAATAGGGATGCACATACCACGAGCACGGTACTCAAGACAAACATGTTCAGCCTCGATCTTGGCTTTGCCGTAAGGGCCAACACCATCTAACCGATCATTCTCTCGAAGTGGGTGATGATCAGGAATACCATAAACAGCTGTCGAAGAAACATGGATGAATCTATCGACACTATGATTAAATGCTGCCTCAAGAAGATTTTTTGTACCCTCAATGTCTGTACTGTAGATATCTTTGGGTTTGTACAATGGTAATGCAGCCGCAGTATGAATAACCATGGCGATATCTTTCATGGCATTATTGACCACATGAACATCGCGAATATCTCCTTCAATCCACTCGATTGAATCTTTTTCGGGATAATCAAATGGGACAATGTCGAGAGAACGAATTTTAAAACCTTTTTTGAGTAGGAACCGAATCAAGTTGATGCCTAGGAAGCCAGAACCGCCGGTGACTAAAATGTGCTTATGCATGTATGAAGTGAATAGGATAAGTGGTAGTGAATAGGGTTTTTGGCCCGAAGGGCTCCCGTTGGGATTTTGTTTTTGTTTCAAGTATAGTGCAACCAAGATAAATGAATCCTTTTTATGAAACAAGCTTTCGTTGGTTTATCAATCGGCATTTTACTCGCTCTTGGCGGGTATTTTGGTTATCAGTATTTGTATCCTTCCCAGCCGGTCGAACAAATTGAGAAATATCATGTTCACGCGGACTTTGCAGTATATCTTGATGGCAAGAAATATAATTTTGCACAAGAAAAATATATGGTAAGCATTGATGTGTGTGAATTGGAAAATCAGACCAAACGTACACACTTACATGATATGAATGACAATGTGGCTCATGTGCATGCTCCTGATCAGACTTGGGGAATTTTCTTTAGCAATATTGGTTTTACTTTAACGTATGACTTAAAGAAAGATTATCCTGTTTTGGAAACTGATGAAGGAAAAGTATATGAGAACGGGCGTATGTTTGTGAGTGGAAAAGAAATCCCGAAACAAACATCGTTTAATGGATATGAAATCAAAGATCTTGATCAGGTAGCGTTCTTTTTTGGCAACACTAATGAACAGATTATCGGTGATGGTTTAGCCCAAGTTACGAAACAATCTTGTATTTACTCAGGGAAGTGTCCGATCCCAGAGGGAGTTAAACTACCGGAAGAACATTGTGGATCTGAAGAATAATAAAGTTCTAAGTTCAAAGTTCTAAATTCTAAGTTACAAGCACCGTGACTTAGCACCAGCACTATTGGACTTGTTCTTCAACGACAACTTTGGCGTCAATAAGAGCCTTAAAGTGAATTGGTCGATAACGACGGATGTATTCAACCAGCTTGCCCCGAATATGTCTGACGACAAGGCCATGTTCCCGAGCAAATTTTAGTATATCATCTATCGCTGCCTGTTTAGCTACTTCACTTTCCACCATCAACTCGATTTCCGCGATTTGATAAAAATCTCTTCTGGGCTGGTCGGGAGTAAGATTGGCGGTGTCTAAATCAAGGCCGAATTTACCTTTTTTATACTTCTGACGGATTGTTTTGATCATCGCGAATTGTTCAAAGCCGCGAGCATGGAGATCATATTCCAAATCTTTTTCTTCCGGGATTTGTAGAGCTTCACGAATTTCTTTTTCAGTTTCCAGTTCCGTATATTGTCTAACAGTTGAGGTTCTTGGCCAATTGTGAGGTGTTTTTAGTTGCCAACTACCATCGCGCCTACGTAGCCAACGATCGGTGCTCGTTAGGGCGTATGGGCCATTATCAAAATAATGATCCCAGATTTCCTGCTCTTTTATAAAGGTAGCTCCGTCCAATAATCGATCTTTTTCTTCAGGAGAAAGTAAAAACTTTTGTTCTACTTCGATAGCCATACAAATATTTTTAATATTTAATATAAGAAATCAGTCTAACTCACTTGCTTGGGTTTGGCAAAGAAAAATAAATTCTAGGTTCTAAGTTCTAAATTCTAAGTTACGGAGTCAGATTTTTAGGTTTAGAAAAGAAAAAGAATAATAGCGAAAGTATGGCGCAAAGTGAACTAAATAGAAATGTTACTTGGGGAGAAAAGGCTGACCATAAGACACCAGCGATAACTGAAGCACATAATGTAAAAATACTGGTAACTGTTTGTAATAATCCATAAGCAGTACCGGATTTTTCGGGAGGAATGAACGAGCCAATGAAGGCTTTGGATACAGCGTCAGTGAAAGCAATGTAAATGCCATACACACCAAAGAGTAGCCATATAGCACTCAAGTTCGTATTAAAAGCAAAGCCTAAGTGTACCAGTGCATAGATAACGATTCCTGTTAAAAAGATTTTTCGAGAACCGATTTTATCGGAGATATAGCCAGCAGGTGTGGAGAGAAGAGTATAAACAAGATTGTAAAAGATATAGACCAAGATGACCAAAGATAAACTTAGTCCCAAATCTTTACTCCTTAAGATCAGAAATGTGTCGGAACTGTTTCCCAGTGAGAATAAAGCCATACCTAGCAAGAAGATGATGAAATGTCGCGGGAAATCACGAAAAGAAATTTTCAGTGGGCCTTTACTGGTAAGTATGTGTTTTTTGCTTTCTTTGATGAAGAAAAATAAAAGGAGTGCAAAAACAGAAGGGATGGCGGCAATGTAGAGTACCATCCGAATATTGTCTGGGAATGCTTGCAAAAGTATCAAAGCAATCAGTGGCCCCAATACTGCACCTGCAGAATCCATGGAACGATGAAGACCAAATATTAAACCTTTGTTTGTTTCGTCTGCTTGTTCGAGAAGTAAAGCGTCGCGAGCACCGGTGCGCAGTCCCTTACCGAAACGATCAACAAATCTTCCCAAGAAAACAAATGGCCAGGTCTGAGCTAAAGCGATAATGATTTTAGCGATGGCTGATGAAGCATAACCAGCAACCACGAAAGGTTTACGACGTTGTAATTTATCAGAGAGATAGCCAAACCAAGTTTTGAATAATGCTGACGTGCCTTCGGCCACTCCTTCGATAATACCAACGACATACACAGGTGCATGCAAAACATCCGTTAGGAATATAGGCATGACTGGATAGAGCATTTCCGAAGCAATGTCGTTGAACAGACTTACGAAGCCCAAAATGTAAACTGTACGGGGGATTTGTCGAAACTTCAACAAGATTTTTTTCATAATTGTTTTGCTAGGCTTACCTTTGGGGTGGTCGCCTGAGGCGACCCCAGGGAGGGAGGGTGGCGCGCGCTTCGCGAATGATAAGGATAAGAATGAGAAAACTAAAAGAGACTGTCCCATCTTAGAACAGTCTCTTCTTTTTGGCCAAATTAAATCTCGCTTTAGTCGAGTTCCCCTGCTGCTTGTACTAAACGGTAATGATCCATGTCCTCAATCTTGTTTGAGCGCTTGTAGAAATCTAAAACCCTTTTCATTTCTTGAGCGTTTGAACGTGATGATGTTTTGGAAACAATGGCATCAGCTTTTAAGTCAGAAAGGAAATCATCACAAAGTTCTCTGAGATTGGTGATAGTTGCTGGTCTGTCAGATTCTGGATTGGGATCGAGTACCATGCAAATTGGATATCTGAGGGCGCTAAAAACACTTAACAGATGTGTCTCTTCTTCCTCCGTAAATCCTTCCGGATGTTTATTTACATTATCGATAAATGCGGTAAGTGTGGCCATCTTTGATTGGAATACATCATATTCTTCAGTGGTAATTCTTCCTGAACGTACATAAAAATCAACCATGGCCTTCAACTTGAATGCAGAGTGTAGTGTCAGACCTTCTTTTGCCAGTTGCTCTTCGGCACCTTGTTCACGATCGACCAAAATAAATACATGATCAACATTCATGCCGACCGAGCGTAAGGCTTTGGCTGGAGTAATTTTGGAACCTCCATCGGTAGCTAAGTCATCAAATAAGATCGCAGTTTTTCCTGCATGCAATTCTGCATCAAAGCCGTCGATATTATCTCCACTACCATAACCTTTTTTATCTCCACGGGGAGTGATCATAGGGGTACCAAGCATGTCAGAAAGTGAAGAAATGAGAGGAGTAGCTGCAGTAGGTATGTCAGCAAGTAAGTCATATTGAACTCCTGAACTTTCCAACATTTCCGCTAACACTTCTACGGTTCTTAATTTTGCTTCGGGGTGTGCACGTAAACCTCTTAAGTTGATATAAAGAGGTGAAAGTGGTGCCTCAGGAAATTCAGGATGTTCCTTATGAAATTTCAGTCGGAAACCTTTTTCGAGGTCGATCCTAAACATTTTCTTATCAAAAATATCCAGCAAGAGTGCTTCTTGAGTTTCAGTTAAGCCTTCAGGATGTTTTTGTAAATCTACGCCAACTTGTACTATGACTGGTCTCTCCAAAGCAGAATGAATGCCATTGCGCGTTTGCAAAGCTGCACTGCGTACGGCATCTTTAAAGTGTTGTCCTTCTTTTAATTTGGGGAAAATGACGGCACTGGAATTATTGATAATCATGCCCTGATCACGATCGTCTCGTCCAGCAGCAATAGATTGAGCGAGATCTCCGCCTTGGGTGCCAATGCCGGGGATCAAGATTGGCATTCGACCAACTATTTTACGTACTTTTGCTAATTCTCTGGGATAAGTAGCACCGACCACTACTCCACAATTTTGATTCACATTCCAACGATCGCGAACGTCATGAGCAATATCTTCGTAGACCAACCGATTCTTTCCCCAGACTCGTAAATTTTGGTAACGACCTGAACCGGGATTGGAAGTTTTTACCAAAACAATAGTGCCTTTGTCTTTGCGATCTAAAAAAGGCTTCATTGCTTCAGGTCCGAGATACGAGTGAATAGTGACTGCATCGGCGTCGTATTCTTCAAAGTCACTTAAGACATAACCTTCATTGGTGTTAGCAATATCTCCACGTTTGGCATCGAGGATGATGACAACTTCTGGGTGATTATCTCTGATATAACGAATGGTTCTATTGAGAGCGCGGCGACCTTCTTCACCTCTTTTCTCATAGAAGGCGAGATTGGGTTTCCACATACCCACAAGATCGTGAGTTACCTCAATGATGTCACGATTAAATGTGAATATTGTTTCTTCTGCGCTACTTGGGGACAATCCACCAGAGTTTAGTTTGTATGCCTCCGGAATCTTTCCATAGTCGGAATCGAGTCCAACACAAAGGAAGTTCAGCTGATCCCATTGACCTTGGAGTTTTTCATAAAACGTAGGGCGGGGAGATTCTAATTCTGACATTGAAGTGAGGGTTAAAGTAGTAAAGATGATAATGTAGCATAAATTTTGTCTCAGGAAAATTTTTATGTTATGGTCGAACCTTTAGGAAATATATGGATCATTTTGTAGAAGGTAGGGAAACCGTGGGGCCATTGAAAGAGCTTACTCAGGCGACGCTGAATAGATGCAAAATTACTGATAAAGGTGAGGAAATTCCCAATCTTCCTGGTGGCGGTCAATTGATAAGAATCCCGGATCTGGAGGAAACACTATGGCGAGTTCCCCGTAAATTAATTACTCCCAATCCCGATCAGCCAAGATCTTATTTTCGAGCCGATAAATTGAGAGAATTAGAAGTGAGTATGCGTGCTAAAGGTCAAAAAGTTCCAGTCGAATTAGCCCCCTATGAGGAACAATCCACTGGTAATATTCGATTATTTTTGAAAGATGGGGAACGACGTTTTCGAGTGGCGCAAAGTGTTCCCTACGAAACTGTGAAGGGAGAAATCAGCTCAGTGTTAACATTAGAAGAATTGTTTGAAGATGCATTAATTATCAATGAGGGACGAGACCCGCACAATCCCATGGAAAGAGCAGTTGCATATAAGAGACTTGTTGAATTCAAGAGAGCAAGAGGGATTGCTTCGCCTATACAAGAGGTTGCCGAGAGGTTGGCTATTTCTGATCAGACTGTTTATAACCATTTGAAATTGCTCGAATTGCCTGAGGAGATACAGGCAATGGTGGTCAGAGATCAGGTGCCTACATCGGAATTGTTTCACTTGGCTAATACAAAAAGAAAGCTCGGTGATAAATTTTCTCTGGCGAGGGTTGCACGTATTTTGTTGGATAATTTGCATAAGGAAAAACCTACACAGGTCAACGCAAAAGGTATTACTGCCAAGGGTGTAAGGGATGCCACTCGTCAGGCTCTCTTAGAAGGGGGAAATGAACAACTTGCGAATGAACTGGAAACTCAACAAAGTACCTATCGATTGCTTAATGGTCTGAATGGAATACTCAAAGCTACCGAGATTTTCACTCGCGACAGTAGTAGGAAAGATGTCATCCGTATTCTTCGAAGCAGAAAGAGTCCTCCAGAGGTACTTCGAGACAAGATTCGGTTAACCATGGAAAAATTAGAACTTGTCATGGAAGTGGTTGAGGATGCCATCAAACCTGATCCATTGCCCGAGGTTCCTGGGAAGCCAAGATTTACTGATTTTGTTCGTGAGAAAACTGCCAGGAAATTTAGTAATAGTGAAACTCGCTATAGATTGGCTCTTGCGGTAGCTAAATCGTCTGACCAAAAAGATATTGTCTCAGCATCAGAGTTGGCTGTGTTTTTGAAGACTGATATCAATACTGTTGCCGCTAATTTGCGAATTCTGGACGGTGAATTACGAACATTGGGTATTGTTCTTCAACAACACACCATTCGTGAGAAAGACAATCGTGATCATTATGATAAAAAAGCTGCCTATCGTTTGGCATGGAAAGTTGAGGCCGAGAAAAAGGCGGTAAAACCTGAAACTTCAAAAAAAGAAA
>MEWR01000008.1:179971-180252 GCA_001773455.1 Candidatus Abawacabacteria bacterium RBG_16_42_10
TATCACCGAAAGCGGAATCAGTTGTGCATCAGACTGAAAATAATGTGCCGGCTGGGAAAGTAAAGAAGCACATTATGCGCGGTCCGGCTCCTATTATCGGACCGAAAGTTGCTCCTCCACCACCGTCAAAAGTGAAAATTATTCCCTTGGAGGAAACTCTATTGAAAAGTGAGGAAGTAGTGGGTGAAAAGGATCAAGTTCGGGGTGAAAATATTCCTGAGGTTTACAGTCTGTTGTGCGGGAAAAAAGTGTTAGTGCTGGATAGAAATCATAAAAATTAC
>MEWR01000009.1:0-4344 GCA_001773455.1 Candidatus Abawacabacteria bacterium RBG_16_42_10
CTTAAAACCTCGTATCCCCGTATATCTGCAATGAATGTGATGAAAGAATGCCATAGGCCTAGGGCCTCATGCAGACCAATATGTATCTGAGGTTATGCATCTCTCCTATAGTCAGGTTTTCTATTGAGTTAATACATCCTGAACTGAAGATAGAAAATCTGTTTACCCTTAGCCAAATGCTGCTTCTCATAGGTGGTCTGCAGCGAAAACACTGGGTCTAATTTAATTACATCATGCTGATATATATCTCTGATTACTTGTTCTGGCACAATTTTTTGTTTGTCCAAAAGTGTGAGCGCATAGGTAAAAAAAGTCTCTGAATCAGTTTTGAGGTGAATCAATGCTCTGGACTTCAGTACTTTTCGGTACAGATCTAAAAAGCGAGGCGAAAGTAGTCTTCTCTTCTCATCGCGTCGGCGCAAAAAAGGATCAGGAAAAGTGACCCAAATTTCACTGACTTCGCCTTGAGTAAAACACTCATCAATCTTCTCAATAGGCAAACGCAAAAAGCGGACATTCTCCAAATTTTGCTCTTCTGAAGCTTTACCACCAAACCATAGGCGATCGGCTTTCTTGTCGATACCGATAAAATTTTTATCAGGAAATAGTTGTGTCAGTCCCACTGATAGTTCTCCTCGGCCACATCCCAACTCCAAAACAATCTCATGATCATTATGGAAAACTGTATTCCAAGCACCTTTTAATCCAGGTGCAAACTCCAACACATGTGAAAGATCTTTGACAGTTTGCAAACGATAGAGCTTTTTCCGAGGCATACTCAGGACAATTTCTTGTACAGACGCAGATTAAGTGGTTCGTAACCAGCTTTTTTGTAAAAATTTTCAGCTCTTTCATTGAATGACCACGCTTCAATTTCTATTTCATCAATGCCACGTTCCTTGAACCAATCTTCAACCTTCATCAGCAACTCTTTACCAATGCCATGCTCACGTGAGGCAGCAGCGACGACCAGGGTATGCACAAAACCAAATTTTCTTTTGGTCAGTACTTTTGCTCCTTGGTGTGCAGGATTTTTACTTTCATGAATCTCGGCATGAACTGCACCGAGTAACTTCTCTCCTTCTTCAGCGATAAAAATTACTTCGCTCTTTTGAGCAAAGGCGGCATCAAAGATATTTTTCTCATACACAATATAAGTACTATCCTGAAAAAAGTGGGGAAGAGCTTGATGATGCAGAGCATGACTTTCATTGAACAGTGCACATATTTGGTCAAAATCTTCTGGGACCGCCAATCGTATGTGAATCATAATTGTTTTATAACTGGAGAAATCATATACTGATATCCTGAGCTCATTGATATTATAAGTGCTTCAGGTATAGACAAATCACTAAAAAGACATTATTATACATTTTCTCTGTAACAAAGAAATGACAAATTACGTTAACAATAATATATGACAGAAAAAACTAATCCCGGCATTCAACTTCCTCCTGAAGAGCGCAAAGATGAACCAACAGGTCCTATCGAAGGAGCTTCTGCCGGTGCAAAACACTTCAAGAGAGCTGCTTCCATAGCGGCTCAAACTCGTGATGATGTTCAAGGAACATTAGAGACTCCTGAATCAGGCGTCGTCGAACGTTCTACACCTATGCCACCGCAGGGAACTCGTGAGGTACGTAGACGACCAAGTACTTCTTTTGCTGCTGTAAGACCTAGTACTACAGTATCCGATTCAGTTGTCGCCCAAGACATAGCGGGAATTTCTGAAAATGCCCAAGCAGCCATAGAGCATGCTCGTGAAGCACAAGGAATTCTTGATCGAGGTCGCCGTCGTGCTGATGGCGAGGAAGTAGAGCCTACATTACAATTTAAGATTGTGAAGCCTGAGGAGGCTGACGCAGCTTTGGCTGGGACAGCTAAACCTGTTCCTTCGCAAAAAAGACCCAGTGGTGCATATTCATTTGTAGGGAATGTCCCTTCTGCAGAAGATGAAGAAAAGGATAGAGACACCGGAAAAAGCGCCTTTCAAAAAGTGATTGACATACTTAAAGGGGGAAAAGACGGAGACAAATAATTACTCTTCGTGTTCTTTCAGAAGCGTGCAAACTTCTGTTTCAGTTTTGACAACTTTGGATTGATCACTACCTGACAATAACCGATCAGAGGCAAGGCCCCCATGACAATCAAATGAGAAGTTATTATAATCCGAAGTGCAATCCAAAATAACACCATGGGAAGCAACAAAAATCAGGAGCATCTAGATCCGATGAAGATGCCAAAAGTAAGCGTTATTATCCCAGCTTACAATGAAGAAAAGTGTATCGAACGTGGAGTAAAATCAGCTCTTAATGGTACACGTACATATCCGGGAGAATATGAGATTATCGTTGTCGATAACGTCAGTTCTGATGGCACATATTTTATTGTGCAGGAACTAACAAAAAAACATCCTCAAGTGAAGTTGGAACAGCAACATATAAAGGGTGTTAGTCATGCCAGAAACAAAGGAGCTTCTGTGGCTACAGGAGAATATTTAGTTTTTCTGGATGCTGATTCACAAGTTGGTCCAAAGTTCCTTGAGAGAACCATTACAGAAATGGAAGCTAAAAGCTTGGAGGCCGCTTCATGTTGTGCTAGACCAAATATACCTACTGTATCGAATAAATTTCTTTTGTGGGTGTTCAATGTTTTTATGCTGATGTTGCAACACACCTCGCGCCCCATAGCCTTGGGAGCTGCGATCATCGCAAAAAAAGAAGTGCATATGATGATAGGAGGTTTCGATATCGACATGTACTATGGTGAAGACTCTCGTTACGTGACTAAAGCCAAAGATCACGCAAAATTCGCCGTAGTGAAGGAGCCATTTATCTTCGATATGAGGAGAGTGTACAGTGAGGGGAAAATCAGATCAGTCGCGAAATTGCTTTGGGCTTTCGGTCATCATCTCCTCTTCCGATCAACGAAAAAAATAAAATTCCGCTATGATCATGACTATAAATGATACATTTGTGGGTTTTATCATGATATGTGATACTGACGGTTGATATATTTTCAAACTCATGAAAAAACTTTTTGCAAAATTGTTGGTGCTCTCACTCAGCACCATGATATCAGCGTGTGGATCAGAAACTCCACCCCCGGATCAACAAGCGCAAGGCACGTCCCTCGAGGACATTCTCGCTCATCCTTTCACTATGGACTATGAGTATTCTGAAGAACAAATAAAAAGTCTGACGGAAAATGACATGTTCGAGACCATCGCCCAGGCGGGACCTCTCTACATTGGTGAGGCCTCCTACGTGCAGCCTGGACTCAAAAAATTCCAAGACTTAAAGACAGCATTTGTTGGGGAAGTCACCAGAACTGCAGAAACTGTAGAGACAAATGCGCAAAATTACGCAGGAGAGTTAAAAAAACTCAAAGATATGTATATCGGCTATCTTGGCCAAAGCTTGGAGCAAGATAAAAAGCTGGCAAAGCAAGCAAAAGAAATCACCAAGAGCATTATAGAACCAGAGGCAACATATACGCTTAATTTTCTCCACTTTTCAAGCATTGGTGAAGCCACAGAAAACGAAGCAGCAAAAGCATTGCTTCAATATCAAAAAGTGGCACTTTCTCTCGAAAATGTTCAACTTCTCACTCTCGATACAGCCCAAACTATCGGCGGTTTACTCAATCTACAGACTGCTTTACAAGCATCGAGTAATGACAGCATGAAATCCATCGGTATGCAGATCGACCGTGAAGTAGCGTCAATTGTCGATGCACTCAGTACAAAACTTATTACCCTTCAGCAGCAAGCTCTCGATCTCGATATCATGTTGAAAAGGATTAATAGTGCGGAATACAATATCGGTTTAGCATCAGTGCAAGAAATAGAGAAAGAAATGACGCAACTACAGTCATCGTTGACCACATTATCTCCAAAAGAGGGGCTTACCAGTGAAGATATTGAATTCATCAAAGAATTAGCCGATTACTATGAAGATTTTACAGCACAAGTAAAAGAGCAATTAGGCGATGTCAATACACAGGAATTAATAACATTGGAAACGACCGACAATGGTCTTATCCCTTACGCATACGCAGATGAAGAGCGTGGATATCTGGAAAGTGCCTATGATATGCTCTCAACCGCAGGTCAGAAAACATGGAGTGGGACGAAAACTTTGGCGAAATTTGGTTGGGAGGGTACCAAAGCGACATACAATGGTGCAAAACAATTAACCGGTGTTACTCTTGATACATTGGCTGCTACAACAAAATCCGCCGGTGATGTTATTTATGGAGCTGCCAATGGCAATTCTATACGAGATATCACTGACGAAATAGACAATAATTTCCGTCAAATTGGCAAAAATTACAAAGAAGGCA
>MEWR01000009.1:4361-27460 GCA_001773455.1 Candidatus Abawacabacteria bacterium RBG_16_42_10
ATACTTTGAAAATGCAGAAAAACTTGGTGGTGACATAGCTTCAGGTGCTGTGGAAAAAACACTTGGCAAAGGCTGGACAAGTTGGCTCGCTGGTCATGCCGGGAAAATTACAGTCAATATGTTTACAAGCATGGGAAAAGGTATCAGCAGAGTTGCTGACACTCAGGCTACCACCGGTGAAATCATCGAAGGAAGTCTCGATATTGGGCTTTCATTTATCGGAGGGTCCAAAGTCATTGTCAGCGGTTCACAATTCTTGAAAGGTGCCAAAGAGGGAGTTTCTCTATTCGGGAAAAAAGGCATCAATTTCTTGGGGAAAATGATCAATAATGCCGATATTAAAACCCTCAAAGGATTGTCAGCAGAACTGCTGTCAAAAACCAAATTGACCCCAGCAGAAATAAATAAACTCATCAGTAATTCACTCGGTATCGAGATGAAAGAAATCTTAGGAAAAGAGCTGATTGAAACAGGGAAAAGTCTCGATCAGGAATTTATTCGCTTACTCAAAGAGGCTGGTAAAACCGTTACTTCCAATCTCACCGGCGAAGCCAAAGAGGCATTTGAACAATTTGTGAAACAGCAATTTACAAACAGTATATCAGGGCTCAAAGAGGCCGTACTCAATGTCCTGGGCAAAAGTGCGACTGAATACTTTGACAATCTCATAGAAAACAAAGTAAGTGACCTCATTAAGGAGACTATTAAAAACTATGTCGACAAAGGCATTATTCCTGGCGTCGTTACCGCTCCCGCATTAGAACAACTTACTGGTGAATGGGATGCTGGAGAATTTACTTTAAATACCGTTGAGGTCAATGAAGAACTCAGAACACAAATGGAGGAAGAAGGATGTGATATAGACGAACTCGAGAAACAAAAAGGTAAAAAACAGACGATGAAAATATCACTCTCCCCTACGAGTGAAAGTGGAGGAAACATGACGCTCATAATGTCTGACGGTAAATCGGAAGTAATACCTTTTACATATGAAGACGGCACAATCAAAGCTGATCTCAAGAGAACTGAAGAAGGTATCAACATGAACTTGAATATGAATATCGTAGAAGAAAACGGATCCTTCAAAGCTTCCGGACCCATGACTATAGATTATTTTGGCGGAGGGATAAAAGCAGTCGCGGATGCTAATGTCTCAAAACCCGTACCACCTCCTCCCCCACCTCCAGCACCTGCACAATAAATTCTATGAATCCGTTTCGTATTCATTTTTCACTTTTTGATCAGGCTTTTACCATCGGGCCATACACCATCTTTTTCTTCCTTGCATTAGCCACCGTAGTTATTGGCGGCATAATATTTGCAGCTAGAAGAGGGTTTGATCGTAAAAAAGTTACCATCATAATGCTCGTGATGCTCGTCTCGTCAGTGGTGGGAGCACGTTTGCTCAATGCATTGGTGAACTTTCCAGCATACTGGGAAAATCCGGCTAAACTTTTTGCATTCGACGCATCAGGATTTTCTCTCTATGGAGGCATTGCTATGGCCATCATCAGTGGACTTATTTCTTGTCATTTCTTGCGTCTCAATATATTTAAACTGGGCGACACACTTATCCCATTTCTGGGTATCGGCATAGGCATCATGCGTATAGGCTGTTTCATGAATGGCTGTTGTTTTGGCAAGGAAACCGATCTTCCCTGGGGTGTACATTTCCCTTTTTTAAGTCCTGCGCATCTCTACCAATTATCAAATGGAGGGAGTTTCCTCGAGGTGGATGGGGTTCATCCCACCCAGTTGTATGAACTTGTAGCAGCATTCTCACTCAGCGCCATAGCTTTCACCCTGCTCAAAAAGAAAACTCCGGAAGGCATGACAATGCTAATATTCTTGATGGGATTTTCACTCTTTCGATTAATCAATTCATATCTCAGAGTAAATCCCGGCACTTTTTCAGTTTCTCCATACTTTTATCCCGCGATATATTTGCTTATTATTGCTGTTTGCAGCATTTTATTCATTCGCAGCAAACAAAAAACAGCGGCTCAAGCAATATAATTTCTCAAAATTATAAAACGTACTGGCCATCGGCGAAAATCATCTTCCCATCAGCACCCGCAGAGTCTACGACGGGAAAGAGATCGACATGAAACTTGGATTTATTGGTCTTGATGCCGGGCTTCTTGAATACACTATGCTTCTCACCCAGAGACACATGCATACCATGAATACGTTCAAAAGCAGTAATATCAGCCAAATAGCGCTCTCTGGTAATGGCACGATTAAGCCCAAAGCCAATTTCACGAATGAGAGGTCGTTCAAAACTTTTGACCAGTTCCAAGATCTCTATGAATCCGGATGGTGCATTGTCACCAAAACCAACGACTAAACCTTGTTCCACATCCACCCGAAAAGGCTCATGCATACTGATCGAAAAGTCCTGACCCGCAAATGCATAGACATAAAAAGACCCATGCATGCTGGCAAAGTCTTTAGCTTCAGTAAATAATTCTCCAATCGGAAAAGTGCCGCCGATATTTTGCATACCCGTATAGTCACCGATATTGAGCTTCGGGATTTCGAGTCCACCAGTGACGATCAACTCACGGTCGAGAGAAACAATTTTGAACTCCTGGGCAGTCTGTAATTGTTGTTTTACTTTTGCGGAGACTGTATGCAGCCAATCTGTGTCATACTCCAAAGCATGTACATATACATCCCAGACTGATGGATCATTGCGATACAGATGCATGTGCTCAATCACTTTCAATTTCTTCGAAAACAAATGAATACGAATACGAAAATCATCCAGCCTAAAGTTGGAACTTTGCACCATCACGACCAAATCATCAGGCTGCAGCTTAGCGAACTCAGCCATAATTATTTGCTTATCAACAGTATCAAAATCAACAAATTTAGCCTCTGGCAAAGCTTGGCGGTATGCAGCTATCAGGATATTGGTCAGACCATTGTTCGTATCATAGATCACCAATGCTTTGTTGCCGTGCTCGAATTTAATTGATAAATCCAAAATATCTCTAATATTTTTGGTAGCAATAACAATTAAATCTTCAAGCATTGGACAACGTTATTAATGCCAATTTTTCTTCTCGGGAAAGCCGTTTTATCCGACTTTCTGCTTTGGCAGCTGCAGATCGACTGCGAAACTTCTTGGAATACACCAGTTCAACTGGCCGACGTGCTTTCGTATATTTTGCTCCCAGGAGAGAGTGATTATGCTCACCTATCCTACGATCCAAATCAACCGTAATCCCGGTGTACAAAGTCTTGTCGGCACACGTAAGCATGTAGAGATAATACATATTCTGGTTTCCTATTTCCTTCATCTTAACATACAGCAAATTCGTTTTGCGAATCACCTTCTTGGTCACCTTGCGAACTCATGGCAAAAGTTTTAGTCTAGAGTCACACAATAGGAAATACTGCATTATAAATGATATATAGTATGAAAAAATTCATACAATTACCAAAACTTTCCAAAAGAGACCAAGTAGCAGTGATATCACCATCAGCGGGTCTGCCTGGATTATTTCCCTGGGTGCAAGACTTAGGTTTAGAGAGACTACGCACCGTTTTTGATTTAGTACCTATTGAATATCCAACCACCCGAACAATGGGATCCACACTTGCTGATCGGGCAAGAGATCTTCACGCCGCTTTTTCTGATCCTGCGAATAAAGCTGTATTTACATCGATTGGTGGCTCGGATCAAATTAAGTTGATTAAATACCTTGATCCACAACTGTTTTTAAAAAATATAAAACCTTTTTTTGGTTTCAGTGATAATACACATTTGCACAATTTTTTGTGGGGACTCGGTATACCATCTTACTATGGAGGATCAATAATGACACAGTTTGCTATGCAAGGAGGGATGCATGATATGACAATAAAATTTCTCAAACATGCTTTATTTGATGATGGAGATTTTGAATTGGAAATATCCAACCAATATAACGATGAAGGTCTCGATTGGTCTCTCAAAGAGAATCTCTTAAAAGTGCGTAAAATGGAAAGCAATGATGGATTAATCTGGGATGGTGACAGTGATACAGAGGGCATACTCTGGGGAGGATGTGTTGAGAGTCTTATAGTACAAGCTGCTACAGGGAAATATCTACCCCAAAATGACGACTTAGAAAATACCATACTTTTTCTTGAGACCGCAGAGGATATACCTGAACATTGGATTATTGAATATCTGCTTACAGGATTTGGTGAACGCGGATGGTTTGATAAGTTCCAAGCAGTACTGGTCGGTCGTCCTAAAGCATGGGAATTTAACAAGCAAAATAGTCCACAAGTAAAAGCAGCATATCGCAAAAACCAGAGGGAAACCGTTCTCAAGGTCGTTCGTCAATATAATAAATATATTCCTGTAATCCAAAATCTAGATTTTGGTCATACTGACCCTCAAATTGTCATACCAAATGGCAAGAAAGCCCGAGTTATCTCATCTACCAAGAAGATAGTGCTACAAGCCTAATGGCCAAGAAGTTGTTCCACAGATTCATAGCTTCTGTATAAAAACTGGCTCCCCAACTAGTTAGCAATGTAAATGACCATGATCATTCCAGCTCAAAAGATGCCACACTTTGTCTTGATGTTCACATATAGTAACGCCAGTATTGGTGACAAAAAAGAAACTGGCAATCTTGTGAAAAAGCTCATGAGTAAAGTCTATTCCAAGAAACATTTCAGCCATGATCATGCGCATAGTAATTCCATGAGTAACGATAGCAACCACCGATTCATCTCGGGTATTTAACTCCTGTAAGAATTCTTGCACACGGGTGCGAAGATCAAAAAAGTTTTCTTCATCAGAGTAATGATATTGGGTATGATGACTTTCTTTGATGAGTTCTTTTATTTTCATGACTTCTGGATCGTTTAGAGGCCTGCCAACAATTTCTGATGGTCGACGAATTTCTCGTAGTCGTGGATCATATATCAATGGTACTTTCAAATATTCATTGATAATTCCCGCAGACTCTTGTGTCCGAATTATAGGGCTCGCGAGCAGGACCTCAATGCCAAGATTTTGTAAACGCTTTCCTAGTTTATGAGCTTGGTTCTTGCCCATGTCAGAGAGTGATATATCATCACTTTGATGAATCTCTTTCGCATTACCTTCAGATTCACCATGACGAATCAAAAATACTTTCATAAAAATTGTAGATTAAAGGTACTGCTACAAACTGATTGCTATACAGAATTAATTTATGAGGATTGTATACGAAAAATCTAATTCTACAAATCAATAGAAAAAAGTAGAGGGCACATTTTAACCTGAGTCTTTAAATCATGTATTCCTTGTATTAGAGTCTTGTCACTTATTCTTTTCCTCGTGCCCATCCAGGGATCAATTATAGAAATTGTATTTTTAGTGGCATTTTCCAATATTATAAAGTGAGAGGAATGGGAATAATCTCCTAAAACATTGTCATCAATATGACATATCAAAGGACTCTTTTGGAGAAGGTCTCTAATTAATTTTATTTTAATTGGTGTATGGACTACCTCAATAGACTTCTCTTTTGCAAATGCCACTTTAAGAACTTTGGTGAAGTATTTATTATCAACATACACTTGGATCTTTTTACCATACTTTTTTGCAATCTCCATAGGAATTCCAACAACATAAAAAGGATAGATTCTTCTTGACCCTTTAAGAGCTATTTCTTGCTCGTTGGTCTCTGTAAATACAATATCAGCTTGTCGCTCAAGCAGCATCAGAAAACAAGCTACAAGACAACTATGAGTTAGTGATTGTTTGTAAGGTTTAATACTCATATGTTGATTATAGGATTTAAATATTTATATACAATAGAAGTATCAAAACGGACAAAAAACATCCATTACTTACAGGATAATGGTGCGGATAAAACGAATCCTGGGGGATTCATGGCTCCCCAAATTAGTAGCCATCCAACAGTATTGCACACTCACCTTGCCCCAACAATATAGGTATATTATAGTTTAATCCAATAAACACACTAAGAATGCTGAAGAAGCCACCACTAAAAATAGATGACTTAATACTATTTATATTAAGTAATTCCAATCCCAACATGGGTATTAAGAAGTTAAATAAGTTAGCTTTTTTACTTGAATTTACTTACCTTTTTGAACACGAAACCCCTCTAACAGGGGCAAATTATGCAGCATTACAAATGGGACCTGTTATAGATGATTATAAAGATTTAATGAAGCGCTTAGTAAAAGAGAAAAAAGTCTGTGAGAATGATAAAGCTGACACGGGTAAATCTGACTACCTCCCATTGAAGAAACCAACCATAGATGTCGACTTGGCTTCTTTTTTAAATGCAGTTTTGGATAAATACAAAGAATTAAGTGCTAAACAACTTGAAGATCTCACACACGGTTTAGACTCATATAATATAACTATCCACGAAAGCAACGATAAAATGGGGGGGGTCATTGATAAAGATTTAGCGTTGTTGGATTCTAGCTTATCTTTGGATGACCTATGAGTGATGTATTGAAAGTTGAATTCCACAGAAATTATGAAAAGAGATCAAGCAAAGTGAAAGACAAAAGAATATTTGACGTAGTAAAACGGAAGTTTAATTTTCTAAAATCACAAGGTCTAAGGTATCCATCTCTTAATGCTAAACATCTCTAAGAGAAGACCAGGACTTACATTAGTGAATTGCAATCTTTTTATTTCTTCCTAGCAGTATTGCTGCAACAATTGAATAGTTCGCTAATACTATGTACAGCGGATATGCTAAAAGAATGAAATTGAAATTTCCCACTGCTAGTGCTCCAAATATCCCAGAGGTACCAGACAGTACAAATGTTGAAACGGTTTCGGTTTCAGGTGCTTGATATGACTTGATAATAGTAAGCAAACTTCCCACGCTATCAATAAATATTACTAGTAGTAACGCATAAGCAGCTTCTTGAGTGAAATACCAAAGCATCAATCCAAAAATAGCTATTATAAGAGCTATTTTGTCTCTTTTCTCTAAGCCGCCAGTTCCATACTTAATTGCGAGAATAAAAACGATTGCTACAGCCAATGTCTGCCCCGCGGTTAGCCAAAGAGAATCCGTCGCTCCCTTTGCGAACTGTGACGCAAACGAAATTACCCCAAGCACAGTCCAGATGAACCAAGAAGCCCTTTCTGGCTTAGTTTTCAGCAAGAAAATATCTCTGATATATGGCACTACCATGATGATACTCAATATTGCCGATATATAACCGAAAAGCTGCATCATAAATAATCAATACACAAGTTGTTGATAACAAGTCTCGCAATATACTGGCCTCTTTACTTCAGGACTCATCGCAGTAACTATTGCTTTTTTACAATTGTCACAATGTCGATCCCATAATTTGTGGGGAGTACGTTTACTCAGCCTGGCCAAATAGCGGTGTGAGAAACATAATCTGGGGATAGGTAGAAACTGCCTCTGATAGAAGGCTAATTCTTGGGGAATAATCCGGTACGACTTACTACACAATTCACACAGTAAAGTTTCTTGGAGAATATCGTCGCCAATATCATGAATGCTATCAGCTACTACCGGTTTTTCTCCGTATATTTTCGCTTCATCTTCGTCACGCCATAATCCACCCAGAGCCAAGATATCTTTCTGGTCACGAGGATAATAATCTTGAGCTATGGTTTCATCATAACCAAATCCCGATAAGGCCATGGGGAAAAATTCTCCCCATTCTTTCGCTTTTCCCATGTGAGCTATGATCTGTGAGACCAACATTTCATAGTCTTCCTTGGAATACTGTTTATTAAAAATACAGTACTGCTTATGCCTGAGTCCCGAGCAGCCAAAACAGTGAGAACTATTGTGACATTGAAAAGAGTACAGCAAGTTATGGCTACTAAAACACGTCGCACTAAAAAGCATATTGGAGGTCCCTCCGCCTACTTCCATACAAGAATAACAAAGCTCAGCCGACATACCCCAAGCAAAAATATCCATGCAATCTTTTGCCTGATAAAAAAAGACACAGTAGTTGCAATTCTCCAGTTTAGCACCATCAAAACAATAATGGCTTTGTTTGCTATGTGAAAGAGAATCACCCGAGACATTTTCATTGGCAGTACCTCTCATATATCGTACTGGGTACTTCTGTAAACGCTCCTGCATGAGCTTATCCACATCCTTTACCACACTATATTTACTGAGATCGAATTCAGTAATTCTCTTTTTGTACTCTGCTTCAGACAATTGTTCATTAAAGAAACAATGTTGCTTATTAGCTAAATTCACGCAACCAAAGCAGTTACTACAATTACGACAAGAATACAAAAACTTCGAATCACGACAGTTACTGGAATCAAAACAAAAAGAACAATTATAGCAATTCTCTGCATCGACACATTCATAACAAAGCTCACAATTTTGTAAATTTAAGCCATCGACACAATTACGACAGTAGAAAAGATAATTACCATAATAACAATCTTCATCATAATCAGCTCCGGCCAGCAAATAACAATTCTTCAGATTCCCAGTTGATTGGTTATACTCGCTGTTTACATTATTTTGATTGTAGAGTGCAGCTCGCGGTACTTGCTCAAATAACTCTTTCAGTTGATCAAAAAATGGCCGGGAGAAATCAAAGTCTTTGCCATAACTAAAAGGATCCCAACCGTCTCCCCACCAAGCTTCACTGCTATAGACAGGATAGCTTTTATCGGGTGCATGCACAGAAATAATATCCTTCTTGGTAAGATCACAGATACGATTGTAGAGTTTACGTTCATTTCGCCATACTAGTCTCTGCTGTTCGCGGCATTCCGGACATAATGTGGGTATCGGAATGGCAAAACTCTTCCCAGCAAAAGTAGGAGACAATTTCGATAAAAGCTCCACATCGATTTCATCAACAGTAAACACTTGTTGGCACTGACGACATGACTTAGTAAATGATGACATGGAACAAGTCTTTATTGCTGACCAATCTAGCTTACCGGTGATACATAATCAATAAGTTATTTACGTAGGCCCGAGGAGCACCCCATTATGGGATACATGGGGTTCGGTACATGTATTACGATTAAAACAACATGGTCTTCGCTCTCCAGCCTTGAGTTTCGAGAGTGCCATTTCTATTCGTCGCTTACGTGTTTCCGGTTCTTTGGTTGCGCGTATCCAGCGAATCCAATCCCAGCGTGCCATTGTCGTTATTTCCATCCACAGGTTGTGCGCCAGTGGGACAGCCACTAAGGCGTTCTTCAAATCTGCTGGCATCTCGGGTTCCGGCCACTTTCTCGTCGGCTCAATCTCCAGTGTTACCGTGTCACCTGCATCCGCTCCAGTGGCTTCGCGCATGGCTTTGTCGATCCTGAACCAGTGACTTCCTTTACCGTCTGGTTCGAGCACGGTTTTAATGAGAAAACCATTGATTGTACCTTCAACCGCTGTCATACCTCGTGATGGGAGCTTCACACTAGCGCTCTTTGGTAGCACAAGAAGAGTCCATGGGCCGATTTTAAACAATTTAGTTTTAAAACGGATTGTCGGCATATTTCCTTGCTCCTTGATCGTTTTCATAACTTTAATTTTACCATATCTTTCATTTTTGTATCATAAGAGATGTCAAAGTCTAAGGATAAGGATGAGACCAAGACTCGATCATCCCTATAAAGAAATCTATAGATATATCAAACCTTGCCGCCACACTACATAGCATATGTAGGCGATATACAATACTAGTAATATTATCCCCTTGTATCGACCCAGTCGATGTCGATACCCAGAAAAAATCCAGAGAAGCACGGTGAGTCCGACCATAAAAATCCCATCAACCCATAGATGAGAATCAATTTCGAGTGGGTGTATGAACGATGCTATGCCGAGAATGAATAAAGAATTGAATATATTGCTTCCCACGATATTGCCAACAGCGATATCGGAGTGTCCCTTGTATGCTGCAATGAGCGTCGTGACGAGTTCAGGCAGACTTGTACCCACCGCAATAATGGTGATACCAATGAATGATTCGCTAAGTCCCCACACCAGAGCCAACGCCAAGCTGCTTCTCACCACCAATTCTCCCCCACCAAACACCAACACAATTCCTACGATAATAAGTGCAGCAATTGCTGGCCATTTCATATGTGCCTCTTCTGTTTCAACTTTAAATTCCTTATCTCGATGAAAGAAAGACCGTCGCTCACTCAAACCAACAGAAAAAATATAAAAGAGAAACATCACAAAAACGATTAGCAAAATAAGACCATCTCGAGAAGTCAAAAGATCTTGTGTACCTTCTGCAACCCTTGTATCGAAGGTTAGCAAAAGCATGATTACTGCCGCAGCAAGGGCAAAAGGAATTTCCTTCCAAATCGTTGACGACCGCACAATGATAGGCGCAATAATAGCTGAGATTCCCAGAATAAGACCGATGTTAGCGAAGTTACTGCCAATCACATTACCCAGTGCAATCTTGCTTGATCCTTCTACCGCAGCCAAAACACTTATAGCAAGTTCAGGAAGACTCGTCCCAAATGCCACGACTGTAAGCCCCAACACCAAGGTAGAGACGCCGAGTCGGCGGGCCATATTGGTGGCTCCTTCGACAAGCCAGCCAGCGCCCTTGATGAGTGCAGCAAAACCAGCAACGAGGATTAAAATGTTATCGATCATATTCTCATATTTGTATGTAGCATATCAAAAATAGACCGAATATTCATTAATTTATCGATGGTTCTCATAAGAATCGATAGATCCCCAAACTGATTGCTATCCAACATTACTTTATGGTCATGAGTTAAGCAACCTCCCGCAAAATCACTACCTATCTTTGAGCAATCCCGACTGAGTCGTTTTCCAAGCAAATCATCACGAATCGTGTTATAATACAAGCTCTCCGAAGGGATAGTGTATATTTGTCTGGAAGTTTTATTCTTTTAAAATTTGTAATGATTCAGGACCAGTTAGAAAAAGGTTGGATTGTAGTATTAACTACCTTTCCCCCGCGTGCTTGTGGTATCGCCACTTTTAGTAATGACCTCTGTCAAGCATTTGACCGACTTTTTGCACCTGAGCTGGAAACAAAAATAATAGCGATGAATAGCAGCGCAAATACCAATCTCGATTATTCGGATAAAGTTATTGGTCAGATACGCCAAAATAATCGCGCCGACTATGTAGCTATGGCCGACAGATTGAATAAGTCGCCGCAAGTAAAACTGGTGACAATCCAACATGAATTCGGTTTGTATGATGGCCTTTATGGTGATTATTTGCTGGCATTTACCAACACTTTAAGAAAACCGCTGGTGATCACTTTTCATACTGTACTGCCTGATCCCGATGATCATCTCTACCACTTAGTACAAACATTGGTTACGCATGCTCGTACAATCGTGGTCATGACCGATGCTTCACGTAAGATCTTGGAAACAACATATAATATTGCTACAGAAAAAATTACAGTCATCCCACACGGCATTCATCCCGTATCGTTTGAACCTAGTCATAAAGCAAAAAAACATTTACAGCTTTTTCCTAAAAAAACCTTACTGAGTACTTTTGGATTACTGAGCAGAAGTAAGGGAATTGAGCATGTATTAGAAGCGTTGCCAGGAGTTATTGGCCAGCATCCTAATGTTCATTATCTCATCATTGGTGTTACTCATCCTGTAGTCCTTCGTGAAGAAGGTGAATCATACCGAGAATTTCTCATGCAAAGAATTACTGAGCTTGGTCTTAAACAGCATGTATCATTTCATAATCATTTTTTGAAAACTGAAGAACTGCTGCAATATTTAAATGCTACAGATATTTATTTAGCTACCCCCTTAAACCCTAACCAAGCTGTATCTGGGACACTTTCTTACGCACTGGGGGTCGGAAGACCAGTAATCGCCACCGCATTTGCTCAAGCCAAAGAAATTGTTACTCCCGAGCTGGGGATGCTGGTAGATTTTCAGAAACCTGATCAAATTACTCAAGCATTGTTGGCACTTTTAAGTGATCAACCTAAACAAAAACTACTAGGGAAAACTGCCTATTTTAAGACTAGAGCTATGACCTGGCCCAATATAGCAACTGCGTATATGAAAACCTTTAAAAATTTTGTGCCTTCACTACACTCATATGAAAAACATGCCCCTGTAGTAAAAATGGATCATCTCAGCAAACTTACCGATGACTTTGGCATTATTCAATTTGCTAAATTAGCTGAACCTGATCCTAGCTCTGGTTATACTGTCGATGACAATGCTCGCGCTCTCATTATTGCAGTACGATATTATCAACAAAAGAAATTGGCTAGCTCTCTGGCAGCGGCACTTATTTATTTAAACTTTTTGCACTTCGTAAGAAAATCTGATGGTAAATTTGAAAATTACGTTAATCAGGAGCGCAAACTTAGCCATAATCAAAACAATGAAGAAAATCTCGACGATGCTAATGGACGTACACTATATGCCTTGGCAGTTGCCGCTACATCTCCTGACATGAGCACTCAAATACGGGAAAAAGCGCAATCAATGTATGAAGAAAGCTTCTCCGTCGCCGATCATTTTACTTCACCAAGAGCCAAAGCCTTTTTTATCAAAAGTCTGGCTCTACAGATAAACGCTCAACCCAAAGCAATTTACATAGAAAAACTGACCAGTAATTGTAATTTTTTATTGGGGTTGTATGAAGTTCACAGTTCTACTCATTGGCAATGGTTTGAACCGATTTTAACCTATTCCAATGCCTTGTTGTCTGAAGCATTATTGACCGGATACTCAGTGACCGACAATCAAACCTACCTCGATATTGGTAAGAAAACCTTGGACTTTTTGATCGCCAATACTTTTGAAAACAATATGTACATACCGATCGGTCAGCATGGTTGGTTTCAAAGAGGGGGGCAAAGACACAAGTTTGATCAACAACCAGAAGATACAGCTAGCATGATCGAAACTCTAAGAACTATGTACAATATTAGCCAGATTTCTCACTATCATGAACTCTGTCATCGTGCTTTTCATTGGTTTTTGGGAGAAAACCTTCTTAGCCAAGTGATTTATGATCAAGTTACCGGTGGCTGCTATGATGGCCTGGGCGAGCATGAAGTAAATCTCAATGAGGGCGCGGAATCAACCTTATCTTATCTCTCCAGTCGCTTACTGATTGCATAAACGAACGCATACACTATTACCTCGCCAATACCTTCAGAAGATATTCGGCAAGAATTTCTCCACCCAGCTGACCTTTTTTCTTGGGAATAGCATACTCTCCACTTACCTGCTCTAAATCAACACTGATGCCAACCCCAAAATCAAGCATTTCTTTATCGTTGAGATAATTACCGGTCGTGATCATCTGTTCTGGTTTAATTTTTAGCCTTTCTGAGAGAAACAAAAGAGCAGTTTTTTTATTGGTTTTGATAGGACCGATATCGTATCCTTCTCCTGTCCATAAGCAATAAAGTTCATTTTCCTTATCATGTTTTTTTACAACTTCTTTTATTTCAGACATTGGCTCGGCCGTGTGAACTGTAAGAATAATATGCTTAGGTTCAAATCCGTAAACGCTATTCGGTTTTTTCTCTTTTAACTTTTTTAGGTCGTTTCGTATATCGGTAATTTTTTGAAAATAGCTTTGTTTATACAAAGCCAGTTGTTCTATTTTTCCGTCCATCAAAATAAAATTGCCATTCTCGGCCGTCAGCGAAACTCTATCCCATAAAATGTCACTGAGCATGCTTTGAAGGTAAAGTAATGCCCGACCACTTGAGAAATTAATCCAAACATATTTTTTAAGCTCCTTAATCATATCTATCATTTCAGCGCTCAGTTTATGAGTCTTGATAGTCAGTTCTGTCCCATCACTACTCTCACGCAAGAAGGTACCGGTCGGCACGATGACTCCATCTACATCAAATGTGACCACTTTTAGTGTGTTCTTTATAAAATCCGGATCTAATTGTTCTAATGGTTTATTTAATTCGTCCATAATCATCTTTGAATCGAGTGATATCATTTTCTCGCACCTGGCCAAAGGCCGTTTCCAGAATCCATGAATCTTGTAGTCCGGTTATTCTATGTTTCTGCTTCTTATCTATTTCCAGGAAATCTCCCTCACGAAGTAAGAGACGCGAATTTCCTTTAACCACTTCAACTCTTCCCGAAAGCACTACCCAAATCTCAGATCGACCTTTATGACTTTGAAGGCTCGTTCTTGCTCCTTGACGAACAAATAGTTTTTTTATCCAGTAGCCTGGTTTCTTTTCCAGAATAATATATTTTCCCCAAGGTTTTAGAACTACTTTATTTTTATTCTTCATATGCGTGCTTCAAGGTCTTTAAGTAATTCTTCTATGCCGATAGTCGCTACACCAACAACTTTGTCCGCACCTCCGTAATACATAAATAGCTTTTTCCCAATCACTACAGTGCCACAAGGAAATACCACATTTGGTACCTCTCCTTCTTTCTCATAAGCAGCTTCCGGTTCTAAAATAGGTTCATCTAAGCGAGCAATAATTTTAGTTGGGTCAGTTAGATCAAGCAAAACTACCCCAACCCGGTAAGTTTTATCTTTTTCAGAAACACCATGATAGAAAAGGATCCATCCCCTTTCGGTTTTTATAGGCGGAGCGGCAGTACCGACTTTTCTTGAATCCCACATTCCTTCCCGAGGAGCAATCCAGCCAAATTCCTCAATCCAAGTTTGACCATCAAAATCTAGCGTCTCACTAAAAGCTCCATCAATGTCATTACCACTGCGGTGAATAATAAAATATTTACCAGCGATTTTTTCCGGAAAAATGCAGGCATCTTTATCATCTATTCCTGGTGGCGTGATCAGAACCGGCTTTGACCAATGCCATTTTTGATCTAATAAATCTTTTTCTTTGATCCAAGTTAAGGCCACTCTTGGCGGACTTTTGCCACCTAAGGCCGTATAGAGCATATAGATTTTGTCGCCAATTTTAGTCAGTCGCGGATCTTCACAACCAGAATGACCACTCGGCGTAAGTTTTTGTTCAAATGGTTCGCGAGGAAGATACATTGGTTCGGTGTAACGATAATCAATATGAATACCATCGTTGCTTACGGCATAACCAAAAACCGAAGTATTGTCTTCCGACATCGCCCGGTAAACAAGATGAACCTTGTCAGCTAAATAAATTGCCCCTGGATTAAAAGTGGCTTTAGCTTCCCAAGCATGTTCTTTAATAGGAACAATAATTGGCTTTTCAGAAACCCGCTTCGCTTTAACCTGATTTTCTTTGATAAGCATGCTAATTTTCGATCTTTTTATTTTCTAATAATTGTACCACAGATAGCTTTCCCACGGGGAACTAGCTTTGAACCTAACTCCTCACTTTAGCCACTCCAAAAATCCCACTTCGCGGTAAAAACCAAATCGAATCGGCTCCAACCACAAGAAAACAGCAACAATATGACAAAAACCGATAGTCAGGAATCGCCTATTTTATTTTGGCTCCCCCGGCTGGACTCGAACCAGCAACCCCCTCGTTAACAGCGAGGTGCTCTACCATTGAGCTACAGAGGAATACTAATGGAACGCGAAGCTAGTTTAGCGAATCTTATAGTGTTGTAAAGAGTTTATCCTCAATACGATTGTGAATAAAAAAAGACATGCTTATACTAAAATAAGCATTTACTCTTTACCTAAACACATGCTTTGGACAATCTTCGTGGTGCTATTAATCCTTTGGGCATTGGGCCTCGTAACTTCTTACACTATTGGTGGTTATATTCATATACTACTAATCATTGCAGTTGTAGTCTTGCTCATCAGAATAATCCAAGGCAGGAAACTACTTTAATTTAATTATAGCCATGACTGTAAAAAGCTTCTTACAACTCATTCTTGCTATCGCTATTTGTGAACTGGCTGGCATCATCGGTACGGTGTTCACCATGCCGGCAATCTCTGGTTGGTATAGTACTTTGCAAAAACCTCTTCTCAATCCACCGAACTGGTTATTTGGTCCGGTGTGGATCACACTCTATGCTCTCATGGGCATAGCTGCATTTCTGATATGGCAACACGGATGGCATAAAAAAGAAGTAAAAAATGCTCTCTGTATCTTTGCTGTACAACTTCTTCTGAACACTTTGTGGTCCATTGTATTTTTCGGACTCAAAACTCCCGGATGGGCACTTATCAATATCATAGGATTACTGATAGCAATTGTGGCAACGATGATGTCATTTTATAAGATTTCCAAATCGGCAATGTATTTACTCGTCCCCTATTTACTCTGGGTCAGTTTTGCTTCATATCTCAATTATTCCATTTGGATCCTCAACCAATAGTTCCGATTTTTATTTCTTATTTCCATTCCTCCTCATCTATGTCATTTCATGCTGATATTCTCCAAGCTACCAAAGAAAATCTTAACTTTCGTACAGTTTTATTTACCGGAGAAAAAAGCCAACTGGTAGTGATGTCTATTCCTCCGGGCGGTGAAATCGGTGAAGAGACCCATGAACATGTGGAGCAAACGCTGTTTTTCTTAAGTGGTACTGGCAAGGCCATGCTCGATGACGTAGAAAATGCTATTCATTCTGGCGATGTCGCTGTCGTCACTCCCGGAACGAAACATAATTTCATCAATACCGGCAGAGAACCATTAAAGATTTACACGGTATACAGTCCACCCAATCACATCGACGGCCGTATCCATGCTACCAAGGCAGATGCTGATGCCGACAATGAGGATGAGGAGTTTGGTCACAAGGTTCCTTAAATGTTCCTCAGAACTTTTTCTAAAAGCACTACATAATTTTGGTCACTAATATCATGCTTGGCACCAGACACTACTTCTACATGCCAATGGGGCATAATCTTCTTGGTAGCCTTTAAACGTTGAAAAATCTCTGGGGATTCCTTCTCACCAATCAGTAACCATGTCTTTGCCTTACTTCTTGCAGCTAATTTCTTAAAATTATACTTGGTAAAATCTTGCATCCGTTTCTTGCCGACAATCTTGCTCCACCATGCACGTGTATGTAATAAATCTTCTTCAAAATATGGTGATAATGAGCATAAAACCTGTGCTTTAGCAGGCAATTGTATTCCTGAGACAAAAGCCGTCATCGCCCCATATGAAAAGCCCAAGAGATAATGCGGTTCAGGATATTGCTTACGTACAGCGTTCAAATCCTCCACCCAATCAGTCAGCGTCCGTCTCTTCCATCCTGGTTGTACCATCACGAGATTCTTGTGATGCTTCATTACCATTTTCTTGATCTGCTGCCACACCGGATCAGAAGTTTTTTGTCCAAAGCCAGGAATAATGAAGAAAGTCATAAAAATTATTTGCCTAAGGCTAGCACCTACTCCATATCCTCGTAAATCGAGTGGGCGCCTATGCTAACAAATAAAATCACACCGTCATTCAGGGGCTTAAAAACGATTCTATTCCTTCTATCAATGGAAATACTCCAAAGTCCAAACAACTTACCTTTGAGTTTATGCAAACGTAGTGAGGGATGGAAAGGATTTGATCGAAATAACTTCTCAGCTTTTATCGCTTTTTCCTGCACCTCTATAGTTAAATCCTGAAATTGCGTCTGAAAATCCTGATTGTAATGAATAGCTTTGACATGCATCCTACTTCATCAGGTCAGCCAAGCTTTTCAATTTTTTCGTTTTACCCTGTTGATAATCTTTTTCAGCCTTTTTAGCTCTGGCCAGAATTTCATCTTCTTGAATCAAATCACGCTCCAACTCTGTAGCATACAAAATATAAGCACTCACACTCTGGTGCGTCTTTTTAGCTCTTTCTTCAATCATCTTTCGTTTCTCAGCAGGTAACGAGACATTAAGAATTGAACGCATAAATTAATTATTATTGACTGTAATACAATTGTAATACAGTGCCACCAATAATGCAAACTCCTTACCTTCACCTTTCCCTTTACCTTCATTCCTTAAGTTCACGCATTATTATCTTGGATTCCACTGCTAAAACTGCTACATTGTCCTCTCTTATTTTCATTATGCCCAAGGGAAGTTCATTGTCACTACGCCTGAAGAAAAAACTCGAGAGAGCCATCACTGCTCCCCTCCCCAGACCAAAAACTCGCGAAGGACTGGAAAGACTCAGTATTCCTGAGCTCTATGTCATCCTCGAAGACATGGTGAGCCGAGATACGAGCATGGCAAAATTGATCAAAGATACCATTGTCAGCCAATATAGCTTTCTCTACGAACTCATCGGTGCTGTCATGGATGTCCGTGGAAAACATATTGATCAGTTTACTGCCCATCATCTCACGATGGCTCGTGAAAGAAAATTTCTCGAGAGACTTGAGAGAGCTGGTGTTCCTTTGCATACGTATACTGAGGTCAGCGAAGAAGACATCAGTGAAAAGCCAAGTCTCCTCCTCGTCACCCATCAAGGAGGCGGTTGGGAGAATTATATGTCTCAAGGTCTGACCGGCATCCCCTGCAGCTTTGTGATCAAGGGTGAATTGATGAAGATCCCTTTCATGAGTGATGCATTCCGCGCCAAGAAAGTCATCCCTGTCGACCGTCACAAAATAAGTCGCTCACCTGAACAGAGACAACTAGAAATTGAGCGCATCGCTACCGAAGTTGCCGAGCGTCTGCGCAATCGCGAAAATATGCTGATTTTCTTCGAAGGCACCCGAAGTTCCGATGGTGAAATCGCCGCCACTCCCAAGCGCCGCGCCTGGGCCAAAGACTTACTCACAGCCATCGACACTGCCTGGGAGAAAAACTCCTGGCATGACGGCATCCCCTCCTTTCAGAAATTGCTCTTAGTCGTGCACACCATGACTGCTATGCCCGATGTGCCCGAGAAGGATGTGTTCCTGTCCCGCTTCCGCCTGAACACACCCATTGCTGCCACATTGGTCAAAGCCGACGGCTTATGGGTAGAAGATTCTGATGACAAGTATGATCCGAACACATTGTTTGGGAAAGCAAGGACAGTGTTAAAGAAAATGCTGGTGGAGATTATTTTAAAACAAAATTAAATCATTCGTCTTCTCTCCCCTGCCGGTATAATAGGCACACTTGTGACAATTGGGATTGTGCCCCGGATATGAACCATTGAGGAGAACCACAATATCACGGAGTTTTGTTTCGAGAGATGCGACATCGATTTTGACGAGATCAATATGACTATCGAAGAGAACATCTATCGTGGGATCGGTCTTATCTTTGACAAAATAGTGAAATAAATACGCGCGATCAGAGACAGTGTAGCCATGATGAGCCAGCATGAAACCATACGCCGTCAGCTGATCACGATAGTATTTCTGTTTATCTTCCTTCGGCGCATCACCGGATGATTTGTAATCAGCAGGGATGAAGCGACCATCAGCTTCGAGCAAAACATCATCGACCTTACCGCGGAGGATATAACCCAGATCTTCGTTTACTATTTTGAGTGGCGTCGTATGTTCACGCCAATTGTTAAGTACCGTGATATCAGTAAATGGCTGTATCCCTTCTTTTTCCAATACTTTGGCCTCAGGTGGAAAAGTATCCTGTGCACGATACAGGTCATAACGATGCTTGAGTATACTATCCATCGCATTGTTGAGGAGTAGCGGCAGCATGGGTGCTCGCTTATAGTGATTATCTACCCAAAAACACGACTGGCATTCCGTGTAGCCATAGAGCGAACTTGGACTGATAATCCAAAAACCATTTTTATCTTTCATGACAGAATTTGCTTTGCTGTATCCTATCATTCAAAGACTGGCATAACAAAATAATTTATTGTAAACCAATTGTAAACTACAATTACCATTCCAGTTTATTGTCTGTTAAACTTTGAGCATAAGAATAAACATCAACTTATGAAAAATGAAATTGCAGTGTTAGGCGGAGGTTGTTTCTGGTGTACTGAAGCAGTATGTCAAAGATTGCGCGGAGTGATCTCAGTGATGCCTGGCTATGCCGGCGGCCATACGAAAGCGCCCAATTATGAATCAGTAAGCATGGGCAAAACAGGGCATGCTGAAGTGATCCAGGTAGAATTTGATCCTAGCCAAATTTCTTTTCGTGATATTTTGACGGTTTTCTTCGGTACTCATGATCCTACGACCATGAATCGCCAAGGAGCTGATGTGGGCACCCAATATCGCTCGATTATTTTGTATACATCGGCAGCACAAAAGGCAGAAGCAGAAAAAGTGATCGCGGAGATCAATGCTTCAAGCAAAATGGGCGCACCGATTGTCACGGAAGTAAAGCCTCTGGATGTTTTTTATCCTGCTGAGAAATATCATCAAGACTATTACAAGAACAATCCTGCCCAAGCCTACTGCCAGGTTGTGATTAATCCTAAATTGCAGAAGTTGAAAGAGAAATTCTCAAAGCTGCTAAAGGATAAGGGTTAATGAGGCCTGACATCTGTTTTTTTGTTTTTATCTAATTCCCATTTCAATGGGTTGTTTTTGATATAGGCACGTATAGATTCCAATGAATGATCATTACGGATGATATGATCATAAAATGAACGTTGCCAACAAAAACCCAATTTTGGATAAAATTCATTAATTTTTCGGGATGAAAACGTTTTAAATCCACGCATTATTTCCGATAATGAATGTTGTTTGTGAATGGGGGCCGTAGGTGACGGTTTCAAACCGGCACCTACAACGTCATCGCTAAAATCATCAATAACAACAATCCCGTGCATGTGGTTGGGCATAATCACCCATTTATCCAAATGAATATTTCGATAATGATTCGGCAAATCAAACCAACATTTTTGCGCGATTTTCCCACATGTATTGAAATGCATTTCATTGTCTTGAATTTTACCAAAATATTCGACCCGATTTTTGGTACATATTGTTACAAAATACCAACCAGGTCGTGAATAATCATAATTTTGCAATCGATTCTTTTTGCGTTCTCTTTTCATATTTCTTATCAATTTCATCCCAAAATATCACGAGGCATCAAGACCGAGGGTCGCCGTTTTGAGCAATCAAATAGCAAGCGTAACGAGAAAGATGATAATCTGAAACAACCTGACCTTGAGTTTCTCCATATTGGTTGCGAGACTTTTGGGGTTCGCTCACGTCAGCGAAATGCTCATTTACCGCTTGTCCACTATTCTTACATGCTTCTTTTGCTCTCTCAATAGCTGGCACAAATTACCATACTCGGTATACCCAAGAAGCTTATAAAGGTCCCGGGCACTCCAATATTCCGAGCCATGCTCGTTTGTTTTCTTGATCTGCTCAAAGATATTAGCGATCATACAGAAGTGATTACAGGTTCTACCAGTATATCAGGATCATAAACTTGTAAAAGCAAAAAAATTAGTGAATTAATCCAATTTTAATCAAGAATTCACTAGTTATTAACATATTTAGTGAATTTGTATTATATCTCTGCCTTGGCTACTTTCCAGATCTGAGGAAGGAGACGCTGACTGATGATCACGACACTATGAGCGATAAAAGGCGCGGAGAACACATCGATGCTGTAATGGAGATGACCGAGAAGCGCAGTGGATCCGAAGAAAATACTAAAACCAATAAAAAGATAGCGAATCCAGCGAGTGTCCCAGAATACCAAAGCAATCACCAATGGAAAACCCGTATGCCCGGAGAAAAAATAATCCGCTCCTTGCACAAATCTTTCGGTAAGATTGGAGGCAAGTGTGAGATCAGGTACGGTCAGTGGCGGACCCAAATGAGTAAGAATGACTGCTGCAGCACGTACTCCAAAAAACATTGCTACATTGAAGAGAATACAGGGTATATACGTCGGACGGCGAAGGGCAATGATAAAAATAAGCAAGGTCATGAGCAATGCACCTTCAATAAATACAAAGGAAACATCAAGACGAGGAATACTATCAAGGATTAAATCTGCAACACCATTGCTCATTCTCGAAAAAGCAAAAGTCCCGGCTTGATAATTGAGCCAAACAATCACGAGCAAAAAGAGAGCACCATAGAGAGAATAGCGACGTAATTCTGGCAAGTGACGGTAGTGATGATAGAGCCTTCGAAGTGTAGTCATAGACTAAGACAATTTCTCAAGATCCTTCATGGCTGGACCATTGATCACTTCGCCTTGAGCCGAATACCGTGAACCATGACAAGGACAATCCCAGGTTTTTTCACCTTCATTCCAATCAACAATACAACCAAGATGCGTACATATTGGTGACAAGCGGTACACCTTGCCATCATGATCTTTGTAGACAGCAATTTTTTTCATTCCTTGGCTGAGCACAGCGCCGGTACCCGGTTTGATCTCCTCTTCTGACTTCACAATGCCACTGGAAAAGAAATTGGAGAAATATTCTTTCGTCACATTGAGACCATTTTTCATGAACTGCTTCAGGGCATGAATATTCTTGCGAGCAGGATCATAAAGTTTTGTATACGGATTCTCTTTGCCAATAATCAGATCACAAATCAGATTTGCCCCCAAAGTACCATGAGTCAAACCATGACCGGAATCACCAGTCACTATATAGGTACGCTTACTGCCAGGATTAAGGCCTAGAAAAGCAAGACTGTCTATTGGTTCCAAGATTTGGCCAGACCATTGATTGAGGCGTTTACTGACACCCAGAAAATGTTCTTTGGCCCAAGTTTCTAAAGCGTTAAACTTGCCTTCACTGTCGCTATCTTGGCCGGTTCGATGATCTTCACCACCAACAATGAGAAAATCCGTATGACCATGTGCATACGTACGCACATAATGATAAGGATCAGCCATATCCCAGTAGAGTCCTACTGGCACACTGCCTTTGGGAATTTCCAGGGCTATCACGTACGTGCGGAAAGCTGCCTCCTTCATAGGCATCGTATAACGATCGATAAATGGCATATTCGTGGTCACCGCACAGTATTTGGCCGTAATCATTTTGCCCGACTTTGATGTAATTATTACCTGCTCGTCTTTTTCTTCTACTTTTTCGATATACGTCTCCGTAAACACTTGGCCACCCCAAGCCAAAAAGGCTTCGGTTAAAGCATACAGGTATTTGAGCGGATGGAATTGGCCTTGATTGGGAAATTTAATTGCTTTATTCGTAGCAAAATTGCCCACTGGCACCGTAGCTTCTTCGACATCATCAAAACCATCTTCACGAGCAGCTGGGTATTCCACTGCCAGCACCCTACGTGATTCGGG
>MEWR01000009.1:27493-34988 GCA_001773455.1 Candidatus Abawacabacteria bacterium RBG_16_42_10
GAAATCACAATCGATCTTTTCTTCCTTAATAATTTTTTCAATCAAATCAATCGCTTCCTTGTGACTTTTAATTGCTAGTCGTGCACCATCTTTGCCGAAGAGATTTTGTAAGTGGGCAAAACCATCGTCGAGAGCACTGACGAGATGCGCAGTCGTGCGTGAGCTCTCACCCGCTACCAATTCATGCGCTTCGACTAAAACTACTTTTTTACCAGCTTTTTGCAAAAGATATGCCGTAGTAATACCAGCTATACCAGCGCCCACCACACAAACATCGGCGGATATATCCTCAACAAGTGGCTTAAAAGTCGGCGCCTTCGGTGCAGTATCCAACCATACTGAGTTTAACGATACTGAATTAGTTTTTGCTTCCATTTTGATTGAATTTACGTCGTAATTTTCGATCCAGAGTATACATGGCATTCTCATTGAAGCCAAAATAGTGACCAATTTCATGCATCAATACTTCTTGAATGAGATTTTTTAACTCCTGTACGGTCGTACAACTCTGGCAGATATTTTTTTGAAATAAACTAATGATACTCGGTTGTACTCCATGAGTTGCTTGCCCCCATGAGGTCTTGGGTACGCCTTCAAAAAGCCCCAGCAAATTGGCTGATATTTTTAGCTCCCGTGTGGGTTCACTTCGTATCACCACCGAAACATTCTCCATTTGTTGATCAAACTTCTGCGGAATTTTCCCCCAAGCTTCCTGGACGAATTCAGCGAATATTTCATCAGTAACTTTCATAAGCATAGAAGAAACAACGTAAATATACACAAATCAAGGCAAAAACCTATGGTATAATAATGAGAATTCCACAATTATTCTTTGTGACTAACAACAAACAGAAACTACAAAATCAAAAAGCACAGAAACAAAAACTAAAAAATACAATAGCGATTGTTTTGCAGTTATTTAAATACGCTCTCCCCTATTGGTCCCAATGGCTGGGTTTATTGCTTTTGTCACTGATCATGATTGGTGTGAGTTTGGTCGATCCTCTGATCTTACGATTTCTTATCGACAATGTACTTATCGGTCATTCCTACACACTCTTGGGTACGGTCATTGTCGTGTTTTTGTTCGCGAAAATACTGGCGCTTATTCTGATCTATATCTATGGAGTCTCCTACGAGAAGTTCTTTCAAAAGATTCTTATCCATCTCCGTAATGATGTCTTCCAACATCTCGAATACAAACAAATCCACTTCTTCAAGAAACGTCAGGTTGGTGATTTACTGCGATTACTGACCAGTGACATCAACGCTGTACGACAAATACTTTCTGTCGCAGAAAAAGTGGTTGTCAATACTCTCCGTTTAAGCTTTATCTTGATTATCATCATGACCTTGAATTGGAGCATTACCTTGCTCTTGCTTGTAGTGATTCCTCTCTATGCCTGGGTACAATTCACCTATATTCGCCGCTTACGATTACAAGCGAAAGACGTGGTGGCTACCGATATCAAATTACTCAGTTTTCTGGAAGAAAGATTATCCAACATACTGCTCATCAAATTATTCTCCAAAGAAGCACATGAACTCTCCACCGAAACTCGTTTAGCCAGAAACTGGGTAAAAAGAAGTATCAAACTGATGTCTTTGATACTCCTCATTGTGGTACTTATCGGCTCAATTTCCGCTATTACCGCAGTGGCTGTCCTGTGGCTGGGCGGTACTGCAGTCATCATGGGTAGCATCACTATCGGTACTCTGATAGCCACCTATACCTATGCGATACAAATGTTCGAACCTGTCGCCGGACTAGTTTCATTACCCTCATCCCTACAAGAGTCACTCATATCAGCACAGCGCATTTTTGATATCCTGGAAACTGAAGCCGAGCCAATGGGTGGCACATCCCCTGTGAAACATCTCCGCGGCGATATCAAATTTTCTCATGTTTCCTTCGCCTATCCGGAAAATCCCCACAAGTTAGTTTTGGATAATGTATCATTTCACATCAAAGCCGGAGAAAGTGTCGGTTTAGTGGGAGACAGTGGTAGCGGCAAATCAACTATTTTTCTCCTCTTACTCCGATTATATGTACCAACAAAAGGGAAAATATTCCTGGATGGGATTCCAATCGAAAAGTTTCCACTCAGTTTTTTACGCAAACATATTGGTATTGCTCCGCAAACCCATTTACTCTTTCCCGGTACCATTCGGGAAAATATTACTTATGCTGCTCCTCGTGCCAGTCAGATGGAAATATATCGTGCCACCACTCTCGCCGGTATTCATCAAAAGATCCATTCACTCCCCTTGAAATACCAAACCCTTATTGGCAGTGCCGGCGGCAGACTCTCCGAAGGCGAGAAGCAGAGATTGTCACTTGCTCGGGTATTCTTGCGCAGTCCGGATTTCTTCATCTTCGATGAGCCAACTGCTGCTCTGGATAGCAAAAATGAAGTACTGATCAAACATGCCATGGAATCAGTCAGTGGTGAACAAACATCCATCATCATCAGTCATCGTTTATCCGCGATAGAATATGTGGATCGTATTTTGGTCCTGGACAGTGGCAGACTCATTGAACAAGGCCCACACGATGCCCTCATGAAAGTGCAAGGAAAATTCTTCGCAATGCACGCGCAACAGTTTCCAAGAGAAGCAAAAAGTGATACAATATAAATGGTCGAAGTCAAATAATCTATTATTATTATGACTCTAAAACAAATACAAAAATTGAAGGAGGAGGTGATTATATATGGATGGTAAGGATAAAGCAGCTGTTTGCAAAGGTCTTTATGCAGCGCTTGATGTAGAAAACCTACCTAAAGAAGCAAGAGATATTTTGTGCGGACTGTTAGCAGAATTTGGTTGTCTACCTCATGGTTCTTGTAAAACACCAGTATAGTACAAGTTAATTGTGACCATAAAAACAGACTGAGGATTTACAAGATCGGCAGTCTGTTTTTTTATTGTAAAAGAACAGCATTTTACTATACTATCATCACGATTTACTAATTCATATGCTCAAATCCATCGCCTTTGTGTTTGGTGCTGTGCTTCTTCTCGTCGGTATTCTCGGTCTCATTCCTGCAATCACTGCCAATGGACTACTCCTTGGTATATTTGCTGTAGATACTTTGCACAATATCGTTCATCTCCTTTCTGGTGCCGTGATTATCTTTGCCGCTCTCAATTCAGATGCAGCTGCTAGCATGGCACTCAAAATATTTGGTGTCATCTATGCTCTCGTTACTATCGTCGGTTTCGTTCAAGAAAGTACTGTACTTGGCTTGCTCACCGTAAATCTTGCCGATAATATTCTTCACTTAGTCATTGCTCTAGTAGCATTGATTGTTGGCTTCGCTGTAAAACCACAAGAATAAGTGCTAAAGATGGCAAAGCTAGGGAATTTACCAGTAAATGTCATACTCAAAACAAGGTGCGTGTATTGCACATATGAGCGTGTGCATTTATAATGGGAGTGATGAGTAAATCCTCGTACGTGGGCTTCCGGATGGTTGCCCTACAAAGCGTACGGGGTTTTGTCTTATTTAAGGGAATGAAGGGTTTTCCTCGATAATCTTTTCTTGGATAAGATTATAGTATTTCTTATCATCGAATTCTTGTTTTCTAAATATTGCCCAACTTGCAAAATCGACAGCCTGCAGGGCTTTTTCTTGATGAGGAGTCTTTATTTCTACCTCAATATCTAGACTGTGATTTTGTTGGGTTTTCTGGCGTAGATAGTTACTAAAATTTTCATTAAGAAATTTGTTCGTATCCTTGAGTGAAGCAATAACCAATACTTTATCATTTTCTTTGCTTATGAGTTTCTTAGACATAATTCTATCAAGGAGAATATTGGTAATATAATTATAAAGAACACTTTGCTCTTCAGATAAACGCGTATATACCCGCGCTTTGTCCACGTAGATAGTCATAATTGAGCACTCCTTCATGCATAACCTTTTGAGCAAACGCTCTCGAGTAACAGATTTCTCACGAAAAGCATGCAAAACTCCACCCTGCCTTTTAAACTTTTTTCTTAACTCTAAATAGGTTTTCCTTACAATCTTTTCTATAGGGCGCTTATTATGAGTGGCCAAGAAGGTAACAATAAAGAACTTACTTGTTTTCTTCTTCTTGAAATCAAAACCAAGATCACCACTTTCATCTAAAAACAAATACAACATATAAAGAATAATTTGTCTCAATACATAGTACCAAAGTAAAAATGAAAAAATTCTCCTGATGAAAAGGGATAAGTAAATAGTACCTAGTCGGTAACGCCAAATTCTAACATATCCTAGGTCCTACCAACCCCAGAGAGTAAAAGATCTGAGCAAGCCAGCGCTTGAATGATTCTGCCCCCCACCCTTCCATACATTGTGGTTAAACCTATGCATGATATAACAAAAGAAACTGTATTATCAAAAGTTTTTTTCATTATTTTTAATTTTACTATTCCGTAGAATGGACTATCCATTTGGAAACAATTCCACAGCCAGTTCCTTTGCCTGGTACAGGATGTGAATTTGCTCATCAGGAATCAACTGTGGTCTGTGGGTAATGCGAGCAACACATTTAGCAAAATCACCAAGTACCTGAATAACATTCCTATGTTCGATCGGTAAGAGGTCGGCTTTCACTTGTTCAGTAGTACCCAAAAGCATATTCATCGCTGAACTAGTGTTCATAATTCTCTTATTGTCACCAACAAACTCCGACCAATCGAGCGGAGGTATAGGCATAGAAACCCTGGAAATAATTGGTCCATGATCGTATCCCTGTGGCAATACGTGATGCACGGTGCTTTCAGTCGTAGGATTGGGATCATCAGTCAGCCAGGCATAGGCCAATGCCGCACAGGTGACAGCAGATCCATGCATGCCTTTGCCACCAAAACCATTGCCAGAATGGTCAGGATCCGTGGCGCCGGGATGTTGATTGATAATGTGATGGAGAAATCTCTTTATCACGGGATCTGGCGTCATCGGCAACCAACCATTTTGAGAAACCAAATCAGGATTTAAATTATCTAAGACTTTAAATAATTGTTCACGAAAAACCTCTTTACTTAAAGCTTTACGATCGACGATGTAAGTAGGAATATTCCTCTTATGCGCTTTTTCCAAACCACCAACCTGAGGATCACTAGAGACTACAGCAATAAGTTCTAAATCCTTCAACTCCCCTGATATTATGGCGTCAGCAGCGGCAGCCATTGTACTTCCGCCCCCCGTTATTAGTGAAACAGCCTTCATAAAATAAAGTTAAAATGAGATCCTGAATCAAGTTCAAGATGACAAAGTGGTTATAAATAAATCATTTGCTCACGCTTGGGACCAACACCGATAGCGCGTACTTGAGTACGAGTATATTCCTGTACCCTTTGCACAAACTTTTGGACAGCCTCGGGTAAATCGGCAAAATCACGAATGTCAGAAATATTTTCTTCGAAGCTATCAACGGTTTCATAGCCCGGTTCTACTTCACTGAGTTCATCGGCTGTTACTGGAATGGTGTCCAATTCTTGACCATGGAGTAGATAAGATGTGACCAAAGGTATTTTCCCCTGCCAGATATTGTTGCCATGATATGCTGACAAACAATCTACTTTACTGATCACCAATTCATCTATGCCTTGAGCTATGCAATTATGAAGTAACTTTCGTATATCAAAAACTCCCATTCTTCGTGGCCTAGCTGTGGTGGCGCCATATTCTTTTCCTAACATTCTTAAAGCAATACCAAATTCGAAAGGGTCAGTTGATTGTAAAAGTTTTTTAACATCATAAAGTTCTGCTTCTCGGTCAATAGTATATTTTATTTGGCCGCTTTGATCTCTTTCCGCACAATAATCATCTGATCTTGCACTACCTAATTCTGAAACGAATGGCCCTCGACCTACTCGTGAAGGAATCGCTTTCGTTACACCGATCGTATGACGATGATAACGCGGTGGAAGATCACCTCCGGTATATGCATAACCAGACCACGTATGGCTGCCGGTATTAAATGGCACTGGGCCTTTAGTAACATCCAGATCTGCACCCTGTGCTCCTTCGCCCAGTACATTTTTGCCACTTTGTACTTGCTTGGTAAGCCATAGTGGATCTCTATTGATAAATCCCCTTTTATTTAAAATTTCTACTGCCTCTATTGATTGTTCGACTTTTCTTTCAATATTAAAGTAACGGTCAAAATCACTAGGGAATTTGGCATCTCCAGGCTCCAAATACACTCCTTTAGGACCAAGATTTATCAAATATTTATTAATCATGGTTCTGTATTTTGATAAACGAAGCACATCCAAAAGATCTCGATAATGACTAAAATATTCCTGTTTAACTTTCTTTGGATTATGGAGAAATTCAGCAAAACGAATATGTTTGAGATTCTGGCCATCGCTACGCGTAGCTTTGTCAGCATATGCTGGACCAATACCATTTCCAGTCGTGCCTACGAGAGCACCGGTCACCTGATCAAGCAATATATGAACAGGAGAAATAACCTGCGTAGTATTAGCAATGTGCAATCTGCCACTGAGATCATAGCCTCTGCTTTCTACATCATGAATTTCTTTGAGTAGTTTTACCGGATCTACCACACAACCTGAACCAATAGAGAGTTGTATGTGTGGATAGAGCACTGCTGATGGCAAAGTATGCAAAACCAAGTCAGTACCATCAGGAAGCACCAAAGAATGGCCAGCATTGGGGCCACCATTATAACGGGAATTAATGTGATATTCACCAGTCTCAATTCGATGATCAATCTCTTTGCCTTTTCCTTCATCACCATTATCGAGTCCGACAATTACATCACAGTATCCTGGTCTCATAGATTTTCTAGAGTGGTATGGTATTTTTTCGGCTTCGCACAGGCATCTGACCAGCAACTGGCCTAGCAGAGAATTCCAGATAGCGCCTCGAAAGATCTTTGATGAGATCTTCAAGCTGCATATTCTTCGCAACCATAGAGAGATTTTCATCCAAACACGTTTCAAATCCTTCTCTCCCCTGCCACTGTATACTTCTTATCAAAGCACGAAATTGCTGCTTTAACTTTTCTTCGGGAATCTTCTCTGCATAACGATCTAATATTTCTTTTGTCCACATAGATTTAAGTAAATAATTCAATTATTATCCTAAAAAGGCTGAGAAGTTATGTACTTTGATAAAATTCTCCCATCTTCCTCACTCAAAAAATAAATAATGCGTTCATTGAGATCACGAACGATGTACTCCAAATTAAATTCTTCGGCCATATCGAGCAGTTGTTGCCCGGCACATATTTCTTCTCCAGGATTTCCTGACCATTCTACCGCATCTATTACCATGTGGAATCGTTCCCGTATCTTAGGATCGGGGATTTGCCTTTCATATTTTTCTACCAATCTTTTCGTCCACATAAAAATAACTTAAGGAGGGACTATAACTCGCCAAAAGTTTTTTTACAACACTTGTAACGTTGCAGAGATAAAGTTACATGAGGGGTGTTAGGATTGACGAGGTGTTGGTAATAGATGGAAGCA
>MEWR01000010.1:0-5030 GCA_001773455.1 Candidatus Abawacabacteria bacterium RBG_16_42_10
AAACCTTAGATCCAGTACTATTACGTCAATATATTACTCAGAAGATTAAGATTATTATATCTCTCCTATAGTCAGGTTTTCTATTGAGTTAATACAATCTGTTACACTGACTGCTAAATGCACCACATGATTCAGTCCTGCAAACACTGCAATACGGTGTTCACTATTACCGGAGAAGATCAGGCTTTTTACGATAAAGTTTCTCCAGTATTTAATGAACAAAAGCTGTCTATCCCGCCACCGGAACTCTGTCCCGAGTGTCGCCAAAAAATGCGACTGAGATTCCAGAATGAAAGGAATCTATACGGCAGACAATGTGATTTATGCAAAAAAGATATTATTGCGGTGTATCCAAGAGACACGGTTGGTCCGGTCTATTGCCCTGAGTGTTGGTGGAGTGACAAATGGAATGCGTTTGATTATGGGTTAGATATTGAATGGTCAAAAAACATTGCATCATATTGGCGAAAACTGCTTTCGAACGTACCGAAGTTGTCTTTGGTGAGCTTAAATAGCGAAAATACCGTGTATGCCCATGATGCTGAAAATAATAAAAATTGTTACCTCGTATTTACCACTATCAACTCTGAAGACTCACTATATCTCTCAGATAGTATAAAAATGAGGAACTGTATCGATTGTTTTGGGAGTGCCAATTGTGAGCTTTGTTACAATGTCATATCGGGGGAAGATTGTTATAACTGTTTCCATTGTATTCATTGCTATCAAATCAGTTTCTCTTACTTTTGTTATGATTGTCAGAATTGTAGCAATTGCTTTGGTTGTTTCAATATCAATCACAAGGAGTACCATATTTTTAATAAGCCTTACGAAAAAGAGGTATATGAAAAACAAATTGCCATCTACAAAGAACGGATGAAAACATGGCAAGGATACGAAGAAGTTTGGGATGAAGTAAAGGAATTTTGGCAAACGCAACCACACAAATATGCAGCCAATGTGAGCTTGAATTGTACGGGTGATTTTTTGGCAAACTCCAAGAATTGTGAGGAGAGCTTCAATGTTGTCTATAGCTTGGATTGCAAATACATCTATGACTGTGTGGACATGAAGGACTCTCAAGATTGCAATATCTCAGGTCATGCAGAGCTTATATATAATTGTCAAAGTTGTAGTGGTTTCATGAATATCTGTTGTAGCTTCTGCGCTCATTCCAGCAATCTATATTATTGCGACCATTGTTTCAATTGCACGAATTGCTTTGGTTGTGTCGGACTTACGCATCAAAACTATTGTATTTACAATAAACAATATTCTCAGGAAGAATATGAAAAACTCATCCCTAGAATCATTGATCAAATGAAAAGCAACTGGGGAGAATTCTTTCCATCTGAGATTGCTCCTATCTCCGAGCTAGATTGTGTTATCAATGACTTCTTTCCTGCTTCTACTGACAAGAGGATTGACACTATTGTTAAAGAAGCAAAAGTATATCCGGAGGTGGTGGATAACAAAATGCAATGTATAGCGTGCAATAAGGATTTTCTTATTATCAAACAAGAACAAGTATTTTACCAAACGCATCAACTCCCATTTCCTCCACTCTGTCCTACCTGTCGACACAGGAGACGAATACAACAAAGAAATCCACGCATATTATACTCACGAAAATGTAATAAATGTGGCCAGCCTGTAACTTCTACATTTGCCGAATCAAATCCCGTGCAAATCTATTGCGAGAAATGTTACCAAGAAGCTCGTTAGTCAAAATTAAGTTCTTAGTATACAAGATTACAGAGCAAGGTCGGGATATCTTTTGTATCCTTTTTGGCGCAGGAATATAAATGCCGGGAGTAGACGGAGATTGATATCGGAATAGTCTCCCCCTTTGCTTAACTTTTTGACTTCTTTGACGCTTAATCCGGTTGTTTGTTTCAAAGCTTCGTCAATTTCTTCATAGAACTCTCGCCATGTTTTTCCTCTCAAGGTATCACTTATCAGCTCCTGAGGCATGCTGGGTTTTTGGTTCGGATCTTTACTCCTTCGGTCATTGACTCGCAATATAAAGTTGTTCATATATGAAGAGACACTTTCACGTGATACATTTCGAATATCCAATCTATATTTAATGTGTTGAGATTCCACTTTTTTTCTCCACTCCTCCAATTCCTGAATAATAACAACAGGTAGAGTGTCAGCTAATTGCGGACAAAGAGTCTTAATCCATTCTGGGGTTGGTTCAAATTGATTTTCAGGATTTTCGTTTGTTTCTGGGAATTTTTCCTTCATAAAATATTATTCTTTATCGATAGGAGGGTTTTCTTTGATCTCTACATGAGTAAGCGCTTTGTCATCGCCAAGAACAGTTCGGAAATGTTTACGAACTCTTTTGATACTCAATGCAAATCCCACTGAAGCAATAATCGATATCAAAAGATAGCCCTTGTTGTGTTCTTCATGGAAAGCATATACTCCAGCACTGCCAAATCCCAATGTTCCGTAAAGAATCTTATGAAACCAAGAGGTCTTAAGGTCAAAATTGGATGTTGGCAACAGCTTTTTGTCAGATTTTTCGATGGTCATAATAATATCGCTATGATGTTTGGAAAGCGAGCCGCCATAATACCACGATCCTCTATAGCAAGAAAGCTCTTTTCTCACAACTCAGCGCTCTGCACTCTGCACTTGAGTTATAGTTTTCCATATCATGCGATCCGTGAAAAATTCAATAGGGGCATGATCATCAGTGAATACAACTCTTCGAAGGTTGTTGGGGAGATTTACGCCTTGTTCCATAATAGGGAGAAGCTTACTCACATCTTCAGGAATGGTTGTTTGTATTTTTAGTGGTTCCAAAGAGGCAATCAGTAAGTAATTAAAAGAACCGGGTATATGGACGATTCTTGTATGGGGAAATACTTGTTTCACTGTGTATTCCAAACTCGCGAGTAAATCTGATTCTCCCGCAGTACCGATATTCATAGCCATGATGCCAGCAGGGTTTAGTCTGTCTTTTACCAAGGCAAAAAATTCTTTTGTTGCAAGATTGTAGGGGATATATGGCTGTTTATATGCATCCAAGCAGATCAGATCATATGTGTCCTTTGTTTGCAGTAGAAAAATACGTCCATCGGCATTGTGAATGATGAGTTGAGGGTCAGAAAGTGTGAAATATTTTTTCCCTAAATCAATGATTGCAGGGTCGATTTCGATGCCATCCGTGGCATTGTTAGGATAGTAATAACTCAGGGCATGACTGATAGTACCTCCTGCCAAGCCTACTATGGCGGTTCTTTTGAATTCGGGAAGATATGCAGGAAGTGCACTAAAATAGTCCCATACGCCACCGACGAGAACATTTTTGGGATCATAGACTGAATGCTCCGCCTGTCCTTCATTGATGCGTAAGAAATTTCGTTCATTTTTTTGAATCACCTGCAGATAATTGTACGTAGATTCTTGTTCAAAGATAACGCCAGCGGTTACTTTGTTGCTTAGCGGAAAAATGAAGAGGCTTAGGAGCGCTGTACCAATCAGTACATAAAAGCGATGATAATACACCCAGGAAAATCCTAAGAGGGAGGCTAGGATAACAATAGTAAAAGATGATCCCAATAGAGGAATGAGAATTATTGCCGGAAGAAAAATACCAACGATACCGCCAACAGTTGTAAGAAAATACACAGTACCCGCTACTTCACCGGTTTTTTTAGTTTGACTTAAATACTGAATGGCAACTGGGGTAATGCAGGCAAGTACCACCAAACTACTGCTAAAAATAATCAGGACAACAATAAAGAGGATATAAACAATACTAATATTCTGAGTTTCAATAGCTTTGAGCAGCTGAGGCAGGAAAAAGACTTTGCTAAGAACATAACTAAAGGCAATTGTTAATCCACTGATGCCCATAAGAGCGGGGATGATACTTTCGAGTGCGGTATTTTTGTGAATGTGTTTAGCTAACCAGCCGCCAAGAAAATAACCAATACTGAGAGCCAGCATGGTGACACTGATAATATGGGCCCAAATAATCGTAGAATTGCCCAGAAATGGTTGCACAAAGCGAGCTAGTGTGATTTCCATCACGGTAATAGCTAGTCCGCTGGTGAAAACAAGAAAATAGATCAACATCACAATTTCAGCCAATCTTTACTTGCTAGAAGTTCAAGTATATTGCGATCGTCGGTTTGTACTTTCTGTAAATCAACATTCTTTACTTCTTGAGGTGGAAAATGAGCAATTATATGTTTCAATTCAGGGTGCTTTACCAAGGGGTTAACGTTCATTCCCGGCCATGGTGTATTCATCGCTATAAACATTGTGTTGTAGCCTTTATTCGTATCGATGCTGTAGACAAAAGGGAAAATACTTTTGAGTGTTGCAGCGAAATAATCATCCAAAGATGACTCTGTATGATAATGAGCTGCATTGACCATAAAAACACCATTTTCATTCAGATGTTTCGATGCCAGTGCATAAAATTCTTTGGTTGCCAGATGTACAGGAATACTCAAGTCATGATAGGCATCCATGGCTATAAAATCGTATTTGTCAGTGGTGTTTTGTAAAAAAGCTCGTGCATCATCGGTAACGATGTTGAGATTAGGTTTTTCTAAATCAAAAAAACGTTTTGCGGTTTCGGTAACAACCGGGTCAATTTCGACGCCAGTGATTTCCATATCTGGAAAATAATTGCTAAGAAGGCTACTGATATTGCCACCTGCTAGACCGAGAATAAGAGCTTTCTCTGTAGGTGCATAAAAAGGAATAACAGCAGGGAAATCCCAATAATTGTTCGTGAGTAAAGTGCCTGATTTTTTCAGAGAATGCACAGCTCGCGGATCATTAATTTGTAAATATCTTGTTTCACCTGATTCCAAAACTCGGATGAAATTGTAACTCGATTCAGTTTGATAAATAGTCTGCGCGTTCACTTGCCATTGTTGTGCTTGAGCAAACAACAACACAACTACAATAGGGAGTACATATAAATAACGATTTCTAAAACCTATAGCCGCTGTAATGAGCAGGAGAAAGGCAAATAGCAATGTTGTCTTGAGACTGCC
>MEWR01000010.1:5036-38304 GCA_001773455.1 Candidatus Abawacabacteria bacterium RBG_16_42_10
AGGGATAGTCACCAATGCCGGAAGAAAAGTACCGATTAAACTCCCTATCGTGGAGATGGCATACAGATTTCCCGCTTCTTGTCCCAACTCTTGATGTTTTTTTGAATAGAGCTTGAGTACATACGGAGAAACCATGCCCATAGCGGTACAGGGCGGTAAAAAAAGAATAGTCGCTGATATGAGAGACAAAGAAAATACATTAGCATTCGGGATGTGCAAAAATAGGGCAAGTAAGAAGTTACTGACCCAAGGTAAAATGGCTAACCAAATACCTACTCCCAAGATCAAACCAAAAAGCACTCGCGCCTCAGGAAAACGGTCAGCTAATTTGCCTCCATAATAATACCCGAGGGATAATGCGAGCAAGACAACGCCAATAATGCTCGTCCACACAAAAAGTGACGTGCCAAAGTAAGGAGCTAAGATGCGGGAGGCATTGATTTCTAGTGCCATTAAGCTGGTGCCGGAAATAAAAGCTGTCCACAAAAGTAAACGATGAGAAGGAAGGGGTGGGGAGAAGAACATGGTAGTATTTTTGCTTGGCTCTATAGTACATTCCCTTGACTTCTTATGCTATACTCTTTTGCGTGACTCTTCTTTGTTTTCGCGAATAAAGTACAAGTAATTTTTCTCTACAAATACCGCTTATAGGAGTTCGAATCGTCTTGGTCCTGTTGGAATACCCCGAAGGGGGCCCTTAGTGCCGAGACTGAGGATTCCGCCTTGGATCTCCAGGGAAATAAGTCTTGTACTCAGCGCTTAGAGGGGTCTTTCAAAATGCGTAGCATTTTGCTTATTCTTATCCTTATTCTTACGAACTTCGTAGGAATAAGATCAAGATGGAGATGAAGAATAAGGTTTTTGTTATGTTTTTGTTCATAGTACAATCCTAATGTACTTTTTGAGGCTATGTCACTTTTTATTGCGTCCATTTGGCAATGGTTTGAGAATAATAATCGGGACTTACCTTGGCGAAGGACTCGCGATCCTTATGCCATTTGTGTGTCAGAATTTATGTTGCAACAAACACAGGTTGATCGCGTCATTCCCAAATATTTTCGCTGGTTAGAACTTTTCCCCACGTGGAAGTCTCTTGCTGAAACCTCTACTGCGCAAGTCATCAGTGAATGGTCAGGCTTGGGGTATAATTCGCGAGCTTTACGTTTGCAGAAATTAGCTCGGGCAGTGGTTGATAAGTACCAAGGAATACTCCCCTCGGGAGAAGAAGATCTTTTGGATTTACCGGGCATTGGTCCCTATACCGCACGAGCCTTACAAGCCTTTGCTTTTGAAAAAGAAGTTACCGTTATCGATACCAATATTGAAAGAATCATGTTGCGTTATTTTTGGGCTAAGGCAGAACATGAAAGGACAGAACTAGAAAAAAGATTGCTAAAAGTAATTACCGACAAAGCAGCAAAACAGCATATCCCGTTCGCTCGTTATTTCTTTCAGGCATTGATGGATTTCGGTGCTCTTGTATGTAAAGCCAAACCTCAATGTAGTATCTGTCCATTAAAAATGACCTGCAAAGCCTTTGCTGTGCAGAAATTTGTGGTGCATCGACCCAAGCAATCTCATTTTCCTCATTCCAAGAGATATTATCGTGGACAACTACTGCGCGAATTAAAAAATAAGCACAGAATTACCATTCATTCCCTCAGACAAGTTGATATTCAGAAATATTCTTGGTCGGAAATTATTCAGAGTCTTCAGAAAGATGGACTTGTTGCTGTTCATGAGAAACCAGAGGAATATGTGACTCTACCCCAGTAGAAGGTATCCCTAACCTTAGCCTTAACCTTAACCCTACACCTTAAATTGGGTATAGGGTTAGGGGTAAGAATTAGGGTTTAACCACCAATCTATAGATATTACTCAGTATAAATATTCCCGTTCCCACAATAATCATTGTCGGTCCGCTGGGAGTATGCCCGTAGTAAGAAATAAAAAGTCCTAGGATAACCATCATTTCTGCGATGACCCATGAATAGACAAAGGATCTTGCCAGGTTTTTCGCCAAAATCAACGCTGAGGCTGCAGGAATAACCAGCAAAGCACTAAAAAGCAATATACCAATGACTTTGATAGTAACGGCTGTCGTTAATGCGAGAAGAACAACAAATAAATAATTGTACCTAGAAACATTAATTCCTTTTGTTTGTGCTATGTCTTTATCCACCACAGTCATGATGAATTTCCTGAAATTAAGCCAGAGAGTCGATAGTACCACTCCTGAAACAGTAATAGCTATCAGCATATCGAGGAATTGAACATTATTAATATCACCAAACAAATATTCATTGAGTTCGATTTCTTCACCAAATATCATGATGCCCAGTGCCAAAAGTGATGAAAAGAATATTGCAAGATAAGTATCATTTGAAAGTTCGGATTTTTCCTGAAGCCAGGTGAGAATAAGTGCCAGAGCAACAGCGAAAGTAAAAATGGTAATAGTCGGATGTATTCCTATGAGGAGGCCAATGGCGATACCAGTAAAGGCCCCATGGGACAATGTGTCTCCGAGGAAAGACAACTTTTTCCCGACCACAAAAATACCAATTTGTGACGCAAGTAAGGCAATGCTCACTCCAACAATAAGTGCGTTAATAAAAGAAGTATCATTCATGGGAGTGATGATAGTGGGTATCATGAAAGAGATTTTGAAATTCCTTGCTTCTCATGACCAGGTTTGGTTTTCCGCGACAACAAACAGTCTGATTGAGACAAACAATTTGATCGGCCTGCCTTGCAACAGTATCTATATCATGTGAAATAATGATAATAGTCTTATTTTGAATCTTTTCTTCTTCAATTATTTCCTGTAAATCACGGTCTGCTTGAGTGTCGATATTTGATGTCGGTTCATCCAAAATAATAATATCAGGGTCAGATGCGAGAGCTATGACGAGAAAGAGTTTTTGGGTTTCTCCACCGGAAAGTTTTTTGAGCTGTTGTCTTTTTTTATTCCCAAGCCCCAATTTTTGGAGCAAAGTATTTCCTTTGTCGGTATTTGCCTGATAGATAGCCAAAATCTCTTCTACTGTTATTGGAAATTCAAGAGGCAAAGTGGTTTTCTGTGGCAAATAACCAAATTGTACTTTTGAAAGAAATGTGATTTTCCCCTTTGTGGGTTGCACCAAACCAAGAATTGCTTTAATGAGTGTAGTTTTTCCTCCGCCATTCGGTCCGACAAGTCCTATCGTTTCGCCACGATGTATATCAAAAGACACATCCTGAATAATAGATTTTCCTCCCAAGGAAATATCTACACCGCTGAGCTCGACAAGAGTTTCCGACTTTTTCATGCTTTTTTCTTATGACCTAAAACAGTGTTTGCTCAGGTTCGAAATGGAAATTCAGATTTATTGTAGCAATCTTGTCAATGCCGCGCATAGGAAATTTCAATTCGCCGTGTTCGAGAGCATGCAAATAGAGCTTGTGCGTGATCTCGACATCCTTGAGACAATATTTCTCCAAATCCGCAAAATTTCCCTCATGATACCATCTTACCGCTTGCATACCATCGCCACCTTTGCCGATCCCTAGTGTAGCTTTGGCCACATTATCCAGGCTTACCCGGTGACTAGTGATTTTTACTATCTCGGACATGATGTCCAGAGAGGGGAGTTTTCTCATATTCACTTCGGGAATGTAAGGCTGAAGCACGGCAAAATCGAAGTATTCAGTATTGAAGCCGATAATGCGATCAACTCCTGTAATGAGTGGAATAATGTCTCGAATCTTTTCTTCTCTTAAACAGAAATATTTGTCAGTACGTGAATCATAGAGACCAGCAACAGAGATGCCTAGGTCGCCAAGGTTACCTTTGCCACCAACTTCAAAAAAAGCTTTTTTCGTCTCTAAATCCAAAACAACATATGAATGGTTTAACATAGATGAAGGTGAAAATGCGGATTAGTTGTATTCGTGGACTATACTTCTGTTTTGCAATTCTCTTTTTACCCATAGAGCGGCACTGGAGGTACCCCAATATTGTTCAGGTAGTCTGGGCAGTATACGCCTCATTTCTATGAGATTTGCTTCAGAAAAAGTCCCGGAGATATTACCATGTTTCATTTGAGTCTCAATATCAGCGATGATTTCTTTGTCATCATGATACTTTTTGCCTCGTTCATTCTTGATAATCCTCATAGCTATTTCGCACATGCTGTGTGTGGGAGATGACTTTTTCTCTTTTTCCTCCAATCTTGCCGCTGTAGTTGGGGAGCTTTCCGTTGTTACTTTTTCCTTCGCTTGTAACAGATCTCTTTCACGAATATTACTTTCTTGTTTTTGAGCGAGCGTGCTTTTTTGTTCAGTAAGTGAAAGAACAGAGAAATTCTCAGGATTTGTGCCACTGGGGAATTCACTATGAAGTTCTTTGTATTTTTGAAGTAGTGTTGCTTTCAAGGAAATTTCTGGATCTTCTTTTTTTTCTCTAACAATTACCAATTCACCCAAAGTCTTGAGCAGTTCATTCTTATGAGCGAAATTTCCATTCCTAAATTTTTCCAACATACGATCTCGTTCTGAATCTCCTGGTATTTTTTGTAGAAGAAGTGTTTGGTATTTTTCATCCAATTCTTTCGCGTACGCCAGGTTCGCTGGCAGCATGGCGAGAAGCATGTGTAAGCGACCAAGTCTGCCTATATGAGTTCTGAAACCATTGATACTTGTAAGAACATAGGTGATTGCCAATTCACGATCATGCTCGTTAAAGTAAATAGCATTGTCGCCATAAAAAGCTGTAAATTGATTTTTGAGCGACTCAATGACAGCTTTTTGTGCCTCTCTCTTGAGAGTAATGCGTTTTTCTTCTTGATGTAAATATTCAACAAGTTGTGCTTTGACTTGGAAGTCGCCATTCAAAAATTGTGTACGTAAAATGTCTTTACGATCGAAAGCAATAGGCAAACTTCGAAGCAATCCAAAAAATTCTTTTCTCTGCCTTGCAGCAAAATTCACTGCTCGTTCACATATTTCGATACATTTTTTTTGTCTTTCAAGTAGCATTTCTGGTGATATGTTCTCACCGGTTGCATGGAAATAATTTTTGGCAACTACCTTGTCTTGATTGGAGAAAAAGTGATCATTCTTTTCATAAAACCGGGTAAAAGTCTTGGCCAAAATTGCCTGTTCTTGAGTAATGTCGCGATTTCTTTCCAATTTTCCTTTCATGTCCACTTAGAGTTAGAATTTTGAATTCAGTGTTTAGTATTCAATCCCTTTTCTCGCAGCAACTCCTTTGTCAATATAATGTTTTATGGGTTTCATTTCTGTGACCAAATCAGCGAGAGCAATGATATCTGGATGTACATTCCGGCCCGTAAGTACCAGTTCGGTGGTACTCGGAACCGCTTTGATAAAGTCACAAACTTTCTGAACATCCAGCATGTTTAGCGCTACAGTAGAGTTAATTTCATCCAAGATCAAGAGATCATAATTCTTGGCTAATAGATCATGCGCAAGCGCCAGTCCGCGCTCTGCTTCTGTGATATCTTTCGGTGTGATTGAAAACCGAAAAGTGCCGTCACTATTCCTTCTGTTGAGTCCCGTTGGATAAAATTCTAAGCCTAATTTTGTAAGCACATTTCTTTCTCCATAATTTTCTCCCCCTTTATCAAAATAGACGATAGCTACTTTCAGTCCCTGGCCAAAAGCGCGTATCGAAAGCCCCAATCCTGCCGTTGTTTTTCCCTTGCCCTTGCCAGTATACACTTGAATCATACACAAATGTTATCATATGCGGATATTAACATGTGTGAAAAGATACGCCAAAAACAGTGAATAGGATAAGGATTAGTGAATAGGGCTTTTGTTCTTTTTTTAGAGACACGAACAAATCGAAGCCTACCAAAGAGACCTCTGGGGATTCAGAGTTCAGAATTTAAACTTAGAATTTAGAACTTTTCTTATTCCTTCGGTTTCTTAAACACTTTCATGGCTGCAGACTTCCCCAATTTTTGCATGATTTCCACTCGTGTTGCTTCGGTTTCTCGTTTAATAAGGATTTTGATCAATTCCTCTGCAGACATTTCTGGAGCAATTTTAGCGAATATAGACTCCTTTTTTTCTCGGGAAATCCTTTCCAAGAGCTTTTCGTCGAGCTCTGTCTGGGGAAAGTGTTGCATAAGTGACTTTACGATACTGAGTAATTCCTTGTCCGGATATTGAGTAAGTACAGACTTCGCCCATACATAATAATTGTCGCTAACAACAAGTTTAATGGCATTTTCAAAATCATGCATATCTTCCTTCTTTATTTCAAAATGAAGAAGATGGTCGAGTACACCCGCAATCAACATTTCCATGGAACTTGTGAGCATTGTCTCAGCATCGGCGGTGTTGTTGTTTTCTTCGAGGTACTCCATATTTCTTTTCCCCATGTCGGTGACAAGCTCTTTTACCCTACTGCGAACTTCTTTATCCTTGCTCTTTGCCAGAAGCAATACTCTGCGCGCGCCCAATTGTTGCACCATATCATGCAAGATTGCCTCTGCGGCTATTCTCGAGATACCGGTATGAGAAATGATGGTTAGGGCAAATCCAGGAAAATTCTCAATAAGGGCTCTTTTCACTTCCGGTCGGAGTATACTTATTGTCGTTGGACGTTGACTCACAGCTTCAATGGTATGACCAAGATCAGTGTGAAACTTTTCTTGAAGAGCATCTCTAGTCTCGTTTATTTCCGGGACATTGAGATATGCAAGTTCATAAAGTGCATGTTCCTTTGCTGCTTTTACTCTTTCATCTTGTTTATGAAACTTTCTCTGCATCGGGTTTAAATGGGCGTTTGGATCTGTTGGCAAAGGAATTTTGCCCAATGTGTCCATTTCAGCTTTCTCCGGTAGAGGAATTATGCCTTCAGGAGCTCTGGCAATAGGAGGAAGTTTCTCTACTTCCGGCTTGAACTTGGGCTCGCTGGGCTTTCTCTCATGACTTGGCGTATGATTTGGTGTTGTTTTCATAGAAATACTTCATAGTATTATACCTTTTTGTGGGTTTATTTGCCACTTCTTTATTAATCTCTTTGTCGCTTGGCAGTTACATAAAAATTAATCTTTGACTCCCTGTCAATTAATTACTATAATCAGTGCCAGTTAAGTAGCCTATGTCAGCTCGTCTTCCCCACGTACGTTATCAATTACCGCCACTTACCAAGGAAATAGTTACAAGAGAGGTCAGTAGTGATACCTCGGTAAAAAGGGCGATACGAGCAAATATTGTTTTCCAGGCATCCGAGCGACATCCCGAAATGATATCTCTTTATTCACCCCAAGATGCTGGTTTGTTACTTCGTCATGCGATTTCTGCTGTCGAAGTATATCAGGAAACACTCGCAGTACGAGAGCTTGTAAATGATATTTACTCACCAGAGAAAACAAGCCAATTGAAAAAGTCATGGCAAAATTTACCTTCATTATCAGAAGAAGAACTTAAAGCTGCTTTTCAATTCTGGCATGAATTATCACTTGCTACCAGAAAGAATTTGCTATCGATTTGGTGGCGTTCGGAGATGGACGATCATAGAAATATCGTGGGCATTTCAGATAATTTCTTTACAAAAAAGCTACGTAATATTCATGAACAAAAAATGATGAGGGCAATGGCAGAGAGAGTTTTGGAAAGTGTTTCATTGCTTCTGGATGATGGCGAATTTGATGAAGAATTTGTACACTACATCATCTGTCTTGCATGGCGAGAAAGTATGATCCATCATGAATTACGAGATAAGCTCCCAGTTAACGAACAACGATAACCATATTCGGCGTTATTCTGTTTCTTCGCATAAATCCTGCCAAGATCTCTTTTTTCCATTCGTCCATCTTTTTGATATGAGAGAGATCCAAAGCAAAAGGTTTTTGTTCGCGTGCGACGATTTGCCAAGTACCTGATGGTGGGATGATGTCCTTGATAATAAAGAGCGGTACTTTCTTCATTTTGTGAGCATTGCTGATTTCAGATATAAGCGCTGGATAATTTTCCCAATAATTATAAGGAATCTCTGTCAATTTTAGTTTGTTGGCATTTTTTTTAGGTTGTAAGTCTTTCACTTGTATCATGGAGGGAAAAGCATGTTCAGCGGCTTCTGCTACTTCGCCCTGATTGCGACCTAATTCCGGAGGAACATAATGGAGTCCCAAACTTTTGTAGACATCTTCTTCGGTTTTGCTGGCAATGTTCTTTGTTCCTTCGAAAACGCCGTATTCATTGAGTTTTAGGTCCAAGCTTTTTGCGATATTGCGAAGACGAATATTGTGCTCTTTGGAACCGGTAAAATACTGCAAAGCGGCGCCATAACTGTTCGGTTCAACTACTCGAAGATCAACTCCCAATTTCCCATCGATAATAATCGAAGCTTTTGTCGGGCCCTGGGCAACAACCTTCGTAGTACCAGGGTAAGTGATAAAATGCTCAATTATGAGTTCGGGGCTGTCGGAAGTAGCTAACAAGTCCACATCACCGATGGTGTCTTCGAAGCGGCGAACCGATCCTGCGTATATAATGTGTTTACAATCTGGATATTTGCGTAGGTGGGTAACGAGCTTGTAGACCGTTGGGAAAACCGTAATCAGCGGCAGGCGATTACTTTCTTTTTTGAGACGTACTATAGCTTCACGAATCTTAGTGACGCTTTTTTCACCGAAGCGTTCGTATTCCTCCAATTTTCCGCTGTTTAAGACTTTTTCTAAATCATTTAAATTCCGAACCTTAAATTTTTCAAAAAGTACTTTGGCAGTTTTCGGTCCTATATGCGGTATAGAGAAAACTTGTAAAAAACTTTCTGGATATTCTTTGAGATATTCCTCATATGCTTTTACATGACCTGTATTGAGAAATTCAACGATTTTTTCGCTGATAGCTGCGCCTATTCCCGAGACTCCAGTTATTTTTTCGTCTTTGACCAGGTCGGCAATGTCTTCTGTCATGCCTTGCAGTGTTCTGGAGGCATTTTGATATGCGATGATACGGAAATGATTTTTCCCCTCACCCTCCATAGCTAAAATACGGCCGATATTGAGAAATATCTTGGTGAGTGAATCATTATTTGTAGGCATGCTGCTTAATTAAAGAACGATTCGATCTTGTCCTTGATACCGCTGATATCGGTAGATTGTTGGATTTCATTCACGGTACTTTGGAGAGCCTCTACCTGATGACCGATGAATTGATAGACATACCAGACAAGTACAGCTATGACGATAAACGGTAAGGCATGGATAAAAAGACCAAACCAAAAACGCCTCGTTTCTTGGTGTTGCTTATGAATGTCTTGTTCCAATATTTTCCCAAGTAATTCGTTGGTCGTTTTCTGCTCAGTAAGGAGCTCGTGCATATCGGAAGAAGCCATACAAACTTTTATGTGTTTGTACTATAGCAAATGCCTCTTAAATAATAAAAGAGGTGTAGATGGTAACTCTAGATATCCCCCATATGGCTAGAGCCAGGAACTACACCTCACTTACTATTATACAACATTTATGTACTTTGTCTATATTCAAGAGAGAGACATCCACTGGTAATAACCCTTGTTAAAAGATATTGCTCAACTTATATTGCAACAGCAATAGCCGAAGTGGCGGAATGGCAGACGCGCACGCTTCAGGAGCGTGTTCCCGCAAGGGGGTGGAGGTTCAAGTCCTCTCTTCGGCACCAAAAACCACTCGCAAAGCTCGGGTTTTTGGCGCGCCATGTATGTTTAAGTTACCTAGCAGTACCAAAGATAGTGGTTTTTGTAGTGAACTTGAACGTAGTGAATAGTTCACTGCTTAATACATTCGCTGCTCTCAGGTTTATGGCGCAGCACATTTTCAATTGCGAATGGTTATGTCCTGAACCCGACGAAGGAGTAGTTCATGGGCAATAGATCTTCGATTTTTGCAGGCCAGTTATTTTATGCAGCCCCCAATGTTGTTTGTCTCCCGGCGGCGGTGTCACCGACACCAAAATACAATTCTCCGCCCCGAAGCACTTCTTTTGCTTTTACTAAAAGTTCCTTTCTGTCCTTAAGTAAATCGTAAGTAAAGGGTACCTCAGGTTTTAAAACTCTCGGTAAATTATTTTGTGAGCGCGGACGAGCAATATCGAAGATATAATTCTCGCCTTGATTGCTAGGATCCTCAATCACCAAAAATGAATGAGCCTCAGGGAATTCATCTGTATCCTTAGCATCATTCATCGTGATGCCACCCATGTATGCTGATTTCATACCTAATCTCTGGAAGAGATATTGTCCCATTGCTGATCTTTCTGTACACATGGTTTTGCCCTTTGTTTCTGAGAGTAGTTGCGATTGACTTTTGGTATACATAGATTCTCGCCACATAAATCCTAGATCTGCCGGGTTATGATCAAGAGCGTCAGCTTTCACTTCCAACAACTGCTGCATTTTTGCTTGTACATAATGGCAAACAAAAAATAAATAGGGATCGATCTTGGTACCGACTTTGTTCAACCAATCAATGACGTCGGCTTTCTGAGCCTCAAATCTTTCTTTGATGGCCGCTTCTGTGAATTTTTCCAAGGCTGATTCAAACGATTGAAAATCTAATTTCAGTTTTATTGTTAGTTCATCGGTAAATAGTGATCCACCTACAGGCAGTTCATGATTATTAGCTAAATGTTCAGCCCAAACCCCACGTCGTAAGGGTTTATTCTCCAATTGCTCGGCGATATTCAGACTTTCAGGAACTTTATCGTTCATTGGGCTTGATAGAGGATGTTTCCTTTCTTTTTGGCTATGATCTCTACCTGTCTCTAAGTCCATATTTTTTTATTAATCATATAATTGTATCATATTGTTCAGTAAATAATGAAAATTATGAAATTAATCTTTTGTATTTTAGTTTAAAAGGAATACTATGAGGATCGCTTTATCAATTTCATATGTCCCAAAACGCACCCATTCTTTTTCAGAATCAGCCAATCCGCAAAGTTTGGCATAAAAATGAGTGGTGGTTTTCAGTGGTAGATGTTGTAAAAGCGCTAACCGATAGTGCTGATGCCAAAGATTATTGGTATAGAGTAAAGACTCGTATGTCTGAAGAAGAGAAAAGTCAGGTATCGACATTTTGTCGACAACTGAAATTGAAAGCTAGCGATGGAAAATATTATTCTACAGATTGCGCCAACACAAAAAGTATCCTACGTATTGTTCAATCAATACCGTCGCCAAAAGCAGAACCATTTAAAAGATGGTTGGCACAGGTAGGCAAAGATCGGCTCGGATTCACAAGGATTTCCATTATTACGAAAGGATGCGAATGAAGGAGGAAAAGTTGCAGGTAGAACCAGAAAAGATATTGAATATAGAACCGGACAGAAAGTCGTATCTGAAAATAATTATAAACTGCTGAGGGCTAAAAAGAATATGCAAGAACTGGAAGGAGTGTAGTGTATGAAAATATTGTGGTTATAACGCAATAAAACTACTTGCACCTAGCCAGGCGAGATTGAATATGGCTGTCTGAGAACGAGCGTATACGGGACTTTCGAATATCATGCCGATCAATTCGTCTTTATTGAGGGATATAACCGCCACTTTATCGTCATAAATAGTGATCTCATGTTCGAACCAGAATTCACGGGGATTAACAAAAAGAATTTCCAAGAGTTCGATGGGAAAATCCTTGGGATAATAATTTTTGGTGAAATCGAATGCTTCTTCACTGGAAGGACAAATAATGCGCGTTTTTAATTTTTTGCGCATCTTCTTTTCCGCATAATTCATAATAAGTTCTTTATCCAACAACTCTGCAGCACCTTTGAGGTTAGAGTACCCCAGAAGCTCTTTCTTGGCAGTTAAAGTATCATCAAGAATGCTTTTGATTCCTTCAATTCCCTCGTAGTAACTGATTTTGGGCTTAAACGTTAAAGTGTTGGTGATGGAAAGGAGTTCGGGAAGTAATTTCTGAGCATAGTGAAATTTTTCTTCCAAGACATTCACGATTTTCTGTGGTGGTTCAGCAGAGTAGAAGCGGACCTTATCTTTGGTGATATAACTTACCAGTCCCTTTTTGGTGAGATTTTCCAGGGTGTGATAGCAATTTACGCGTGGAAGTTTAGCTTTTTTAGCAACCCCACTGACATAGCCGCCACCCAATTCTAAAAGTGTCATATACACCTGACCTTCGACGTCAGTCATCCCAAGTGACGAGAAATCTGGATAAAGCATAATTGTTGTAAAAAGTATTCTACAGATATTTTAATTGGTCTTCCTGTTAAAGTAAAGGCTAGGGTAAAACATAAGATTTGCTTTAGATTTATTGAATCTCTCTATAAGTGTTTACTGTTAAGAACATGTTAAATATAATGCAGATTAAAATATAACTTTTGTCAAAAACATGACTAGGACTTGTAAACAATGTTCCACACCATTTGAAATCACCTCTGAAGATCTGCAATTTTACGATCGATTTCAGGTACCAACTCCGGAGCAGTGTCCGAATTGTCGTTTGCTCCGCAGGATGCAAGAACGTAATGCTAAAAATCTCTATTATAGGAAATGTGATTTTACCGGGGAAGAAATCATCTCGCAGTATCACAGCGATCATCCCTTCCCCGTTTACCAGTCAAAAGTGTGGTGGGGGGATGAGTGGGATGCTAGTGTCTATGGTCAGGACTTTGATTTTAATCAAGCATTCTTTCCCCAATTTAAAGCGCTTAAATATCGAACACCACACATGGCCCTATTCATTATTCCGGGTATGGAGAATAGTGACTTTACCAATTGTACTGGATATCTCAAAAATTGTTATCTCATCGCTGAGAGTGATTATGATGAAGATTGTTATTATTCCAATCTACTCAAAAAATGTAAAAATGTTTCAGATTGTTCTGTGTGTTATGAATGTGAATTATGCTATCAGTGTATCGACTGTCAAAATTGTCATAATCTGAAATTTTCTCAAGATTGTAGTTCATGCCAAGATAGCTATTTTCTAAGAGCTTGCCAGAATTGTCGAGACTGTATTGGTTGTATCAATCAAAGGCACAAACAGTACATGATCTTCAATAAACAATACTCCAAAGAAGAATATGAACAGATGAAAAGTGCCATGCATCTCGATACTCATAGCGGTCTAGAAAAAGAACTTGAGGAAGCCGGGGCTCTGTTTGTTACTCAGCCTCATAAGAATCTCTCAATAGAAAAAACCGAGAACAGCACTGGGGACCATTTGTACAACGCCAAAGATGCTTACTATTGCTTTGATTGTAAGGATATCGAGGACTGTCGCTATTGTGTAAAACTTTCTCTCAATGTGAAATCTTGTATGGATTATAGTTCGTGGGGAGATAAGACCGAACTCGTTTATCAATCAGCTTCGTGTGGAGATAATGCATACAATATTAAGTTCTGTACTACCTGTACAACCAATATTCGCGATTTAGAATATTGTGATCAGTGCACCGCATCATCAGATCTTTTTGGTTGTGTAGGTCTGAAGCGTAAACAGTACTGTATCCTCAATAAACAGTACTCCAAAGAGGATTACTTTGCGCTGAAACAAAAGATTATCGAACATATGAAAAAGACTGGTGAATATGGAGAATATTTCCCAGCTGATATGTGTCCTTATGGTCATAATGAGACCATGTCTCAAGATTTCTTTCCGCTTAGCAAAGAAGAGGCATTAGGTCGTGGTTTTAAATGGAAAGATGAAGATAGAAGCAATCGCTATCAGGGGACAATACCTCAAATTCCCGAGCGCAGTAGTGACCTTCCCGAGGAAATTACCAAACATATTTTAGGCTGCAAGAGTTGTGGCAAAAATTATCGTTTGATCAGTCAAGAAGTAGGTTTCTACAAGATGTTGAATGTACCGGCACCAACGCAATGCTTTGATTGTCGTCATAAAGCTCGTATCCAAGCTAGGAATCCTTTTCAGATCTGGAAAAGAACATGTGCTAGATGCTCTCAGGATATGAATACCAGCTATGCGCCCGATCGCCCGGAAATCGTGTATTGCGAGAAATGCTATTTAGAAACCGTCTATTAAAAACCATTTATGACCAAAACTTGCAAGCGTTGTACCTCCGACTTCGACATTTCCTCTGAAGATCTCAAATTTTATGAAAAGGTTTCGCCGGTATTTCGAGAACAAAGATTCTTGATTGCGCCGCCAAACTTATGTCCTGACTGCCGCAGGCAAGATCGTCTGGCATTTCGTAATGAGAAAAAACTCTATCAGCGCAAATGCGACTCCTGCCAAAAAGAAATTATTTCCATGTATTCAGCTGATGTGCCATTTAAAGTTTTTTGTCCCACCTGCTGGTGGGGTGATGGCTGGGACAGCACTAAAATTGGCCAAAGTTTCGATTTTAGTCGGCCATTCTTTGAGCAATTTCATGAACTTTTGCAAAATGCGAGCTTGTCTTCACTGCTCGCTAAAAATAACGAAAACAGTGACTATGTGAATTTAGAAACTGACGACAAGAATTGTTATCTCAATGCCGGTGGGCATTTCAATGAGGATTGTTATTACAATACCTACTGCATGAAGGGAAAGAATAATGTCGACAATTATTGGCTTATAGATTCTGAACTGTGCTACATGTGTGTGAACTGCGAGAAATGTTATAGCAGCACCTACTTACAAGACTGCAGTAATGTCCGTGACAGTCATTATTGTCGTGATTGTAAGGACTGTGAGCATTGTTTTGGTTCTTATGGTTTACGTCACAAGAAATATTATTACTTCAATGAAGAGCTTTCGAAAGATGCATATGAAAAGAAAGTGAAAGCCCACTTGGACAGTTTTGAATCTCGAGAAGAAGCTAGGGAATTGGCATATAAACATTTTCTGAAATATCCACATCAAGCCAGTAGAATCGCTCAGTGTGAAGAGTGTACTGGAGATCTTCTGGTGCGTTGTAAGAATCTCAAAAGTGCTTTCAATTTTGACGATTCGGAGGATGGCAAATACTTACAGATTGGTCTACACCTGAAAGATGCCATGGACATTACTTCATTTGGTTGGGGCGAACTGATATACCAAGTTTCTTCTTCGATGAATTTGAAGAATTCTGGATTTCTAGCTTTGAGTGCTGATGGTCACAATGTTTGGTATGGCCAGTTTTGCTGGAATTCTAGCGATTGTTTTGGTTGTGTTGGTATGTACCGGAAGCAGTATTGCATCTTGAATAAGCAGTACACAAAGGAAGAATATGAAGCTTTGCTGCCCAAGGTCATCGCTCATATGCAAAAGACCGGCGAATGGGGACAATATTTCCCTTTGGCATTATCAACCTTTTGTTACAATGAATCGGTTGCCAATGACTATTTCCCTTTGACGAAAGAAGAAGCCTGGAAAATTGGAGCCATGTGGCGCGATCAAGACACGATTAACAAGTATCAAGGACCAAGAATTGCAGTCCCTAGCCACATCAAAGATGTAACGGATGACATTACCAAGCAAATTCTGACTTGTGTTACTTGTAACAGAAATTATCGCATTGTAAATCAAGAATTAGACTATTATCGCTGTATGGATTTACCTGTGCCTCATGATTGTCTGGACTGTCGCAATCGTTTCCGTTTGTCCCTCAAAAATCCTCAAAAAGTTTGGGAACGCAATTGTGCCAAATGCAGTACTGCGATTAGTACGAGCTATTCTCCCGATCGCCCCGAGACCGTGTATTGCGAAAAGTGCTACTTAGAAACCGTTTACTAAAATCTATGGATAAGACCTGCAAAAATTGTTCTCAGCATTTCGAGGTGAGTGATGAAGATATGAAGTTCTATGAGCGTGTATCACCAATTATCAAAGGTACGACGTATCTCATCCCACCACCCACACTCTGTCCCGATTGTCGACAACAAAGAAGATTGGCTTTTAGAAATGAAAGAAAACTCTATCATCGTAAATGCGATTTCAGTAATAAATCAATTATCTCTATATATTCACCCGATTCTCAATATATTGTATATGATCAAGATGTTTGGTGGAGTGATAAATGGGATGCCATGTCATACGGACAAAAATTTAATTTCAATCGACCATTTTACGAACAATTCAATGAATTGATGCTTAAAGTTCCACGCATGTCACGTAATGCCATAAATAACGAAAATTCTGACTTTACGAATTTTTCGGGGACTTGTAAAAATTGCTACCTAGTTTATACAGCAGACGATAATGAGAATTGTTATTATGGAGCATTTGTTATGCATGATAGAGACTGTGTAGACTGCCTTTTTACGTATAATTCTGAACTTTGCTATGAGGTTTCAGATGGTCAAAAATGCTATGACGTTATGTTCGGGGCAAATATCGAGAATTCTAACAATGCCCTATTTATTCGGGACTGTATTGGCTGCAATAATTGCATCATGTGTATTGGCCTTCGCAATAAGTCCTATTATTATAAAAACAAACCTGTTAGCGTTGAAGAATTTAAAAAAATAAAAATTGAAACTCTGAAAAAAATTATGGGAAATATACAAGAATTAAAAAAAGAATTTTATGAGTTCTCATTATCTTTTCCAAGAAGATATATGAATTCTATTAAATCCGAGAATTGTATTGGAGATTATATACTTAATTCACACAAACTTGACCACTGTTTTGACGCTAATGAATCAGAAGATTGCAAGTATGGATCTTGGTTGTATCAATGTAAAAATTCGTATGATTGTAGTTTCAATGGCCTCCCAGGAGAATGGGGATATGAACTAATTAGCGTAGCGCACAACGTATATCATTGCTTATTTTGCAATAATTGTTGGGGAAGTAATAGCGATATGATGCTTTCTGATCTTTGCCAATATTGTAAAAATTGTTTTGGATGTGTGGGTCTTAAGAATAGAGCATACTGTGTGTTTAATGCTCAATATACCAAAGAAGAGTATGAAAAGTTGGTTGGTAGGATTATTGAACATATGAAGCAAGGAGGCGAGTGGGGCGAGTTTTTCCCGACCAAGAATTCACCCTTTGGTTACAACGAAACTATTGCTCAAGAGTATTTTCCCTTGACCGAAGAAGAGGCATTAAAACAAGGACATAAATGGCTTACTCAAAGAGACATGAATGTATATTATGGGAAAAAGCTCGTCATTCCTCAAAATATTAATAAAGTCTCTGATGATATTTGCAAAGAAATTCTTACCTGCAATACCTGCGATAAAAATTTCCGAATTATTATTCAGGAATTGGATTTTTACCGACGTATGCAGTTACCTGTCCCTCCAAATTGTTTTGATTGTAGACATCGTGCACGATTGGCCGCTAGAAACCCTCGAAAATTGTGGAAACGACAGTGTATGAAGTGTAATGCAAATATTGAAACGACGTATGCTTCTGATCGTCCCGAGATTGTGTACTGTGAAAAATGCTATTTAGAAACTGTTTATTAAACTGTATGAACAAGATTTGTAAACAGTGCCAAACACAATTCGATGTGACTGAAGAAGATTTGCAGTTTTACGATAAAGTCTCGCCGGTTTTTGCTGGAAAGAAATATGAAGTTCCTCTCCCAACACTTTGTCCACCTTGCAGACAGCAAAGGCGACTCGCCTGGCGTAATGAAAGAAAATTGTACAATCGCAAATGCGATCTCACTGGAAAACAAATTATTTCAGTGTTTTCTCCAGATAAACCTTTCAAGGTTTATGATAAAGATGCCTGGTGGAGTGACAGTTGGGATGAACTTTCGTATGGCAGAGAAGTGGACTTTAATCGACCATTTTTGGATCAGTTGAAAGAGCTTATGCTCGATGTCCCTCGTATGGCGTTGTGGAATATTGATCCTGTGAACAGTGATTATAACCAATCTACAGGATGGCTCAAGAATTGTTATTTGTTAGCAGCAGCCAATAGAAATGAAGATTGTTATTATGGCAATTATGTAAACGATTGTAAAAATTGTGTAGACAATTTAATGATCAAGAATTGTGAACTGTGTTATGAGTGTATCGAATGCGAAGGCAGTTATGAGTGTTTCTTTTGTAAGAATTGTGTGAATTGTACTTCTTCACAGTTTCTCTTCAATTGTATCAGCTGTACCAACTGTTTCGGCTGTGTAAATCTCCAGAGAAAAGAATATTGTTTTTTCAATGAACAGCTCAGCAAGGAAGAGTATCAAATAAAAATAAAAGAGATCAATACCAAAAGTTATCTACATCTTGAAAAGCTTGCTGCGTTGATGAAAGAAACAGTGCTTAAATATCCTGTGAAATATATGATCGGAACTCACAATGAAGATGTGACTGGTAACGGGATATATCAGTCTCATCATGCCTATGCATGTTTTGATGTTAGTAAGTTAGAAAATTGTAGTCATTGCTCTTGGTTTCATGAAGCTAAGGACTGTATGGATACTTTTGCTTGGGGTATGTCAGCAGAGTTGTGTTATGACAGTATGGAAATCGGCGGAGGAGCGTATAGAACACTCTTCTGTGCTACATCACAGGGTACCAAGAATGCTTTCTATTCCTATCAATGCATGTTTTCAGAAAATATTTTTGGTTGTGTGGGACTGAAAAGGAAAAAACACTGTATTCTCAATAAACAGTATACCCAAGCGGAGTATGAGCAATTGTTGCCAAAGATTATTGAACATATGAAGAAGGGTAATGAGTGGGGAGAATTTTTCCCTTATTCTCTCAGTCCTTTTTGTTATAACGAGACAGTTGCCAGTGAATTTTTCCCATTATCCCCTGACCAGGCGGTCAGTTTGGGATCTGCATGGAGAGAAGAAGATGATCAAAACAAGTATCAGGGACCAAGATCGGATCTCCACGATACTATCGACGATGTTTCTGATGATGTATTGAAAAGTATATTAACGTGCGCCAAATGCCAGAAGAATTACAAAGTAATCAGTCAAGAATTACAGTTTCACCGAGACCATAGTGTAGCTTTGTCACAATTTTGTCCTGCTTGTCGGCATCAGAAAAGAATTGAACAAAGAAATCCTCGTAAACTCTGGGATCGTCATTGTGCCAAATGTACTACTGCGATCAGTACCAGTTATTCTCCCGATCGCCCCGAGACCGTGTATTGCGAAAAGTGCTACTTAGAAACCGTTTACTAAAATCTATGGATAAGACCTGCAAAAATTGTTCTCAGCATTTCGAGGTGAGTGATGAAGATATGAAGTTCTACGAGCGTGTATCACCATTTATCAAAGGTACAACGTATCTCATCCCACCACCGACATTCTGTCCTTTATGTCGTCAGCAACGGCGTATGTCATGGAGAAATGAAAGAAAATTGTATAATCGGAAATGCGATTTCTCCGGTAGACCAATCGTCTCTATTTACTCTGCAGATAAACCATACAAAGTCTATGAAAGTAAAGTCTGGTGGAGTGATGACTTTGATGGGAAAAAATATGCCCGAGATTTTGATTTCTTGCGTCCTTTCTTTGAACAATTGCGCGAATTGCAGTTGGTAGTTCCTCGACTCGCTTTGTTTGGGAAAAAAGGTGAAAATAGTGAGTATACGAATCACGCTGATCAATTAAAAAACTGCTATCTCGTGATGAATGGTGGAAATTCAGAGAACTGCTTTTATGCCAATTGGGTCGTAAATTGCCGAGATTGTATGGACTCATCGTATGTAGATGGTTGTGAACTCTGTTATGAATGCACCTACTGTAATACATGCTATAACTGCCAATTTGCGTATCACTGCGATGATTGCCGTGATAGTCGCTTTGTGTATGACTGCAAAGGGGTGAGTAAGAGTGTTTTGTGTGTTGGGCTTCGCAACAAATCATATTGTATTTTGAATGAACAATATTCCAAGGAAGAGTTTGAAAAGAAGATCAAAGAATTCTCTACCGCTTCCTACACTGAATTACAAATATTACAAAAGAGTTTCCAAGAGCTTCTGCTCAAACATCCTCATAGAGCTTTGTTTCTCAATAATAGCGAGAATTGTTCCGGACAGAATATTTTTAACAGCAAGAATTGTCAGCAATGTTTTTTCCTTTATGATTCACAGGATTGCAAATATTGTTACAACTCGGCAGTTAACATCACCGATAGCTATGACATATATGAAACAGGTATAAATTGTGAGTTACAAATCGAAACTCACGCCTGCAATCGTTCGAAATATATCGGATTCTCTAATGCTAGCTACGATAACAATAATATTTGGTATTCAGACAACTGTCATAATTCGTCATACCTTTTTGGTTGTATTGGGCTAAAAAAAGACCAGTACTGTATTCTGAATAAACAATATTCGAGAGAGGAATATGAACGGTTGGTACCAAAGATTATTGAGCACATGAAGAAGAGTAATGAGTATGGCGAGTTCTTTCCTACGAGCATGTCACCGTTCGCATACAATGAAACCGTCGCTCATGATGCTATTTCCATGACTAAGGAACAGGTTGAGGCTAAGAATTGGCATTGGTATGAAGATGCTCTGGGTGGTGATTATCAAGGCGAAAAAGCACGTATACCTGATACCATTGAAGATGTAGAAGATGATATTCTCGAGAAAATATTAACGTGTGAAACTTGTCAGAAACATTATCGAATTATCCGCCAAGAACTCAACTTCTATCGTCAGCAAAAAATTACTCTTCCCCGTCAATGTGTGGACTGTCGTCATCGCGTTCGTACGAAAAATCATTATCAGTTCACTTTGTTTCCTCGGAATTGTGCTAAATGCAATTTTGGCATACAAACGACGTATGCTTCTGATCAACCCGAGACAGTGTATTGCGAAAAGTGTTATTTAGAAACGGTTTACTGAGATGAACAAGATTTGCAGACAATGCCAAAAACAATTTGAAGTTACTCAAGAAGATCTTAAGTTTTATGAGCAAATCTCGCCAGTTTTTAATGGTGAGAAAGCATTAATTCCCTCTCCGACATTCTGTCCCAACTGTCGTATGCAAAGAAGGTTGTCATTTAGAAATGAGAGAAAGCTCTACCATCGGAAATGTGATGCATCTGGTAAAGAGATCCTGTCTATTTATTCAGCAGGTAGGCCATTCAAAGTCTATGAACAAAAAGAGTGGTGGTCAGACAAATGGGATGCCTTTGATTATGGAAGAGATTTTGACTTTACAAGGTCTTTCTTTGATCAGTTTCGAGAGCTGCAAACCGCTGTTCCTCGTATGAATGTGGTGACGGAGCACAATGAAAACAGTGATTATACCAATTACAATTCACATTTAAAAAATTGCTATCTACTCTTTTCCGGAGATTCAAGTCAGGATTGTTACTATGGTCATTGGATTATTTTTAGTAAGAATTGTGTGGATTGCCTGAATATCGAAAATTGCGAATTAGCTTTCCAATGTTTCTATTCTACAAACCTCTACAATAGTAATTACGTTTTGTTTTCAGAAAACTGTCACGATGCTTCATTTCTTTATGATTGTAAGGGCTGTTCCAACTGTTTTATGTGTTTTGGTTTGAGAAATAAACAATATTGTATCGATAATGTTCAATATTCTCCTGATGAGTACAAAAAGAAACTTGCCGGTTTTGATCTCGGTTCTGATAAACAGCTAAGAGTCTTGAAAGAACAGTTTTTTGCTAAAATAGAGAAATTTCCTCACTTGTATCTCTATCGTCGAGGGAGAATCCAGGACTCGACCGGCAATCTCCTTACTGACACCGACAATTGTGTTGAATGTTTCGAAGTCATTCGAGGCAAAGATTGTAAGCATGTTGAAGGAGCTTATGATACCCAAAATGTCTATGATTCGTCTTGGGTTGTCGGGCAATTCGGATATGAAAATTGTGAGTGTGTCCCCATGCCATACTCTTCAGCATTCAATGTAAATTCCTACTCTGGCAGCAATCTTTTTTATACAGATACATGTATGAATAATTGTCAGGATTGTTTTGGTTGTATCGGGCTAAAACACAAACAATACTGCATACTAAATAAACAATATTCTAAAGAAGAATATCTGAGCTTGGTACCCAAGGTTATTGCACATATGAAAAAGATGGGGGAGTGGGGTGAATTTTTCCCAATATCACTTTCACCCTTTGCCTATAATGAGAGTGAAGCAGCAGAGTATTTCCCACTTACGGTGGAAGAGGTGAAAAACAAAAGTTTACTGTGGAAACAGGAAGATAGTAGTAATCAGTACCATGGACCGGAAATTTCTTTGCCAGATAGTATTCATGATTGTCCAGAAATGGTTGATAAACAAATTCTCACCTGTGAATCATGTGATCGCCATTACCGTTTGATACCGTTAGAAATAGAGTTCTACAAGAAACAAGGAGTACCTTTACCCAGACAATGTTTCAACTGTAGGCACCATGAGCGTATGCAATGGAAAAATCCACGTAAACTCTGGGATAGAAATTGTATGAAATGTAATGTGGCGATTAAGACGAGTTATTCACCAGAAAGACCGGAAATAGTATATTGCGAGAAGTGCTACTTGCAGGTAGTCTACTAAGCGAAAAATAGCTTATTTATGTCACAAAAAAGAACGTGTGTAGTCACGGGCAAAGAATTTACGATATCCGATAAGGAAGAAAAATATTGCACAACCAATAATATTCCGCTGCCAGATATGTGTCCTGAAGAAAGAATGTGCCAAATGGAGGGCATGTCGAATTCTGTATATCTCTATAACGGCACCTGCGCCTTCACGCATAAGCCAATACTGACACCGACACCTCCTGATAAGGGATTTACTGTCTATGATATTGATGCTTGGAATTCCGATAAGTGGGATCCGCTTTCTTATGGCCAAGATATTGATTGGAATCGGCCATTTTTTGAACAATTGGCTGAATTACAAAAAAAAGTACCTGTGCCCAGCCTTTTTGTGGCGAGATCAACGGTGGTTAATAGTGATTATTGTAATGGCGTAGGGTATCTCAAAAACTGTTATTTGCTTTTTGTATCTGCCAACGACGAGGATTGTCTTTTTTCATTCGGACTATTTGGCTGTAAAAATGTCGTTGATACATTATGGGGCACAGATTGTGAGCTTTGTTATGGATCATTTCATATCACCAATTGTTATAATTGTCGCTTTGTAGAAAATTGTAGCAATTGTTCGGATTCTAGTTTTCTCTATAACTGTCAGGGACTCAAAAATTGCTTTGGCTGCGTAAATCTCAATAATAAGGAATATTGTTTTTACAATGAGCCATATACAAAAGAGGAATATCAAAAGAAAATAGCGGAAGTGGATTTGGGCAGCAATGAACGAGTGAAAAAGGAAGCTGATAAGTTTCATCAGTTTAAGTTAAAATTTCCCCATAAACATCTCATTGGCAAACAAAATGAAAATTCGACCGGTAATTATTTAGACAATACCAAGGACTGTCATAATTGTTTCTTCTCTCAAAATATTCAGGACTTGGAAAATTCTATACAGATCAGAGATGCTAAGGATAGTATGGATTTTCTCGGTTTTGGCATGCATGCTGAATTAATTTATCGCTCTCACGGTTGTGGTGACAATGCTTACAATCTTAAATTTTGTTTAAGTTGTTTCGGTAATGTGCGTGATTTGGAATACTGTATCTACGCGAATTCAGGAACGAAAGATTGTTTTGGCTGTATTAGTTTAAAACGTCAGGAATATTGCATACTCAATAAAAAGTATTCCAAAGAAGAATATTTTGCTTTAGTTGAACGTCTCAAAGAGCATATGCGCAGGTCCCCACTGCGGTCGCCTGATGCGACCTTCGAGGGGCAGGCTGGTGAATATGGTAGTTTCTTTCCTCCACATTTGAGTTATTTCTATTACAATCAATCCGAAGGCATGAATTATTTTCCGATAACAAAGGAAGAGGCGACTAAGCGTGGATTTGCTTGGTTTACAGAAAAGGTAGAGGATTTTGTGCCTACGTACACTCTTCCTGATCATATTCGCGATGTAAAAGATGATGTACTGCATGCAGTACTCCGCAGTGAGAAAAGTGGTAAGAAATATCGGATGATTAAACAAGAATTGGAATTCTATCGTCGAATGAATGTGCCACCACCGCACACTTCCCCCATGGAAAGAATACAAGAAAATTTGAAGCATACGGCAATTCTGCCTCTGAAGACAATGAAGTGCAGCAGACATGGTGAAACTATCGAAACGGTCTACGATTCTACCAAGCAACAAGTATACTGTGAGAAGTGTTATCAGGAGACTATCTTGTAGTTATTACAAGCCATTTTCTAGGTATTGTCAAGTATATAAATTGTGGTATAATTACCTGAAAAGACACTGCCAAAATGACCCAGACTAAGACATTACTTATCCGCATACCACAGGGATTTATTGAAAAGGGATTTCCCTTATTTAAAACAGAAAAACTTTTTGAGGAACTTTTGGTGACATCGTATAAGACCTTGAAACATCAAAAGATTTCTTTGGAATTTATTTCTTATCATCAAAATATCTATTTCTACCTTCATATTCCGACAGGAAGCTTGGAATTGGTGGAAGGACAATTGTATTCGGTTTTCCCCGAATGTGAGATTCTTCATGTACACGATTATGCTGATGAGCGTCTCTTGCAAAGTTTAAAGATTGTCGGTACTGAATTGAAATTAGCTCGTTCAGATATTTATCCACTTAAGAACTATTTAGCATTTGAAGGAGATTCTTTGGCGTCAGTTTTTTCCGTGCTTACTCGCGGCGATAAACAAGATCAAGGTTGGGTGCAAATAGTGATCAGTCCCTTGCCGGATAGTTGGACATTTAATTTCATCCGCTCTTGGAAAATACGTCTTCGAGGAATTAAAAGTTTTTTCCGTTTTAAGAATGTTTTTAAAGCACACAATGTGCGTAAGGTGGAATCAGAAGCTATCACGAGCAAAACTCAAAAAGAACATTTTGCCATCAATATACGACTGGCATATCTCAGCCTTGATGAAGAGAAAGCCTGGCAAAAACTGAAAGCTTTGGCCGGTGCTTTTTCCCAATTTAATACGATTGATTTTAACAGTTTTAAATCCACACATTCAGGTAGTGGTCGAGCATTCTTAGAGCGTTACAAAACACGTACTCGCAGCAATACTTTTCAGGCGAATACCCAGGAAATAGCCACCCTTTATCATTTCCCTAATTCAGATTTCGTGTCTAATATGTTCCATGTGATTGCACGTAAGGCACAACCACCGTTGGATTTACCGGTGCAGGGGACTGTCGACGCTAAATCTACCTGTTTTTTTGGCACTACAAATTATCACAATCAAAACAATGTGTTTGGTATCAAACGTGCCGATCGTCGTCGTCATGCATATGTGATCGGTAAAAGTGGAACGGGAAAGAGTAAACTTCTGGAACTTCTCGTGCATGAAGATATTCGCGATGGTTATGGAGTAGCGGTTTTGGATCCTCATGGTGACTTGATCGACAATATCATGCGTCATATTCCGGAGAATCGTATGAAAGATGTTATTTACTTTGATCCTGCTGATACTGAATTTGCTATCGCTTTCAATCCACTTGAGCAAGTACCACCACAAATGCGTATGCGTGTGACTATCGGTTTCATTGAGATCTTCAAAAAGATGTTTGGTAGCAACTGGACCCCACGCTTGGAGCATGTACTGCGCTACACCACTCTCGCTTTGCTTGATTCTCCGAATACGACTGTGCTCAGTATTCTGAAGATGTTAACTGATAAAAACTATCGTCAGCGCATAGTTGCTCGTATTGAAGATTCTGTCGTTAAAAATTTCTGGGTCAATGAATTTGCCAGCTGGAGTGAAAAATTCGACAATGACGCAATTATGCCGATCTTGAATAAAGTGGGGCAATTTTTGTCTACAGCACTTATTCGAAATATGATCGGACAATCTGAAAACAAACTCAATCTTCGTAAAATCATGGATGATCAGAAAATTCTTCTGGTGAAATTATCTCGAGGTCTTCTCGGCGATGAAAATAGTAATCTCTTGGGAGCCATGCTTATTACCAAGATTCAACAAGCAGCTATGAGCCGTGCTGATATCAAAGAAGAGGAGCGTAAGGACTTTTATCTTTATGTCGATGAGTTTCAAAACTTTGCTACCGACACCTTTGAGCAGATTCTCTCTGAAGCGAGGAAATATCGTTTATCTGTTACGCTAGCGCATCAATTCATGTCCCAGATCTCACCGGCACTTCGCTCTACAGTCCTGGGGAATGTAGGTACCGTTGTTAATTTCCGTATTGGCGCTGATGATGCCGGTATTTTGGAAAGAGAATATATTCCAATCTTTAAAGTAAGAGACCTGATCAATCTGGGCGTACAGGAATTTTATATGAAAATGTCCATCGACGGCGAAACGAAAAACGCCTTCTCTGGGCGAACTCTTACTATGGGGTATCCCGAGAAAGATTTCACTAAGGAAATCATCGAGCATTCTCGGAAAATGTATGCCAAGCCCAAGGCAGAAGTAGAAAAAGATTTAGCCGCTTGGGAGAAAGTCGGCAGTGAGCCGGTGGCTAAACCCATGGAAGAAGAGTTTGCGAAGCCGCTGGTGTAAATCGTAAATCGTGAGTTGTGAATCGTGAATGGAAATGTCATCCCGAAGCGAACCCCGAATACATACGTTTATTGGAACAATATAGCTAATAGAGGGGGAGTTCGAGGGATCTCTTTGAGATGTTGTTTCTTGACTACCGGACAGGCTTACCACGAGATCCCTCGGACCCAGCCCTGATTACAGAGCTGGGCTTCGGGATGACTGTTAGGGTTGACTACCAAGATTGATTGTATAGACTTATGGCACAATCTCTCATGAAAGTATGCCTGTTTGTAAAGTCTCTGGTGAAGAATTCGAATATTCTGCCCTGGAACAAAGAATTCGTGATAAGCTCACAGTGCCGATGCCAACGATTTCACCGAAGAGTGCTTTTCAGCATTTAGGTGCTTTTTGGCAACACTTTGCTCTTCATAAGCGGAAATCCGATTTCTCCCAAGAAGAAATTATTTCAGTATTTGATGAACATTGCCCATATCCGGTATGGCACCGAGATGAATGGGTAAAAAATGCCAATCCTTCATTTGCTGGCTATAATTTCGATAAACCCTTTTTTGATCAATTGTGGGAGCTGTTTCAGAAGTGTCCGATGCCTCATATGATTGGCGGAGGCAATGAAAACTGTGAATACACTGATGATTGGTGGCATTCCAAGAATTGTTATCTTTGTCATTCTGGGGTTGATAATGAAGACTTATATTACTGTTATCGGGTGGGGAGATGTCGTAGTTCTCTTTTTGCTGTTTTTTGCTTTGACTGTGAGTTGTGTACTGACTTGGTGAGTTGTGACAATTGTTACAATGTGACGTACGCCATTAATTCCGCCTATTGTCGGGACTCATACTTCTTATTTGATTGTCGCAATTGCAGCGATTGTCTTTTTTGTTTTAATTTGCGCAACAAACAATATTGTATTGGGAATAAGCAATTAACCAGAGAGGAATTTGAAACGGAAAAAGCCAAATATAATTTCTCTTCATTTAAACACTATGAGAAAGCAAAAGAAGAATTTGCTCAGACGATAACAACCCAAGCTTGGTGGCGAACTTTACAAGTAAATAAGTGTGAGAACGTTACTGGTAACTATCTCCAGAATGACAAGAACATGGATAATTGTTTCTTTTTGGAAGAGAGTGAAGACTGTGCCAATTATTTTCGTGGATACAAATTGAAAGATGTGAGTAGTAGTGTTGGCTGCTTCAATATCGAATTAGCAGTCGGTTCAGTTCTGACTCAAGATGGTTCTTACGATGCACGATTTTGTTTCAATGTTATTAATTCAAGATTCATGGAATATTCTATGAATTGTCTGAATTGTGAGCATTGTTTTGCCTGTAGTGGTTTGGTCGGTAAGAAATATCACATCTTGAATAAAGAATATTCTCCTGAAGAATATGGGACTATAAAAGAGAAAATCGTACAACAACTCCGTGACCAGGATATCTATGGTGATTTCTTTCCAGGACATTTTGCTCCCTGTAGCTATGAAGAAAGTTTAGCACAGGTTTATTGGCCGCTTTCTCATGAAGAACAGAAGCAAAAAGGTCTTCGGGTCAAAGCTGATACCAATTATCCTGTTCATGAATACCTTACACGGGATGATATCCCTGACGATTCTTTGAGTGCCAATGACAATATCTGCAAGAAAGCCTTTTGGGATGAAACAGCTAAAAAACCTTTCACAATTTTGAAATCTGATTTAGAATTTTGCCAAAGACAGAAAATCCCTTTACCTCATGGTTATTACGTACCGCGCATCAAGGAAAATTTTGCATGGCTCTTTTTCGATGGTGCCTTGCGAGAAACAACTTGTGCCAAGACAGGTAAAAGGGTTTTGACCACCCTGCCGGCGAAGCTAGATGGACGCATTCTGAGTGAGGAGGCGTATTTGGAAACAATCGTTGGTTAAATCTGGAACAGTATCTTTGACCTTCGGTCATTCCGCGTATTGAAACTATAGACTGGCACAGGTATGCCCATTTGTTTATAGAATGCCAATTCTTTTTTCTGTAATTTATACGCGCGATGAGTTTCTGCATCTTGCAGTACTTGATCGCAGATTGATTCGTCGACTTGATCGATAGTGTCTGGAATAGAAATAGCTGTTTCGGTGGTGGTGAAGGCTTTTTTGCCCAACCAATAAACGCCTAATCTTTTTGCTTCTTCGTCTGAAGAAATGGGAAAATGCTGTTGAGCAATAGTATCTACATAGGGAAAATCTGCCATACTGAGAGGGAAGAACTGGCCCCATTCCCCAGTGGACTCCATATGCTTCTTAATTCTTGGTAATAATTCGTGGTATTCTTCCTTTGTATATTGTTTGTTCAAAATACAATAATTTTGTTTACGACTGAAGCCCACACAGCCAAATAAATATTCCCCGCCACCGTAAATGTTATTGCAATAGATCGCATGAAGATTGTTCTGATTCATGCAACCAAATTGACTATCATATGTGCTTACCATCGAAGATGATCGATAGACCAATTCACACTTGGCTACACCAGCTACATCAAAAGTGTCTCTTGATGCACGTACATGATATCCATTCAAAATATTGTTAGATTCTTTAATAAAAATGGAATTCTTACAATGCGCAGAGTGATCGATATACGTGCCGGTGCAGTCTTCGCTGTTTGTAATAGTGGAGTAGTTTAACCCTTTTTCTTTCACTAATTCCCAAAACTTTTTCTGGAGTTCTTCAATGCTTTTTCGAGAGCCAAGATTCATTTCTTTTATTTTCTGCTCATATTCTTCTTTGGAATACTCAACATTCCAAATGCAATATTTTTTGTGCTCTAGTCCAACACAACCAAAACAATCGGTACAGTTGCGACACATATAAAGCATGGCTGAATCCCGGGAATTGAAGGAATGGTAGCCCCAGCGCACATTGTAACAACTGCCGCAGTCAACACATTCATAACAAAGCTCACACTCAGTAATCTCCGTGCAATCTACACAGTTCCTGCATTTGAATACTCTAAAACCATAATAACAGTCCTCACTATCCCAGGATACAAAAGTAAGGAAACAACTTTTAACATTGGCACCGAGATGAACATATGGGCTATTTTCCATATTTATACCCTGTCGGCTCGGTCTGGGAACTGTTTTCAAAAGATCATGAAATTGTTCAAAGAAGGTCCTAGAGAAGTCGTAGTCACGGCCATAAGCCAAACCATCGTATTCTTCAGAGTACCAAGCTTCATTACTATACACCGGAAAAGGTGCATCAGGACGATAACTACTGATTATGGTTTTTTTTGTCTTGTCACATATGCGCTCGAACATATTTCCTTCATTTCTATTGGCATACTGTTCCCTTGTTCGCCAAGCTGGAGAAACATCCGGCAAAGGAATGCCTCGTTCCTCCAAATAGCTTTTTTCAAAATCGCTAATCGTGAATTTCTCACCGGTGCGAACGCAAATTTTTTCCATAATAATTTTCATTTATGCGAGCATATCGTAAGATATGTTTTTGTCAAAGCTAGTCGTGGAGGTCACAATTTGTGACCTCCATTCTAGGACACTCTTGAGTCATCCCGAAGCGAATCCCGAAAATTTACGTTTATTGGAACAATATAGCTAATAGAGGGAGAGTTCGAGGGATCTCTTTGAAATAAAGCCTAATCATTATCCAATCGCAACCATTCTTCCCATTCTTCCCATTCAGTTAAGTCAAACCATAGTGGATTGGTCTTTTCTATTAAATAAATTTTCTTCGTTCTGCTCATCCCTTTTATTTGTTTTTCTCGACTAATAGCTTTATCAGGAGAATCATGACATTCATAATAAACCAAGCGATTGCATTTATACTTTTGAGTAAATCCTGGAGTTATCCCTTCTTTATGTTGATAGATTCTATTTAATAAATTGTTAGTGACTCCCACATAGATAACTCTAGTTTTACTTGCAGTGATATAGACATACATAGAGAAAAAGTAATTTTTAAATTACATTAAACCACCAAAAATGAAATAAATCTTCTGGCTACCGGACAGGCTTATCACGAGATCCCTCGAACTCCGCTGCGCTTCGCTTCGGGATGACGAAGTTTCGTCATCCCACGCAGTTTGGTGAATGTGCGCATGATTTGTATGTTGACTGCAATCGCTCTGTCGCTACTTAGTATCCCGGATAACATAGCTACGCCTTGCTCTGTAAATACAAAGGGATATTTTCGTAACCCACCCCAACTTGATATCACAAATTGTGATATCAAATTCTTAGCTTCCGTCTGCGTTAATTGGAACATAAAGTCGCTAGGAAAGCGTTTTAAATTACGTCTTACGGCTTGATTTAATACATGGGTCTTTACTCCATATAGGGTTGCTAAATCTCGATCTAACATGACTTTCTTGCCGCGAAGCAAGAGAATTTTGTTTTCAATAAGCTCTAGAGGAACAAATACTAATTCATTGTCAGACATACATAAAAAGATTAAGTCTTGTATTATAACAAGACAAAAATGAAAAAAATCTTTTGACTTTGTTTAAGGGGTTTTATTAAATTGAAATAGTATCTTTGACCTTTTGAGATTGCGCGTTTCAAAACTATATACCGGTACAGGTATATTCATCTTCTTATAAAACTCCAGTTCTTTCTTTTGTAGCTTGTAGGCGCGATGTGTTTCTTGATCCTGTAATATTTGATCACAAATTGATTCATCGACCTGATCGATAGTATCGGGAATTTCAACTTTTTTATCAGTTGTTGTGAATGCCTTTTGTTTCAATACATAAACATCCCACTTTTCCGCTTCTTCATCCGTCATGGGGAAATCCACTTGAGCGGGAGAGTCAATGTAAGGGAATTCGGCATATTTAAGAGGGAAAAATTTTCCTAATTCTCCAGTAGATTCCATGTGTTTTAAGATCCTTGGTAACAATTCTTCGTATTCTTTTTGAGTGTATTGTTTGTTCAAAATACAATAGGAATTTTTTTTGCTAAAACCGATACAACCGAATAAATGATTACCTCCGCCGAGTATCCCATTGCAATACATAGAATCAATCAACATCGTGGCATTAAAGCAAAATTGAGTATTATAAGAGTTTCTGGCTACGCCAGCAGAATAATAGAGTAGTTCTCCATTGATCGCTCCTCTCGAACTATAACAATCCCGACCACCGTGTATGGTGTGACAGTTCAGTACATGATTACAGTTTTTGAGAAAATATGAGTCTTTGCAGTTAACCGAGTGTTCAATATAAGCACCAGTACAATTTTCACTTTGAACAATTGAGTCAAAAACAACACCAGATTCTTTCACGAATTTCCAAAATTTTTGCTGTAGCTGTTCAAGGTTCTTACGCGAACTTAAATTCATTGCCTTCATCTTTTGTTCATATTCCTCTTTGGTGTACTCAACATTCCAAATACAATAGGACTTCTGCTTAAGTCCGACACAGCCGAAACAATTTGTACAGCCCCTGCACAAGTACAAAAATGCAGAGTCAGAGGAATTGTGTGTGTGATAAGCCCATTTTACGTTATAACACTTGGTGCAATCGATACATTCATAGCAGAGTTCACTCTCGTCAACTTCGATACAGTCCATACAATCGCGAGAACGATACAAACGATAGCTGTAAAAGGAGTCTTGATCTTCATAGGAAACAAAAATATAATGGCTATTTTTAATATTCATGACCGCATTCACGTACGGACTTCCTTCTAGACCAATGGCTACTCTCGATGGACGAGGAACCACTTTCCACAGATCACGGTATTGCTCAAAGAATGGCCGACTGAAATCGTAATCGCGACCATATGTGAATGGATCATACTGATCAGAAATCCAGATATCATAGTCATACACGGGAAATTCAGCGTCCGTTCGATAGCAGCTGATGATTTTCTTGCTACTTTTGCTGCAGGTCCTTTCAAAAAGATTAAATTCATTGCGATTGGCAAAGAGCTCTCGTAGTCGCCACATGGGAGATACTGTAGGTAATGGCAATTTTCGCTCTTCTAAATAGGCGATTTCGTCGTCAGTTATCGTGAATGGGACATTTGTTTGGGTGCAGATTCTTTTTTCCATAAAGCGTTTCTTTTATGAGGGAGTATACTAGCTATGATTTAAAATTAAAATAAAATAATTCTCCTTGACTACCGGACATTCTTACCACGAGATCCCTGCCTACTCCGCCGGAGCGGCTGCGAAGGCCGGGCGAACGTCGCATTGCGCCGCTTCGGGATGACTCAGAAGGATACCATTTTGTCAAAAGCGTTCTTTAGTCTGCTGAAAATCCCAACTTTCCTTTTGGCCTGTCTTCTTCAGTAACCAATTGTTTGATAACATCGAAAATGACTTTGAAATGAGAGTCGTATTTCTTTTCCAATTCTTCGAGTTTTTTTCGTAATAAGTGATTACTGGATAACATTTCGCGTAGTTTAGTGAAGGTGCGCATGATTTGGATGTTTACATCGATAGCTCGCTCGCTTTTGAGTACACTCGATAACATGGCCACACCCTGTTCAGTGAACACATAAGGTTGTCTGCGGATTCCCATCCGTTGTTTTTTGGACATCACAAATTGTGATATCCAATTTGTGGCTTCAGTATGTGTTAGCCGGAACATAAAGTCCTCTGGGAAACGTCTAAGATTGCGTTTGACTGCTTGATTCAATGCTTGTGTTTTTACTCCGTACAGTACTGCTAAATCACGATCTAGCATGACTTTTTTCCCACGGATTAAGAATATTTTGTTTTCGATAGTTTCTATCGGCACAAGGACCAATCTTTCATTATTTGACATAATATTTGGTTATTTTCATTCATTATATCAATGCAATTATGAAAATAATCTTCTTGACACTTCGGCTTTATTCCCTCCAGGGGC
>MEWR01000011.1:0-4141 GCA_001773455.1 Candidatus Abawacabacteria bacterium RBG_16_42_10
GCATAATATCGCATGCCATCTTAGCTTTCGAATACTTCCTTTTTTTCGCGAAGAGAAATTCTCTTGGAAATAGGAGTAACAATCGATGTGGTTGTATTGATGGTACCAATACCTCCCATGTCACATTTACCATTGAATGTGCCACCCTTGGTAATAGTAAATTTACCATGGACGCTGATATCGCCATTAATTCTTCCGGTAGCGCCTATTTCCATATCTTCTTTAACTATGACATTTCCTTCAACCAGACCATTAACAATCAACTTTCCAGCTTGTACTTCGCCTTTGATCATAGCACTGTTTCCAATGGTCAACTCACCTGCAATGTTGATGGTTCCTTTTTCCAGGGTTCCATCAAAAATAACGTTTCCATCACTAGCTAAAGTGCCGCTGATTTTTACTTGTTTCCCAATCGTTGTTGCCTGAGGAATGGGGTCATCACGTTGGATTGTTTGAAACATATATATGAAGGATTAAGAATTGAGAATGAAGGATTGGAGAGTTTTAAAGAAAAGAAATCTTGTACAGGTATGTATGATACGTGATAATGATCAAATGTCCAAGAAGAAAATCAAGCAAAAACACTACACTGACAAGTACCAGTCCGTGGCTTTTGGAAGCAATGTAGTTGTAAATCTCTACACCAAGTTTGCGCGGTTTTAACAAGATATTAAAGGGATTTTTGTGTTCTACATTCATATCTGATTGACGAATCTTAATTTTAGGTATCAAAAGTAATATTCCATAGAGTGCACTGCTGATGGGGCCAGTGAGTAGGCTTAGAATGAGCATTGCTCGGCGATTTTTGTTGAAAATTTGTGTCCAGAAATAACTACCTATCCAAGAGGTAATCAGCCAAAGCATAACTATAATAAAAGGCACCCATAAAGGCATGACTGGTATATGAGAGGCTTCTTCACGGAGTATGAATTGATGTGAAAGCTTTGCAATATCCTGTCTGCTCATGACCCGATTGGGCTCAAAAAGAGGACTGCCATCTTGCCATAATTTTTTCTTCATCAAAGTACTGGCATAAGGGAAAAACCAATGATCAGGTGGGACATCACTGTATGCCTGGCTTGGATTGGCATCTGGATTCATAGCAAATGCCGAGAAAAGAACCTTGATTCCTTCGGCTCTGGTAATAGTTTGGTCAGGACGGAACGTATTGTCATCGTAACCTTTGACGATACTATTCTCTACCCCATACGCAATAAACGCATATGCCCAATGTTCACTTGGGATGTCTGTAAAAGTAAGATTCTGACCAAAATCAGCGACGGGCTCGGATGCGGCAAGAAGAATGATTTTTAGAGCTTCAGCTCTTGTAAGCCCCCGATCGGGCAAAAACATATTATTTTCATACCCCTTAATAATGCCCTTATCTACTAAATACTGCACAGCGGGGTAAGCGCTGTGATTGGGAGGTAAGTCGGCAAATTGAGTGCTGGCAAAAGCGATTGCGGCAATTAAAAACATGGTTTTTGAGGAAAAACTGGCTGTATTATAGCGTATATCTTGAGGAAGAGGGAGAAGCTTTGCCCCCTTCGCTACTTACCATGAGTATGCTATAATTTAATGAATTAATAAAAATCAAATGGATCAAATGCCGTCATCTTCTCTGCCTTCTTCACATAGTGATATGCCAATGTCACATGCTGAAAAAAAGGAGACACTCTCTCTTATTAAACCCACAGTTGCGAAGGCAAAAAGGCCGATTTTACTCTGGCTTGTAGTTCTTCTTCTATTGGGAGGTACGGGTTTTTTGGGTTACATGGTCTATACACAACAGAACACTTTGGTAGCTTTTCAAGACAGCTTTACTCAATGGACTACGCAGGTAACTACATTGCAATCGAGTTATGATACGTCACTACGTTCAGTGAATGATAAATTGTTGACATTGGAGACGAATACAACTTCCATACAGCAAAATTTAGAATTGATGAAGACTGCTCGGACAGCTGAGCCGACTCCTACCGAGGAACCTGGTATGATAAGTGAAGAACCTGGAATGATGACTGGAACAGGTTCTGAAGTGGCTGAGCCAAATGGGGGAGAGGAGGGTCTTGATCCAGCGATGAATGAGTTCCTTGCATACGAAAGCTTCCTTGATGAAGCTAAGCAAGGTAACAAAAAAACTGTTCAACCAGATGGTATTACCCTTATACAAAGCAGACTGGCAAGTCTGGATGGCAATCTCCTGTATAACGTTTTCAGCAGCAAGTCAGATCCAAATGATTTGTATTTGTACATTCAAAGGTTGAATCCAGAAGTGGATTTTGAAGCCGGTTGGTACGGTCCCTTCGCTGCTCCCGCAGCGCAGATGTAGATGGAGGAATAAATATAAGGGGAACGAACTTTATCTTATATCTTCATCTTCATCCCAAATGACATTACAATAGTGGTAAATCCCCCTTACCACTATTTTTGTGTCCAAGCCATTTAATCCTAAAGATCATTTCTTCAAAAAGGCCAAGGAAAAAGGTTTTCGTGCCCGTTCTGTATTTAAATTAGAAGAACTACAGCAACGTTTTCATCTGCTGAAACGTGGTCAGAAAGTGGTAGATTTGGGCTGCGCTCCAGGAAGTTTCTTGCAATTTGCAGCCAAAATTATTGGTCCAGAAGGCAGAATCATTGGTTTTGACATTAAACCAGTTGCCGATTTTCATAATCCACTCATCAAAACGTTTGTTGCCAGTGTGTTAGAGGACGATATTGTTACTGTTGTAACCCAAGAATTGGGTGTAGCAGATAGCATTGTCAGCGATATTGCTCCAAATACCTCAGGAATCGGGGAATTAGACCATGGTCGTTCGATAGAGCTTAATCGTGCCATTATTGAGATTAGTAAAAAGACATTAAGGCCGCATGGAGACCTGCTTTTGAAAGTTTTTGATGGCGGTACATTTCCTAATTTCATAAAAGAAGCAAAAGTACTTTTCAAAGAGGTAAAGGTAGTGAAGCCTGAAGCTTCCCGTTCACGAAGCCGCGAAGTATATGTATTATGTAAAGGATTTAAGAGTAATAATTAAGGATTAAAGAACCATGCCAGTTATTTGTCCAAATTGTAGTCATTCATTCGATCCCACACCTCCTCCGCCTGAAAGGAAAAAATTTAAGCTGCCTGTTTCTTGGCGTACAATTTTAAGTCTCATTGTACTCGTGTTTTTTGGCTCTATCGTGTATCAATATGTCCAAGAAATAGATACGAAACACTTGGTTTCTTCAGTCACTACTCTTCAATCCAATCTGCAAAAAGCATATGAGGTATTCGATCAAATCAGCACGAATGTTCAGGGAAGAGTGGCTCGCCAAATACGAGTGAAAGTAGCCAGTAATGATGTCGGTCTTATTACTGAACAAGCTAAAAAACTGATCGCTGCTGAAAAAGGAAACAAACCCACAAATCTCATTTATATTTATTTTTACGTTACTGACAAGGATGTAAGCACCATTCCTTTGGATCATTGGTATGCCAAAGTGACCTATGTCAATTTCACTCTTATTCGTGATCTCTCACCGGGTGACTTCCAAGGATTCAAGAATATTGCACCGGGAACCTACTTAGAAATTAAAAATTGAAAATTAACAATTCAAAGGCCCGTGCTATAGTGTCGCTGTTTGAGTTCAATTTTTCATTTTACATTTTAAATTTTACATTTCCATGTATTCCCCCAAACCTTTCCCCTATTCCAAAGTAACCGGTATTTCTGATAAGACTCTTGAGATTCATCATGACAAACTTTATGTTGGTTATGTGAACAAACGTAATGAGATCGAAGATAAATTAATAAAAGCTGATCGCACACAAGCGAATGGTACGTATAGTGAATTTGGTGAATTAAAGCGCCAAGAATCCTTTGCTGCTGCTGCTATTATCTTGCATGAGGCTTATTTCAATATTCTCGGTGGCAATGGTGAACCAGGAGGTGATCTTGTGAAACAAATTGAAAAGGATTTTGGTTCTCTCGAGGATTGGGTCACTGATTTCAAAGCCTGTGGACTTGTCGCTCGTGGTTGGGTAGTCCTCGCATACGATCTCAATGATGGACGATTACATAATTATATTTGTGATGCGCATAATCAGGGTGGCATCTGGGGTGCTATACCGGTTATCGTACTCGATACCTATGAGCAT
>MEWR01000011.1:4150-13091 GCA_001773455.1 Candidatus Abawacabacteria bacterium RBG_16_42_10
GATTATGGCAGTGATCGTAAAGCTTATATCGAAACTTTCATGAAAGATCTGAGTTGGGATGAAGCGAATCGCGTCTTTGCTAAAGTGGCGAAGGTGAGCTTGAGCTAGATTTTTCTTGGTCTACTGAATAGTATGCAAATGATGGGAACGAATGATTGTGTCATTATCTCTCAATGTCGCATAAATTGCCAAGTTTCTAAACAGTACCTGAAATGGTAGCCGTATTCTTTTTGCCAAGCTTAGTTTACTTAGGTTATCCGGAATTGGTTTTACAAAAATCATCCCCTCAAGAACATTGACGGCTCCACCATCAGTATTAGGATTTTCGCCAACCATCCAAGTTTCCTTGGGATCGAAGTCAAAAGTTCTGCATGCTGCCAAGAAGCCTTCAGCTTGTGGTTTTGCTAGATGACCATCGTAAAAAGGGATGCCGAGTTCGAAGAGAGGATTTAGACGATCAAGTGCTTTGCAATTGGAATAAATACCAATTCGAACACCTTCGTCTAATAATTCTTCGATTTTTTGCAAGTTTTGAGGAAGAATCTCATCATATGCTGGTGCAATACACGCATCGATATCTACGAGCAAAGAACGTAGGCGCTTGCGTGTTAATGCTCTGATTCTTTCAATGTCGATGTCAGTAAATTGATCGAGATAACAATCAGCATCTCGGGTTTTCCCTTGGAAAAATGTCGCCAAAAAGTGTCGAATCTTTTCTGATGATATTCCCTCGCGATCTGCTTCTACTTTTACGAGCGCATCCATACTTAAGAGGCCAATTCCATGGTAGCAAGGAGCATTCGTGATTCTTCAAGAACCTGATCTAGCTCAGTAAACAGATTTGTTGCTTTTTCAAGATCATTCCTTTGTTCCAACAATTGTGTTCTCAGGTCGATAAGCCTTTGTTGCTCCTCATTGATTTTTGCAGGAACAGCCTTGATGCTGCTTAGATCAGCCAATTGAGCGGTAATGCGTTGATATTGAATGAGCAATTCCTCAATCTTTTTTAATTTATTTTCAATAAGTGTCATCTGACCAGAAATATTCTTGTTCGGGTTTTCGTTTCCTATATTGAGATCCAGGGGAAGTAATTGCACAGAACCTGAGTCCAGAGCATTTCTGGTATCGCGCAAAAATCTTAATGTTGGAAGACTAATGCCTTCTTTGAGGAGTTCTTGTCGTGAAAAGAAAGCTATACGATCTCGAAGTGCTTCTAAAGATCGTGGAGCACTATGTTTTGCTCTGTAAAGACTTTGCTCTGGCTGAATACAGTCCAGTATGGCAGCCTCTCCAGCTGTTTCTCTACATAGCCAATGTGCTTGTGATTCTAAGTGTGCAGGAATGGAAACTGTTGAATAGCCCTTTTTAGGTGGCGAAGTGCGAAGTTTGGTTATTAGGTAGTCGATACATTGCAACATTTTTTCAGGGTCTAGTGCTTTACTTTCTACACATCGACGTAGGATGATGTCTGCTTTAGTAATACCGAAATCGCGCAGCATCATATCAGTTTGGCTTCTCGTGAAAAGACTCTCAAATGTATTAGCGAATACGAATGACATTCTTGTGTGTTTTGATCTCTCCAATGGATGGGTTGTGCGACGATAATTTGATTGTTGAAGTCTTTTTCTCAGTATTTCATCTACAAGAGGATTTCTGAAAAACCCGCTTCTTTCAATATCTTTTCTCCATTTAAGATAACCTGCAAGTTCCTTCCCATCTTTCTGAAATAGATGTTCTGCAGCAAAAATATCAATGAGATTTGCGGTAAAATGGCGACTGTTATCAGGTGTTAGTCCGGATTCTCGAAGAAGGAGGGTGATTTTATGTTGATCTTCATTAATATGTCGCATTGTTGCTAAATTTAACACGACCAACGGGACATATTGTTGGGGTATCGCTGATGATACAAAAATACAATCACCGATAAGTGTACCGGTTCTCTCGTTTTGATCTAGTTGCAACATTTCTTGGTCACTTAAGAAAACAAAATCCTCCTCTAAAGTTCCTCTGTCTTTATCTATAGCATCAGGAGCTTCCTGTTGTTTGTCACTGAGCATTCTTCGTAAATCGTTAATGACGATTGAAAAATGATTGTGTGGCTTTCTGGACCAGAAATCTAAGGCAAGTTGTAACTGCGCTCTTTCTGGAGGCTCTAGATCCGTCTCAAGACTGGGTTGATGTCTTAATTGTAATGTTTGTGCGAGCTTAAGCATTTTTATAGAATTTCTAATAATGGGATGTGATTATAATAACAAAGCAGTTGTTAGTCAAATAGTTTCGTAGTGAGTTGAAAGAAACTTCCAATCTGGAATATCTAATAATGAAATGCAAATTTCGCTTATTTCTGCTCTACCCTTTATAATAGATCTGCCGTATAATTGTAAGTAGATAATTACTTACAGTTTATGCTTAATCTCCTCTCTATGTTGGCTAAAGAAAAAATTGTTTCTATCCGTGAATTGCAAAAAAACCCTTCCAAAGCATTGCAGGGAGTCACGCGTATTATCCGCAATGGGAAGTCTGTCGGTCTCTTTCTTTCTGATGAAATGTGGGATGAATTGCAGGAAGATATTGAAATGATGACTAGTAAAGGTTTAGAAAAACGTATTGCTGCAGCTCGAAAACAAATTAAGAAAGGGACAATGAAATCTTTGGAGGAGGTAATGAAAGAGCATGGCATACGACATTGATTTTTCTGATGAAGCAAATGCAGACCTATACAAATTAGACCAATCGCTTATTTTGCGTATTACTGAAAAGATCATTTTCTTTGCCCAGCAGCCCAGTCCTTCAGCTTTTGGCAAGATCCTACACGGAAAGCTTAGAGGTATGGTTCGTTTTCGTGTAGGAGATTATAGAATTGTCTGTCTTCTTGATAGAGAAAGAAGAATCATACAAGTGATCAGGATCGGTCACCGAAGAGATGTATACTTCCCAACGTAATTCATAGTGTCTTAACTTAGAACTTTGAACCCTTCGATGCACTCAGGGCAGGCTTAGAATTTAGAACTATTTTTTCTTCGGCATAAAATTCAATGCTACCGAATTGATACAGTATCTTTTTCCAGTCGGATTTGGTCCGTCATCAAAAACATGACCCAAGTGTGAGCCGCAATTCTTACAACGTACTTCAGTCCTATGCATACCCGCACTGTCATCATCTACCAATTCTACATTTTCTTTATTCGCTGGATCCCAGAAGGATGGCCAACCAGAGCCAGATTCAAACTTCGTATCTGATGAGAAAAGATCATGACCACAGACGATGCACTGGTACATGCCGGTTTCTTTATTGTGATAATACTTTCCCGAAAAGGGACTTTCAGTCTCTCCGAGATGACATACAGCATATGCCTCGGGAGACAATTTCTTTTTTAAGTCCTCATTATTCATTTTTTGTGGATCATCCATAAGAATGTAAAATTTAAAATGTAAAGCTTGTCCTGAGTTTGTCGAAGGATGTAAAATTATTTCTTCAAAGATCTATCAATCCACCATCGTTTTATCATAGGTAGTGATTGTGTTGAAAGCAGATAACCTATCGTAGGTATAAATGCACTCGATAGAAAATTCTGAACACCAATAAAATATAAAACTATAGCAGCAATAAAATATGTAATGACTGTAATTGTGAAAGTTCTAAAACCGCTGATCTCCCAAGCCTTGTCGGCCTCGACCCGTTTATTTCGTTCTTTTATTACATGTATTTCTTATTCTATCTTCCATAGTGATTGTTTTATTCAAGAATATATTCCCAACCGGGTTGCCAAGCTTTTCTTTTTCGCCAGTCTTCCGCAAATGCTTGCTCCCACGTTTTGCCTCTTAGTAAGACTTCTAACGCCAGTTGAGGAGCCTTGTGGGCTACTATCGCCACACTTTTCCCATAATAATTCTTTTTCAAGGATGCAAGGAAATCAGCAATGCGACTTTTCACATCTTCATAACTTTCTCCCTCTGGGAATCTTTCGGTAATGTTCTTTTCCTGCATAGGTTCAACGATTTCTGATGGTTGGGCATTGAATTTTCCATAGTTACATTCCCGGAGTCTTTTATCCGCAATGATTTTAACCGTCCCTTCAAATGTTAACTTGGCAGAATCAACAGCTCGTTTTAAATCGGAACAGAAAACAATATCAAATGTTTTATCTTCAATCTGATCTTTAAGATCGATAGACTGCTCAATTCCTTTCTCAGAAAGCCCAGCATCATACCATCCCGAAGATATTTCTTTTTCATTATCATTGGATGTTCCGTGAACAAAATAAGTTATTTTGACTGACATGATTATGCTTTAGGTAAATAAGAAACAATTTCTTTCACGGCCTCATCTAGAGATTTGGATATATCAATAACAGTTCCGTAGTCAAACTTGGTGACGAGATTATACACTGCTGTAGCTGCTCCTTCACCATAAGTTTGATTTCTCTTGCTGTCTCTTTCAATGCACAGTATTAAAGAGGCTTTTAAAGTAAAAACATGATGAGAGTAGGGCAGATTCTGCAAAAGATGTTCGATAACTTCCTTATGATAAAAACAGGCATCAAAAATGACGATCTGGCCGTTCTGCAGTTTTTCTTTCACTTCCGGCAACACGATATCATTAGCTGTGATGAAATTCTTGGCTGGAATGCATCCTTCATCGGGATCAGTCTGATCCAAATCGTTGTCATCTAAAACCATATCCATATTGATATGTTCCTCATGAAGAATATCAGCAAGCTTCTCCGCAATTGTTGACTTTCCACACCCCAATGGCCCGCGAATGATGATGAAATAACCTGATTTATTTGTCATGACCAGTCTTAAACTTCAAATTCGGTGGGGTGACTTTGCTTTGGCCGCCACCATATTGGCTTTGAATCTTTTGTATCACGGGATCTTTCAATTCAGTGAATACCATCATAGCTATTGGATCTTTGTATTTGAGTCGTACTTTAAAGTTTCCTACGTTCTTTATCTCTAGAACTACGACATGAGGCATTTCCCAAGTACCATCTGCTATTGATGCAGTAATGTGAGTAGTTAACCCTATCCGAGCGATGGTAGTGCGGCCATCAAGAATTGCCAAGATATTTGGCGGGGTTTGTATGGCTTCATAGGTTGCGCCTAAGACAAATTGCCCTGGTTCTAAGTAAAATTCTTCTTTGCTAAGATCAATCTCCTTATACTTTAATTCTTGTTCATTGTTCGTAAGATCCACAGTCTGTCCGGGCTCTGGTATGAGAATATCTTTAGCGAGATGAATGCGAATGCCTACCGGACGGATACTCTTCTTATCGAATTCAGGTTTGATGATGATTTTGCCTTCATCGATGTATTTCTCGATGTTTTGATGTGATAGAAACATGGTATTTGCTTAGAATTGTGATCTTACTATACTGAAGACAGTCAAAAAGCAAAATATTCTCTGATGTTTCCATGGTAGAATCCCAGATAAAAGAAAAAATTCTTGCAGATTTGCATGTTCAAAAAGATGGCCTGAATCACAAAGATATTCAGGTGCGTAGAGAGCGCTATGGATTCAATGAAATTGAAGAACATCGTGAACCCTGGTGGAAATTACTCCTCGCACAATTTCAAGATGTTATGGTTTATATATTGTTGGGAGCGATGGTGGTATCTCTGACTGTGCCATTTATTCAAAATGGCGGATTGCATGAGGACAATGTCATTGATGCAATAGTCATTTTGGCAATTATCATCCTCAATGCAGTTTTTGGATTTTTCCAGGAATGGCGTGCAGAAAATGCCATTGCCATGCTCAAAAAATTAAGCGCGCCTCAAGTCAAAGTGAAGCGTGATGGTGTTGTTGTCATTATCCCATCTCGGGAATTGGTTCCTGATGATCTTATTCTTATTGAAGCTGGAGATCGTATCAATGCAGATGCACGCCTGATAGAAAGTGCTTCGCTTGAAATCGATGAGTCGACCCTTACAGGAGAGTCCATCCCGGTGATGAAGCAATCCGTTTTTGCGGGAGATGTTTCCAAGGGCATTGTATTTTGTGGGACTTTAGTCACTCGCGGCTCGGGAGAAGCTGTCGTGGTTGCTACGGGTATGCAGACTCAATTGGGGAAAATTTCAGCTATGGTTATGAGTCTTAAACCGCCTCCAACACCACTACAACTACAATTAAAAAAGGTTGGCCAAAAAATCGGTATCATTGTGCTTCTATTGTGTCTGCTCGTTTTCTTCTTGGGATTGTTTCGAGGGATGAAGGCTATCGAGGTTTTCTTTGTTGCTGTAAGTTTAGCAGTCGCTGCAGTCCCGGAAGGACTTCCTGCGGTAGTAACTATTTGTCTCGCTCTTGGAGTCCAAAGAATGATAAAGAAGAACGCTTTGATTCGTCGTCTGGATGCTATAGAAACTCTTGGAAATATCAATGTGATCTGTGCTGATAAAACCGGCACTATCACTGAGAATCAAATGAAAGTAGAGGGCGTTTGGTTGCCGAAAGGTATGAATAAAAAACAACTTGCTCAAATTGGTGCTTCTTGTAATCGGGCCTTGCTTCCCAATATTGGTGATCCTACAGAGATAGCATTGCTTCGCTATGCAGAGGAATTAAAGAGTAATCGTCTAGAAATAGAAGAAGAAGAGATTCCTTTTACATCAGAAGGTAAATTTATGGTAACTGTTCATAGGAATAATGAGACAAGAGTTAAGTTTACCAAAGGTGCCCCTGAGGTAATTGCCGCGATGTTGAGCACAGTTGAGGCAGAAGAAATGCTTCTTCATAATAGTGAAATGACAAAGAATGGGCTGCGTGTACTAGCAGTGGCGCAAGATCTTGGACAAGGATTTGTATTGGCGGGCTTAATTGGTATGGTCGATCCTCCTCGAAAAGATGTCAAAGAGGCTATTGCACTCGCTCAAAATGCAGGTATTCGAACTATTATGATTACTGGAGACAATGCCGAAACCGCTTTATTTGTCAGCAAAAAAGTAGGTATTGAAAGCGCCGGGGTCATTGATGGGAAAACTCTCGAAACGATGGATCAAAATGAAATTCGTCATGCTCTCAAAACCATATCCATATTTGCTCGCGTGCAACCAGTACACAAAGTAAAGATTCTTGAAGCACTTGAGTCAGAAGGTAATATTGTCGCTATGACTGGAGATGGAGTGAATGATGCACCAGCACTTAAGCGTGCGCATGTGGGTATGGCTATGGGAAAGAAAGGTACTGACGTAGCTAGAGAAGCGGGCGCGATGGTGCTTACCGATGATAATTATGTCACTATCATTGCAGCTATTAGTGAGGGCCGTCGTATTTATGACAATATTCGAAAATTTATCGTCTTTTTACTCCGTGCCAATGTCGGGGAAGTCCTCATTATTACCTTGGCAATGTTTCTCAATATGCCACTACCACTTTTACCTCTTCATATCTTGTGGATGAATCTGGTCACCGATAGTTTTCCAGCTTTAGCACTTTCTACTGAAGCAAGTGAGCCGGGAATTATGAATCGTCCACCCAGAAAACAAAGTGAGGGAATTCTTACGGGAGAAATACCTTTCTTGATTTTTGCCGGTATTCTCAACGCTATTATCGCACTATGGATTTTTTCTATGGTATTCGACAATGATCCTGCTCGTTTAGATATTGCCCGCACTGCTGCTTTAACGGCAACCATTGTCTTTCAAATGTTTCTGGCACTTTCTACACGATCCCGCTTATCTGTTTTTCAAAAGTCACCGTTTAGCAATGTTTGGTTGTGGGGTGCAATTGCTCTGTCACTTGGTCTGCATCTACTCCTATTGTTTACGCCGCTATCAACGCTGTTTAAGACTGTACCATTGCCAATAGCAGTTTGGCAGCAAATAGGTCTCTTCTGTGCTATCGGATTCCTGATATTTGAATTGTGTAAAATGTTCTCAAATAAAAGAGAAGCAAAGGATTAGGATGCCTCTTCTTTCCAAGCATCGATACCACCTTCGAGATGTTCAATATCATAGCCCTTTTTCTCTAATTCTCGCGCAACAATTTCACAACGGCCGCCTTTTTTACAAATCGTGATGATTTTTTTGTCTTTCGGCAAATTACCCTTAGCAGCTTCCAGAAAAACTTTTCCCATAGGCATATTTTGTGCACCTGGTATGGTATTTTCTGGTTCAAATTCTTCCCGCTCACGGACATCTAACAATATAAATTCTTCTTTATTGGTGATTTTTGATTTAAGATCTTTGGGTTTCATTTCTTAGAGGTTAATATTTGTAGCAATAGCGTTATGTCCTATTTCAGTCGACATGAAATTTTTATTTTGTGGCGGAGAGAGAGGGATTCGAACCCCCGGTCCCGCAAGCGGGACAGCGGTTTTCAAGACCGCCGCATTAGACCACTCTGCCATCTCTCCACAAGGTCGCCTCAGGCGACCGAGTCTTATTCTTATCCTTTTTACAAAGCTAATTGCGACCACGAAGGATGAAGACTAGAATAAGTTTGCGAACTAAGTATAGTGAGAATAAATTTATAAGCAACTTGTTTTAATCTGCATCAATAATGAAATTCTTTATGAAAAATCTCCTCATTACTCTCGCTGTTATTATTGTGATAGTAGCTGCGTATATTGTTTATCGTGCGTCTCCTCAGCCATCATTAGTTGTTCAGCCAACTGTCACAGCCCAACCAACGCCAGTTTCTACAGCTGCTGATGAATATAATCCTAGTATTGATCCTGGTAATTTTGTATCACAGGTGACTAATCCTTATTACACATTAGCGCCAGGTACAACTTTTACCTATCAAAGTGAAACTGATGAGGGAATAGAAAAAATAGTAGTGAAAGTTACCGATCAGACGAAAAAGATTTTGAGTATTACTGCAACTGTTATTTGGGATAGAGTATGGCTTGATGATGAGCTTATTGAGGAGACGTATGATTGGTACGCTCAGGATAAGCAGGGGAATGTCTGGTATATGGGTGAGGATTCCATGGAG
>MEWR01000011.1:13181-13475 GCA_001773455.1 Candidatus Abawacabacteria bacterium RBG_16_42_10
GTGATTCGTATCGACAAGAATATTTGAAGAATGAAGCAGAGGATATGGCTGGTGTGGTTTCTGTCGATGAAAAAGTTACAACATCTCTTGGAGTATACGAGGGGTGTTTGAAGACTCGAGATTGGAGCCAGATCGAAACAAATTTAAATGAACACAAATATTATTGTCCGGATCTTGGTGGCTTAGTCTTAGAAGTAAATATTGCCACTGGAGAGAGAACTGAGCTGGTAAGTGTGGAACATGAAAATAATATTGCTCCTACAGCTGTTCCTACCACTACTACTGTACCGGCAC
>MEWR01000011.1:13491-25946 GCA_001773455.1 Candidatus Abawacabacteria bacterium RBG_16_42_10
CTATTCCCCAAATCACTTCATTTGCAGAGTGTGAGGCTGCCGGTTTCCCAATCATGGAATCATATCCTCGCCAATGTAGAACATCAGATGGAAAAAACTTCACTGAAGAAATCGCTACCTCCCAGGAGAGCGGCATTAGAGGCATAGTCCTCCTCGGACCTACGTGTCCAGTGATGAGAGATCCTCCCGATCCAGCATGTGATGACAAAAAGTTTGCAACATCGCTTGTGGTTACTACTGCTGATCAATCTACTGTTGTCAAAGAATTTTCATCAGACGCCAATGGTGCTTTCAGTGTCTCAGTTTCTTCAGGAGATTATGCTATTCGCTCTGCTGTTGCCGCCAATGTTCTACCGTATTGTTCCAGTGATGGAATAATAACAGTGATTAAGGGTAGCTATACTCAAGCCACTATTCATTGCGACACAGGAATTAGATAAGGACGTGTCTTGATTGGCATAATCCCTTTTGCTTTGGATGAATTTTCTTTATGATCATAGTGATTAATGAGTTTTAATGTCCCGGGTAAAATTGCTTTTGATTGTAGGAATTTTATTGGTTCTTCTCTGGGGGATATATTTCCTTTTTTTCACTTCCAGTCCAAAAGATCCCGTTGTTCAACACTTGGAGGCTTTAAAGCTGGAGGATATCAACAAGGCATATTCATTTACGTCTCAGGAATATCAAAAGAACATGCCTTTTGATGTTTTTCAGCAAGAATTTGGTAATTTTTTTACCAATTATCGTTCTGTTATTTTTTTTGATGCATTAGATGCTAATGTTTTGTTTGTGTCGGTCGATACGGCATATGGGTATACAGAGGATATGCAATACACTACAGTCAAAGAAGGTTTGTTTTGGAAAATTAACTCTATTGATTTTCTTAACCGTGCTGCCGAGGATGATGAAGAAGAGTTTGATCTGGTAAGTCAATGATAAGTAGGGCAAATGTTTGACAGGTAATTCTAGGCATACGTACGATCCACATGTCTTAAATCTAAACATGTCTAAATTCACAAAAATTGTTCTAGGTATAGTTATTGCTATTGGAGCTATTATTGGTTTGGCATTCTGGCTAACCAGTGGACTTACTGATGTCGCTGAGAAACAACTAGCCGCATTGCGTGCCGGAGATGTTGAAAAAGCCTATTCATATACGTCGAAAGATTTTCAAAACGCAACTTCACTTCAAGATTTCCGTGCTTTTGTTGATAGTTATCCTTCTTTGAAGAACAATAAGGGTAATTTTTTCTCGAGCAGAGCAATCGAAAACGACGTTGGTACGCTTCAGGGTAGTCTTCAGTCTCAAGATGGGGCTGTAACTCCTATCGAATATAAATTGGTAAAGGAGAACAACGAGTGGAAGATCTTGTCGCTCCAAGTATTGCCTACGGGTGCTAGTGTGCAAGATAACAAAACCACTGAAGATCTTACGTTGACGAATACCTACACAGATCCCAAAGCAAGGTATTCAGTCAAATATCCAGCTTCGTGGGTAGCGGAAGAAAAAAATGAAATGACGGTGCTTATCAGTGGGCCACAGGGGCGTGATAGCTACTACACTACGGTAAATATTCAAGCTTTGCCATCGAAGAAAAATGGTGGAGTATATGAAAATGCAGAGGCCTTACGTGACGATTTAAAAGTACAGTTACAAGAAGATGAGGGCACCAAAATTACGGATGACACTACTTTTGATTATCCTATGGGTGACCAAACTGTCAAAGGATACAAATTTATTGCTGAATATGCATTTGAGGGAGATAAATTCAAACAAATGCAAACCGTGATTCCCAGTAGTGACGGTAATTATCTCTTTGCCCTTGCGTTCACTTCACCACCAGAATTATACGACACATACAAATCTGTAGCCGAATCTATTTTGTCTACATGGTCTCCACAGTAATCGATGGAGCATATTGCTATTCTTCGTAAGTCTTCTGGGCTATTGGACCGCATTGTTAGCGGTGAAAAAACAATCGAATCTCGTTGGTATGATGCAAAATGTGCACCTTGGGATCGTATTCAAGCCCGTGAGAAAATTTATTTCAAGAATTCTGGAGATCCAGTAAATGTTCAGGCTCAGGTAGTAAAAGTATTGCAGTTTTCTGATCTTAATGAAGTAAAGATAAAAAGCATTCTGGGGAAATATAGTGAACAAATAGGAATTCCTGGGAACAAGCAGAGATCATTTTTCCAGAAAGTGAAGAACAAGAAATATTGCATATTAATTTTTTTAGAAAAAGTAATTGAAATTGAACCTTTCCATATCAATAAAGCCGGTTTTGGAATGATGTCAGCATGGTTGTGTGTTCCTGATGTTCGGCAGATTATGTTACGATGATGTCATCCTGAACGTAGTGAAGGATCTCAAGAGATGTTTCGCTGCGCTCAACATGACAAAGTTGAGTATATGAACCTGATTCTCCTTCCCGGTAACAGCAGAAAATCTAATGAACAGTGGATAAAAGATGTGGCTGAGGCTGTAAAGGATTCCTTTACTTCAAATTATATTCATACCTACCAACATTGGCAGGAAGAAGAGGGCGGTATTGATTATGATATGGAGCTAACTAGTTTGGTAGAAGAGGTGAAAAAGTTTGATACATATGCAATATTTGCCAAATCGGCTGGTGCAATACTGGCAATGATTGGAATTGATAAGGGATTGCTGCATCCTCAAAAATGTATCTTTACGGGGACTGCTATTGCCTTCGCACAGTCTCTGAGGATTGATATTGAAGCGATATTACAGCGCTATCAGGTCCCAACATTATTTATTCAGAAAACTGATGATCCTGCCTATCCGTTTCTGGATCTAAAAGATATCTTGATCAAAAGTAAAACCAAGAATTACGAACTGCTTGAGATTCCCGGCTACGATCATGACTACAATGATATTGCTCAGTTGAAAGAATTGATTGTGAACTTCTTACTTCCTCCATCTTCATCTTAGCTTATGTCTCGTCTCGCTGATTTTTTCCGAATAAATGCCGTTTCTTACAAGGAGATTCCTTACGCGGAAAATATTACCGATGCCCTAGAAGCTGCAAAGGCTATCGGTTTATTGCCTTCACAAATGATCAAATCTCTCGTTGTGGGTGATGAAAGTCATCATTTCGTTATGTGTCTCGTGCCTGTAGATAAGCGTCTGGATTTAGAAAAATTGGGCCTAGTCACTAAAACTAAAATGACTATGGCATCTCCCGTTGATGTTGAGGGTATTACTGGATATAAGGTGGGTACGGTTTGCCCTTTTCTCCTGAAGAACAGTCTGCCGATCTACATGGATAAATCACTGCTACAATTTTCTGAGGTGGGGATAAGTACTGGCGAAACAGGCAAAGAAATTGTAGTAGCACCGAAAGAATTACAGAGGGTAACCAACGCGACATTAATGCAGCTAGTTTAACTATAGACACCTTGTCTATGACCAATATGCAGGATAATAATTTTAATTTCTTGTTTGTGAATCTTATAGATCACCCGATATGGCCATATGCGAATAGCATAAAGATTATCGAGCTCACCCTGCAGTTTTTTACCCCTGTAAGGGTTACTACATAAATCCTTAATTGCTCTTTTAATCTTTACCTGCCATTGAATGGAAATCTTTTTTAGATCCTTAATGGCTCCGGGGTGATATTGGATGGTGAAAACTCGTATCATTTCTTCTGCAGCATCTTTTCTACTTCATCCGCAGAATAGAGCTTTTCATGTTCAAGACTTTTTGTTCTTTGTCTTATAGTTTTCATTAACTTTTCATCAGACATAATCTCCAATGTCTCCAGCCAGCCTTCGAAGTCTTCAGCTGACATCATCACTACCCTTGGTTTTCCACCGACAGTGATGGTGACTGACCTTCCTGGTTGATCGGTCTCTTCAATGAGTTTAAAAAAACTTTTTCTGGCTTCTGTTGCTGGAATAGTTTTGGTCATAGCAATTATTAACTATGTACATTATAACGTACATAGAGAGTTCTATCAACAAGTCGCTTACTCAATAAGGCTTGGTTGACACAGTTTCTCTTTCTCCGTAAACTCCCAGCGTTGTTTATTTCAATAGTATGCGTCAGGGCAATGCAAGTAAAAATCGTCGTCGCAAACGTCGTCATGGCTTTTTATCGCGTATGGCTACCAAAGATGGTCGAAAGATTATCGGTCATCGCCGTAGTAGTGGTCGTGCCCGTCTAGCAGTTTAATCTTCTTTGCGTGTTAGCGAGAGCAAATCGTCTTTCAGGAAAAGGAATTACTGTCATGATGCGCAAGGGAAAGCGCTTACAGACACCCTATTTTACATTAGTCGCTTCCCCAAGATATGGCAGGGAAGCATCCTTTACAGTTATCGTAAGCAATAAGAGTGTTAAGACCGCACCGAAAAGGGCTCGTATCAAAAGACGACTTCGTAGTATGATTAGAGAGGTATATCTTCAAGAACATAGATCCAATTATGACTGCATCTTCATCGCCCGAGCAAATGTCGAAAATACACCCTGGAAAGATTTGGTACTTACAGGCCAGAAGTGTTTTGATCAGCTTCACCACCTTTCTACCTAGGAAACTGGTTCGTCTTTACCAGTGGACCGTCTCTCCCGATCATAGTTATTTGGGGAAAAAAATGTATCCTCATGGATACTGTAGATTCCATCCCTCTTGTTCACAATATATGCATGATGCATTGGGAAAATATGGACTTCTTCGTGGTCTAGGGAAGGGAACATATAGAATTTTGCGCTGTAATCCGTGGAGTGAAGGAGGAGTGGATGTACCTTAATGCAGGTGATAGGCGGGCTTTGCAGGTGTTAGGTAAAACCACTTTCACCTTTTATCACCTGTCACCTGAGTTTCTGTTCTCCAGTAGGTGGTATTTCCACTTTTACATGAATTTGCTATCCTTCAGGTACAGGATTTCCGTTATTGTTACTTTCAGTAATTTTTTCTTATAAAACATGTCATTTCTATCCTCTCTTTGGGAAGAGGTATTACTTCGGCCGATTTATAATTTGCTGATTTGGTTAACTACGTGGTTACCAGGTCATGATTTGGGTCTGGCGATCATTATTTTGACGCTCCTTATTCGTGTTGCTCTCTTCTTTCCGACGTATTCCAGCTTAAAGCAGCAAAAGGGACTTCAGCAGTTGCAGCCCAAGATCAATGCTCTCAGAGAAAAGCACTCGGAGGACAAACAAAAACAGTCGGAAGAGATCATGAAACTCTATAAAGAGCATGGTGTTCATCCATGCGGTGGTTGTTTGCCGATTTTGATTCAGCTCCCCATTCTTTATGCGGTGTTTTTTGTGCTTCAACATGGTCTAGATCCCTCCTACACCCATTATTTATACGGAGTTTTGTCTGGTTTTGATCTGAATTCTATTGGTAAAACTTTTTTGATTTTTGATCTAACTACTCCAGATAAATATATTTTACCTATTCTCACTGGAGTGACCCAGTTCATTTCGATGAAGTTGTCACAAGTAAAACAGCATGAAAAAATCCATGATATTACACCCAAAGCTTCCGCCGAGCCGAAACCAATGAAGGAAATTGAGCAGGCAACGAATTCTATGACCTATATGCTGCCGATATTAGTTGCCTGGTTTGCTATGAGCTATCCTGCTGGTCTTGCATTATACTGGATATTTTCAACTGTCTTTGGTATCGGACAACAGCTTATTCTTAATCATCGCAAATAACTTTTATTTATGGAAGAATTACAAAGAAAAGCTATCGCTCTTCTCCAAGATTTACTCAAGAAATCTTTGATCGACATTGAAGATTGGGATACTGAAGAGAATGAAAATAATATACAAACGAGTACCGAGGATGAAAAAGTTTTCTTGCGTATCAGTCTCAAGGCAAAAGTGCCCGCTGTGGCGATCGGTCGTCAAGGAGAAACGCTTTTTGCTCTCCAACATATGTGGCGCCTGTTAGTTCGTCGTTATGTGGATCCTGAATTGGAAGTCGTTTTGGACATCGATAATTATCGTAAGAATCAAGAAGCCAATGCCGAACTGGTAGCAAAAGAGGCTGCAAAAAAAGTACGCGCGCAAAGTATCGCAGTTGAATTGCCTCCTATGCCCAGTTATCGCCGTCGTGCCGTACATACCATGTTTATGAATCCTGAATATGCTGATTTGGAGGTGTATAGCATAGGGGATGGTCTAAGACGCAGGATAAAGGTCCAGTTGAAAGGAGAGCCAAGGCTTGAGGGAGAAAATCAAGAATAATTTTTATGAATTCTGTCTCCACTATTATTTATATTTTAGGATATAGTACGGTTTCGTTTATTTTAACAATGCTTGTCACCCCTGCATTCATTGGTTTTTTGGAAAAGAATCGTTTTGGGAAGCAAATTAGAGAAGAAACTGTTGATGGTCGTAAGTCCATTATTTTTCGAGGTTTGCATGCTAAGAAAGCAGGTACTCCAACAATGGGAGGAGTTCTTGTATGGGGGATTACAGCCATTATTGTATTGCTCTCAAGTTTAACGCCATTTTCGGTCTTGGATCGTGGCGAAACCTATTTACCTCTTTTCACTTTGGTAGTGACCGGAATATTAGGTGCTTTGGATGATTATTATAATATTCGTGGTATCGGTACCAAAAAAGGTATTGGTGCACGACCGAAATTGTTTTGGCTAACACTGTTTGCTTTGCTTGGTGCATGGTGGTTTTATTCTCGTCTTGGTTACAATGAAATTCATATTCCGGCTTTGGGTGATTTTTTTATTGGTCTTTGGTATATCCCGCTTTTTGCCTTTGTGATTATTGCTACCAGTAATTCGGTAAATATTACGGATGGTCTGGATGGCTTAGCTGCCGGATTACTGATTGTGGCTTTTGGAGCGTTTGGTATTTTTGCTTTTGTTAATGGTCTATTTGTGTTAACTGCTTTTTGTGGAATTCTGATGGGTAGTTTAACAGCTTTTCTCTGGTACAATATTCCGCCTGCACGGTTCTTCATGGGCGATACGGGTGCTTTATCATTTGGTGCGACATTGGGAGTGATAGCAATGCTCACGAATGCAGTTTTTTTGCTGCCAATTATTGGTTTTGTGTTTGTCATCGAAACTCTTTCTAGCCTCATTCAAATTAGTTCCAAGAAATTTCTGGGAAGGAAAATATTTTCTATTACGCCCTTGCATCACCTTTTTGAGCATTGGGGTTGGGCTGAATACACCGTGACTATGCGCTTTTGGATTATTGGAGGACTGACAGCAGTTCTCGGCGTGATCATTGGACTGGTAGGTCTCAACTGACACTTTTAGAGTGTCATCTTGGGCGACCCTGAGCGTAGCGAAGGGAGTCGAAGGATCTAGATCCCTCGACAAGCTCGGGATGCCAGCCTAGAGCTGTCATTTTGCGTAGCTTCTGCCTTTCCAAGTCAGGCCTTTTCCTGTGGCGACACGGAACATAGAATTAACAATTACTGCAAGGCTGAGAAACATAGCAAGGGGAAACATAAAAACGCTTACAATGCCCTGTTCTAGCCGGTAATTTAGTATGGCCGACATAAAAAGATACATGCTGCTACTCGCCAGTCCTGCCAGAGAAAGCAATGGTTGGTTGATGAGCAATCCAAGAGGAATCAATAAAAATGGTACAACCAAAAAGAGAAAAGCAAAGATCACATACGTAGTAGCAGAGATGTAATTCCATTTAAAGAAGGAAAAGGCATTCTTACTAAAACCCTCCCAGATAGCGTAATACGTATCATACATGTGTACTGAATACAGTTCACTGCCGTCACCGTATCCAGTCTTGTGTCCTAGCCCCTTGATATGTCTTCCCATCAGTACATCTTCAAGTATTTTGTCTTTTACTGCTTCATGACCACCAATTTGACAATACAAGGATTGTTTAATGAGGATAAAAGAACCATTTGCAGCGACGATATCAGGATTTTTACTTGTCATGATCTTGGACATCGGTAGATATGCAAAAAGGTAAAAGTAAAATAGCGGAAGTATTGCCCTTTCCCAAAAACTGTAATTATCAAATCGAGGGAAGAAAGAAAGAAATTCTAGACCATGTTCATCTGCAGTGGCGAGAGATCGGCTTATTGCATCTGGTGCCAAAACAATGTCGCTATCACCAAAAAGCATCCAATTCCCTTGAGCTTTCTGACTCATTTGATGGCAACCGTGATTTTTCCCTACCCAGCCTTCTGGTAAATGAGTGCCATGAATGACATGGATGCGCTTGTCTTCTTTGGCGATTTTGTCAGCGATGTGACCAGTCTGATCGGTAGACTGGTCATTGTAAACAATAACTTCCAATTCTGGATAATCCTGTGCTATAAGCGAGCGCAAACATTTTTCTATGACTTTTTCTTCATTACGTGCAGGAATCATGATTGTAACGAGACCGTGTTTGGCGTCGGGATGAGCATGTTTTTTACTCGGTTTGAGGCAAGCAAAAAAATTATATATGGTATGAATAGTCAGGACGGTTGCAACAATGAAAATACTGCTTGCAATCAAAATGGTTGGCGTCATAAGGTGAGAATGTTTCAAAGATACTACACCATACATCTAAAGTTTTAAATAAGCGCGATGATATCAGAAATGTTTGTTATTTCATTAATTCTTTTGATCATTGCTTTTATGTGGTTGTCGTGGTGGATGATAGCTGTAGTGTGTGTGGGTCTTTTTTATTGGTGGCTTTACACCTTCAGTCCTCGCCACAGTCTTGGTGGGTATTCTTTTTTGGCGCCGACAAAAAACAGGATTTTAGCTTTGACCTTCACGGGAGGAAATTCAGAAACACTCGATGAGGTCGTGAATTGGTTGGATGAAAGGAATATTTCTGCCATGTTCTTTGTATATGGGAGAGTTGCTGAAGAAAGCCCTCTTTTGATGAAAGATATTATAAAAGCAGGACATGTTATCGGGATAGCTGGTTTTGAGTCTAAGGAAAAATGGTTTACCCAGTATTTTGGTTCAGATGATATTCATAAAGCAATTCATCGTTCTCAAGAAGTTTTAGCTGATATAATCCCAAATTTTCATACGGTATTTTTTCGACCGTATCGTGGGAGGAGAATGATATTAAGTCCTTGGCGACTCAAGTATAATTTTGGTTATTATGTTGTTTTGTGGTCGTTTGAGTTAGGAAGAGATGCATTACAAAAAATGAAAAATCGTATGATTATCAATGTGTCCCTTGATGATACAAATAAGGAGAAACTATTCTCACAGCTAAGCTTATTAGAGCAATATGTACGTGCACGAGGGTATCAATTTGTGCAGATTGAAGTGTAGACTAAGTTCTAACTCTGCGAATTGCTCGGTTCTCTGTGAACCAATCAGTGGTATAGAGTTCGCTACCATCACGTTCGACTCTAATACGAATCTGTCGTCGTTCGGATATTTCTCGTCTTTCCACGATGACATTGTCATGACCAGGGCGGGTTCTGAGATGCACTATGCGAGAAGCGATATTGCTCCCGCCTTCACTGCGGAGTCTGTTGACTAAAGCGTCCGTATCAAAATGTGATTCAATAAATATTTGTTCAATATGAGCAGCTCTTGTGGAATCTTGACCATGAAGAGCATGTCGTAATCGTGCCATTAATACTCTTCGATTGGAAATGTGGGCACTTCGCCCTGCGTGTACATAAGGTATAGTAGAAAAAATATGAACAAGAGCTCTTTCAGTGTTGGCATTTCGATCACTACCTACGGATGATTCGCCAATGCGTGAAATGGCTGAAGTGTGAGATGGAGATGGAGAAGTAGGAGGCACAATTAATTGTGCCGGTACCGCTGTAGGCCTGTCCTGAGCAGCGTCGAAGGAATCTTGCGGCGGCACAGATGAAGATGGAGGGATGGTAGGCGGCACAAGATCTTGTGCCGGTACAAGGGGTGCCACAAAATTTTGTGCCGATACAGGAGAGGGAGCAGGCGATGAGTCCAATGAAGAAGAAGTATGAGATGTCGATGAAGTGTTGTGTAGCGCTGACGATCTGTGAGTAGCGAGATATGTTGCACCCAGTCCGCCAGCTACAGTAAATGAGAGGATGACAAAAGCTGCCTGACGAGTTCTTTTCTGTGCGTCTATCGATTTTGCAGTTGATAGGAATGGAATTTTGTTTCTTATACTCGCCTTTTCTTTTCTCTCTTTCTCAAGAATATCTACAATGCCTCTTAGCATAGTTTCCGTGAAAGGCCCATGTAAAGTTTCGTGATTGTGTATGACTGGTCCATGATCGGAAGCAATAACCGTTATAGTTTCTTTGATATCAGTAAGTCCAATAGTAATGTCGATTTTTTCATCTCGAAGTTCATGAGTAATAGCTAAGCGATACGCCTTTCTTTTTTTATTAAAGACATCCGTGACTTTTTGACAGATATTTTTGACTTGTTCTTTGTACAGGTGAATATCCGGCGGTGGAACCTCTTTGCCAATGAATTGACCGGGAGCGTCAGCTACTTCTTGCAATATTTTCCCTAGTTTTTGAAGAGTAGCAGGATCAGCGAGTGATCTTCCTGAGAATTTCTTAAGTGTTGGGACATTATTTTCATGGCCTACCAAACTGATTGTTCCGATATCAAAACTGTTTGGATCAAAAGTAAAATCAAAAATCTTATCATCGACAATGAGTTTTGTTGCCATGAGACAGTGACTGATCACCTGAAATGAATCGCTCGTGGAAATATGTGGCGGTAAAATTTCATCAAGTCTCTGGAAACTTCGTCTCTCTGCATCGATATTGGCTTTGCCCGCGATAAATTCTGCTGTATTTCTGATCACGTTTTTTACTGGTTCTGAAAAATCATAGAGTGATAACCTTGTGATGGCCGTACTAAGGTCGGGAAGGTCCTGCGCATTTTCAATTGATAATGCGATGCTTTCCAACGCATCTTTTTCTTTCTCCGTCGCTACAGCGATCGCCCTATTTAAACAGCGAAAGTAAGCTCTTTGTATACGAAGGAATCCTTGTGAGTCAGTGGGTAATTCGGAGCTAAACCAAGGGTGATTGGAAAACGAAGGAGAGGAAGAAGATGAAGATGAAGATGAAGATGAAGATGAAGGAGGAGGTTCTGTAGGAACTTTAATGTTGATACGAGTTGGTTGATTGTCATCAATTTCTGCCTCAGGAGGAATTGGATGGAGGGATGCTGGCGGTTGTTCTGTGGGTGGACGATTATCAATAGCGTGTTGAAGCTCTGATTCAAGTACAGATCCTGTTTCATTTTTTGGAACGCCAAATGGAGTTGTGGAACGATGTGATGGCTGATTATCAGCAAAGAGATCATTAAAATCATCGGATGCTGAGCTGTCTTCCCGTGGTATCCCTGATGATTCAGTTTGGTCTGTGGCTCGTATTTGTACAATTGGTGCTGCTTCTACAATTTTTTGTATTTCACTACGAATTTCTTCTTTCGGCGCCAATGGAACAGGAGCCTCTATCAAATCTTGTGTTGGTCCCTGGCTTTCTTCTGGGTTCGTTATTGCACGCACTGCGCTTGCTAAATCTTGCGCAGGCATAAGCGCAGGTGGAGCGAGCGTGCTGCTGGGCATATTCCTTGAAAAGTCTGGTTTGGTTTCCGTTTTTTTCGTTTTGGATCGGGGTTTATCCTCTCGTGGTCCGTGAGGGAGGGTGGTACGGCGAGGCCTAATAATATGTGAGTAATGTCCCGGACTATCTGGTCCTCGCGGTGGTCTTCGTATATTGCCTCCTCTACCTTTACCCATAGGGAAACGTTTATTGAGGTGATATTATCGCTACCAAAAACAATTATGTCAATATTTTGAAAGGAGATTGTTGCCAAAGAGATGGAGACGGGATATAATTCTCGTTGAAATTATCGATATTCTGGAGACTAACTTGATATTCAAGCTGGCTCTTTTCCAATTCTTAATTTTTCATCCTTCGATATATTCAGGACAAATTTTAAATTTCATATATGCAATCTAAATTCGCTGCTGCTATCGCTCAAATATGTGATGAGAAACATATCGATGCTCGTGTTGTTATCGAGGCTATTGAAGCTGCTTTGGCTGCTGCCTTTCGCAAAGACTATGGTAGTCCAGAACAGAAAATTCGTGTCGTTTTTGATGCGCAAACTGGGCTTATGAACGTTTATCAGCAATTTGATGTTGTAAAAACGGTTGCCGATAGAGAATTTGAAAAAACGGTCGCTGATGCCAAAAAAATTCGAAAGACAGCAAAAGTGGGGGAGGTCGTTGAAATAGAAGTAACTCCCAAAGAATATGGTCGTATCGCAGCTCAAACTGCTAAGCAAGTCATCATTCAGCGCGTACGTGAGGCTGAACGAGAGGCTGTATATAACCTCTACAAAGACAGGGAAGGAGAATTATTAACCGCTCAAGTGCAAAGAGTAGAGCGCCATGGTGATGCGTTTATAGATTTGGAAAAGGCTACGGTGATTTTGGAACGTAATCATCAGATTCCTGGTGAGCGTCTGTATAACGGCCAAAGAATCAAGGT
>MEWR01000011.1:25964-26274 GCA_001773455.1 Candidatus Abawacabacteria bacterium RBG_16_42_10
AGAAAGGACCGCAAATTATCATCTCTCGCACACATAATAATCTGATCAAAGCACTTTTGGACTTGGAAGTTCCAGAAGTTCGTGAAGGTATAGTTGAAATCAAACAAATAGCACGTGAGCCTGGTATACGTACAAAGGTTGCTGTTGCCGCTCGCGAAGAAGGTGTAGATCCTGTCGGGGCCTGTGTTGGTCAGAAGGGTGTTCGTATCCAAGCTGTGACCGATGAATTGGGACATGAACGTATCGATGTCATCGAGTGGTCAGCAGATCCAGTGAAATTTCTTATCAATGCTCTGTCACCTGCAAAAAT
>MEWR01000011.1:26322-66620 GCA_001773455.1 Candidatus Abawacabacteria bacterium RBG_16_42_10
GATCAGCGATCACTGGCTATTGGTAAAAACGGGCAAAATGTACGCCTTGCTTCTCTACTCACCGGTTGGGAAATAGACATTGAGGATTTTGTTCCAACTGTCGGTGCAGAAGCCACTCCTGCTGAAGGCGCAGCTCCGTCAGAAACAGTGGTAAAGGTAGAAGAGATGGCTGTGCAATCACCAAGGGACAGGACAGTTGCGGAGGAAAAAGTTGAAAAGTCCTCTGAAGTCATGCCTCAAGTTACTATCAGAGAAAGCGCTGATGCTCCTCCGACTGAAGTAAAGCCAACAGAAGAAAAACCCAAGAAAAAGACTCGCAAAAAGAGAGCGGCAAAAAAAGAAACTCCTGAAGTAGGAGCTTAAGTACTTGCAAAATGAACTTGTATCACGTATATAGTGGTCTTCTTCTTAATTTTATCATTATTATTATTTCAGTGTATGAATGAATCGTTAGAGCACCAAGACATTGAAGAGCCAAAAGTATCTTACGCTCAAGATAGCGGCTGTATGTTGCTGTATATTGAGCTTGAAGGGAAGCTGAAATTGGAAGGAAGTGTTTCATATCCATATCTTCCCAGGAGTAAACGGAGGGATTATGAAAATGGCATGGCGGAAATTCAGGGGTTTTCGATAGGTCATTCTCTAAGTCCTACGGTTGGAGAAATTGGCTTGAGGAAAGTGTTTTTGACCTTTTTACAAAATATTGCAAATTTATCCGCTAATAAATTAACGTTCAGACTTCATCCCAATCATCCTGAATGGTTAATAGAAGGACTTATCGCTTTCCCAGATAGTTACGGTCTTGAATTAGACAGTATACAAAGTGTGAGATCGTCATCAACAATCGAGAGAGATAAATTCATGAAAAATGCCAGAAATTATTTGCCGGCAGTATTGGTGGCAAATTTGAGCAAAAATGCCCGTTTCCGATTACAGCAAGTTCTTGGTACTTCGGAACAATCTTAAAGGTTTATTTCGTTTCTTCTCTCTCTCCGATCTCGGTCAGAAGATGATATCTCTTCAATGTTCGGATTTTTGACTTCGATGCTTCTTTTGAAACGAGTGACATTGTCTTGACTGTCATAGGCGCGAACAAGTAATTCATGAAAACCCTCGGTGGTATCTATGGGAATCATAAACGATGTAATGTAGGGGCTATTTTCCAGAGTGATGATGGGACTACCGTCGAAGAAAAACTCAGCACGGCTTATTGCTTTGTCATCAACAATAATTGCATTGATTTGAAATACCTCTCCTGGGGTGAATATCTGATTTTCCCGCGGTTCTAGAATATTGATTTCCGGTGGTGTGGCGTCATCAGAGACCACAATACCTGCATGGACGCTTACTTGTTTTCCATCGCGAAGTTCAAAGATAAAACGTACAGTATGGATTGAGCCAAGAGGACTTTCGGGCACATTGATAAACATGCTGTCAAAAGGTGGACTTTCTTGCATGGCGGATATTTGTCCATCAAAGTAAGCGGTGATTTTGCTGATTTCATATGGATCATTGATAGAAAAGGTTGCTTTATTTAAACCAATACGAACTTTGTCGCCCTCTCCTGGTTTCAAGAGTGTAATGCCCATCTCGTGAGCCTGTATGACATTGCACGGCTCCGTAGGAATTTTATCCGGAGAGTCCACGTACACAATTGGCGTTGTTGGGGGACCTCCCTCTACAGGGTTGGATGTGGGTGTTGGTACCGGGGAATTTCGTACACCATACGCCCATTTTTGTACTGCTTCCTCCCATCGAGGAAGCGCCGGATCATCTGGACGGAGATAATAGAGAATACTGTGAAAATTTTGATAGACGTATAATGCAACATTTTCTGAACAATATTCAGTTGCTAATTTCCCGGAAATTTGATCGACGCGTGCAGAAGCAAAACCTTGATCATAGGTCGTTGGTACACCATAATCTGGAAACAGTTCGGTGCGGATCTTATCTGGAGGGGTTGCTCTACTGGGTAAGAATCCCGAGAGTGTACTGACTGCAACTTCTTTGATTTTGTCAGGTCGAGGAAATTCCTCATTAGCTTTTCCTGCCAAAGCCTTCACCATAAAAGGTTTCCAAATGCTGGCGGCATTTGTTACGCCGTCCGCTGTAAGGGCGCTGATTTCTCCTTTGTTGTTACCCACCCACACTGCAGTGACAATATTTGTGGTATAGCCAATGGTCCAGAGATCTTTTGGTTTTTTGACATTGTTCACGATATTGATCGAAGTTCCCGTTTTGACAGCAACAGTGTGATCAGGGATAAAGAGATTCACCCAATGGGCAGGTCGTGCATTGTTATCTGAAAGGATATTGTTGATCAAATACGCAGCCTGAGGATCAAGCACTTCTTCGGCTACTGGAGTTGTTCGTTCCCAAAGGACTTTTTGCTGGTCATTGGTGATTTTCGAAATTGCAGCTACGGGAACTTTTTTCCCATTGTTAGCAAATACACTGTAAGCCTCTGCCATATCAATCGGGGCAATTTCCTCTACGCCAAGTGCTAATGCTAAACCATTTCGATCAGCCGCAGTTTTATCCAGATATTCAATTCCCAGCTTGTTAATAAGTGTCAGCGTATCATCCAATCTTGCCAAGTACTGAGCGGCAACAGCAGGAATATTAAGGGAGTTTGCTAGGGCATAACGCACAGTTACCGGCCCGCGATGCTTTCCATCGTAATCAGCCGGTATATATTTATTACCAAAATCTGTTTCTACATCATAAAAGACTGTTCCTGTACCAAAACCTTTTGTAAAAAGTGTGGCGTACGTGAGGGGTTTGAAAGACGATCCTGGCTGTCGCTTGGAGGTGATTATATTTACTTTACCGTCGACACTGTCATCAAAATAATCTCGTGAGCCAACCATCACCAATATTTCGCCTGTTTTGGGATCGAGGCTGACTAAGCCGGCATTGGCAGCACCATGACTTTTTTCATTTTTTAAGGCACCTTCTTTGACAATCTTTTCTGCCTCTTCTTGCAATGTAGGATCAAGAGTAGTGTGAATGTTGAGTCCTTGTAGGTCCGTCCCAAAGTTTTTTTCCAATTCCTGCATGACATAGAACACAAAATGTGGCGCACGGATAGTCGCTTTATATGGTGCAAATGCCAATTCGTCCTTACTTGCCTTATTGTATTCACCATCATTCAGCATGTTTAACTTGTACATGCGATCCAGAATGTATTTTTGCCTAGAGAGCAATGTGTCTTTGTTGTTATATGGTGAAAATCGTGTGGGTGACTGGGGAATTGAGGCGAGAGCGGCACTTTCCGCAATGGTTAGGTTCTTAGCATCTTTATTGAAATATGTTTTAGCAGCTGCTTGTACGCCATATGATTGAGAGCCATAGAAGATTTTGTTGAGATAGAGTTCCAAAATCTTTTCTTTACTGAAATTTTGTTCCAGTTCAACCGACAAAATGAGCTCGCTAATTTTGCGTCTTAGTGTTCTTTCTGGTGTTAGAAAGGCATTTTTAACGAACTGCTGGGTAATAGTAGAGCCTCCTTGAATACCTTTTTCACCAAACAGCTTTCCAACTGTGTCCGAATACACTGCTCGCAAAATACCTTTCCAGTCAAAACCAGGATGAGTAAAAAATTCATCATCCTCCGCTGCGAGAGTGGCATTGATCATATGTCGTGAGATTTGATCATATGGCACGACAGTTCTCCTCTGACCTTCATTGCCAGCCTCATACAGCAAAGAACCATCTCTGGCATAGATTTTTGTCGTAGATACAAGTGAATAATTCGCCAGTTCTTCAGGGCTCGGAAGGTCTTTTAGAATCCAGAGAATATAAACAAATATAGTGGCAGAAAAAATGAGAATGCTCCCAAGAACTGCTAAAACTACATACCAAATATAGGTCTGCCATGTTGCCTTTCTTTGTTTTGAAAGGGGCTTTTTATTAAAAGTGACAGGTGTGGCTGATCTAGGTGTTTGTGGATGTTGACGGTGGGGTGGCTTTTTCATGAGATGGTTTGCGCTCATTATAAGCGCTGTAGCACATAAGAGCGCTGCCAGCAACGACTAGAAATATACCATATTGAGGGCCGGCCAAAGGAGAATTGTCAAAAACAAAGTTGAAGAGTTGCAGAATACTTGTTATAGCAGCGACGATAGCCAATACAAAGTGTATTTGTGCCATAGGAAATGGTATGGCGGGAATTTTTACATTGAATTTTGGTAACAATACCAACAGGAGAACAATAATAGCTGCAAGAAAAGTAACCCAACCTAAACCTCGAAGATTATTGAAACTGATACTGTAATATAAATTGCTGAATGCAAATGCAGGCAAAAAACTGCTGATAATTACAAGCAGAGCTCCGCCGCCTGTTAACTTTTCAAAAATAGACAATTTTTTGAGTTCACCTTGTACTTTTCCTTGGGCACCGCTCCATTGATCTTTGAGCTGCTTGCTTAAATCTGTAGTATTTGCTTTTGCTTGCCCCGCATCCGCGGTGGTAGGTTCAGTAGGTGCTGGAGGGGGATTTGTGGAATCTTGTTCTGCCATAGGGTAAATGAATAGCACGTGTATAATAACAGAATATGTTATACTGAAGAAGGACTCTTTCACTATGTCTGATCAGGCTCAAAAAATCGCTGCACTTAGCTATGTTCCGCTTCTCAGTATCGTCTGTTTATTCGGTCGGGAAGAACATTTTATCCGTTTCCATGCCAGACAAGCACTGGTTGTTCATATTTTTCTTATCCTGTGGCTTTTTCTTCCCTGGTGGTGGCTGACAATTATTCTTGAGATGGGCAGTTTCATTTTACTTATCTATGGATTCTATTATGCTGCCATCGGTAAAGAACATTCCCTCCCAATAGTAAAGCAGCTATTATCAAAATAATAATAAAGATTAATACTTAATATAAATAGTAATTTTTAATTTTACATTTTACACTTTACATTTTACGTATGTTTGATCCCAACGCTCAAAGTGAACACGATGATGAAATCGAATTAAACGAAGCTGAAGTTTGGTTGGAAGAACTTGAAAATATTGCTGGTTCACCGGTCGATGCTGATCCGGAATATATAGAGCTTCGTACTCAGTTGACCGCTTACGTCGATGGTCATCAAACAGATATAGAAAACCTAAAAGAACTGGTGAAGCGTGTGCAGCGCTACCTGAAACAGCAGAATCTTGAGAATGAGTGACTTATAAGCACTGATACGGTATTTTATGCGAGTTTATAAATTGTAGATGTCTTTGCGGTGCTTGATGCGCAGAATCTTCAATAGATATATGTTCCCCTGACGATCCGTATCAAAAATGGCTCTGTAATCTCCTATACGAAACCGGTAAGCCCCTAGATCAGTATTTGTTAGTCTCTTCGCGAATGCGAGGGGATCTTTTTGATTGGCAAAAAACAAAATCTTTTTAAGAATTCTTTTTGCTACGCTATAGTCAATGTTTCTTAAATCTTCATTGGCTTTCTCAGTATATATGACTTGGTGCATGACTATAAAAGACCAAATTCCTTCATAATTTGTTCCTGAGTATAGACCTTGCCTTTTTTGATCTGATCCCGTGCCTCTTTGATTTCTGATTTTAGTTTTTCTAAGGCGAATGTCTTTTCATCTATCGGTACAACCTCAAACATTGGTACATTCTTTTTTAATATGATGAGTCTAGTATTTTTCTTTCTGGCTTCTACTGTGTAGGTAGCTATATTATCTCTAAATTGCTTGAGTCCGATGAGTTTTATGGTCATTCTTTGTTTATTAAGTTCATCTTAAGTGTACACTTAAGAAACATCCTTGACAAGAAATCTAATGTAAGTACTTTTTGAACCATACAGCTGCCAGTTTTGCAACTTCTTTCAATGTTCCTGTTTCTTCAAATAAATGTGTGGCTCCTGGAATAATTTCTAATTTCTTTGTCGCAGGGATTTTTTTATATGCCGCTCTATTGAGTTCAATAACTTCATGATCATTGCCGCCTACGATAAGCAAAGTGGGTGATTCGACATTGACTAGGAATTTTCCAGCTAAATCTGGTCTGCCGCCACGCGAAACTACAGCTTTGATATCTGTTCCTATATTTGCCGCAGCAATGAGGGCTGAGGCAGCTCCAGTACTGGCTCCGAAATAGCCAATAAAGAATCTCTTTGTGCTTTCTTGTTGTTGTATCCAATCTGTAGCAGTCAGCAACCGTTCAGTAAGTAAATCGATGTTAAAACGGGTTTGATAAATACTATCTTCTTCCTCGGTCAGTAAATCAAAAAGTAAAGTGGCAATGTCAGCCTTGTTCAGCTCTTCAGCTACGAAAACATTCCTGGGACTTAAACGACTACTGCTGCTGCCATGTGCAAAAATTACCAATCCCTTTGCTTTGTCGGGTACGGTTAAATTTCCCTCCAAAGATTTTCCTCCACCGATAGGAATTTGTACCAAGAAATTCTTCATGATTACGAAAATATTTTGATGGCAAAACCGACTTCTTCACAAATTCCATCGATGCATTCATATTTTTTGACTTCCTCACTATTTACCCAAGCATGATCGGTAAAAGCACCTTCTTCTATAGTGACATCACCACTCTTATATTGAGCAGCAAATTTTACCAAAACTACTGGCACGCCATCTGGGCGAATGAAGGCGACACTATTTACATATTTTAAATGTGGATGAATCTCTATACCAGCTTCTTCTTGCACTTCTCGTCGCAGTAATTCTTCCACAGCATCTGGATAATCAAGAACATCACCATTGATCCTGCCAGGTTGATCAATATTCATTTGTTCCCATTCCATTTTTCCACCCACTACTCCATATCTTCCGGGATGTACTTTTTCATCATCGCTCCTTCTCAGAATAAGGCAGCGACCATCGCTGTCACGATAGACAACGACATTGGCTACGAAATAAAAGAGTTTATTCTCCTTGGCTTGTTCGAGACTGATTTTATCTGCTGGCATCTTAGAAATTAAAAATTTAAAATTAAAAATGTAAAATTAAGAACGTAAGATTTCTGATTGGAAATATTGCTCTTGAAACAATGTTGCTTGCTGTATTTTTTCATCACTTACTGCCAATCCTTCCGGAACTACAATTAACTTATCATCATTATCATTTGTTCGATGAATAATGGCAATACATTTTCCTCTAAAAGTTTGTAGTGGTTCACTGATACCTAATATATAAGCATCTATTTCTTCGCCATCGCCAGATTTTGTCCCAGGAATAAATCCATAATTGACCGGATATGCCCAATCAAACTTCGGATGCTTGGAACCCAAAGGACGATCGATAGTGACGTTCACTGTATGCTGAAGGAAATCGATTGCCCTGGTCATCTTTTTGCAGGTGGGATATACAATGAACCATCCAATATAAGTTTAAACTTCTTTCCCAATATGTGTCCTAGTCGTAAGGCAAGGTGAATTTTTTCTTCCCAGGAATTTGTATCGTTTACTTCATTTACAATCTTAAACATCTCAGGAGATCGTCGTAAAAAGTCTTGTAAGCGGTCTTTAGGCCGAGGTAACCAGGTGTTACTTAGGCGATAATAATATCTTACAAATTCATTGATTGCATGGTTGATCAAAAGAAGAGCAGCGTTGTTGTCATGTAAACAGTCTTCTAAATCGTGAATATACATAGCAATGTCATAGCTAATGAAATTTATATCGTTTTTTGAAAGTTTATTCGGCCCTTTTTTCCATAATCTTTTTGCTAGCGACTGTAATCTCTGCAGATCCTTTTGTTTATTGTCTTTAATTATTTGCCCAGAAGCAAACATAAAGACCATGACACCTCTTCCTCCGCTCGCATCACTTTTAAATTCTTTTTTTATTGCAACCACATCATTACAAAAGATTTCTAATAAATGATCGTCCACTTTCCAGCTTTTGCGCCAACGTGGCTTGCCTTTTTTTAGAAGTACATGAAAATCCCAGTCTGCATTCTTGGAATGTTTCCCCAAGACACGCGAGCCAGTCAATAAAATGCCCTCATTATTCTTAATCGCTTGAAGATTGTTTAATATTGAAGTTGGGATGTCTATTTTCATAATGGTCGAATGTATAGCCTGCCAGCCGAAGCTCTGCAAAAGATCTGTCCTCCTGCGCTGCAGCTCCAGAGGACGCACTGCGCTGCCTGCTCGCTTCACTCACAGAGCGCAGGCTGGCAGGCCCAGTAGGAATCGAACCTACATCAACGGTTTTGGAGACCGTTGTTCTACCGTTGAACTATGGGCCTAAATGCAGTACTTGATATAACAAACTATCTATATCATAGCAAGAAATGGAGTTCCTATAATCAATATATTTGATTGTGAGTGCCGATATCTAACATCAGTACAATCACATAGTTGTTATATTCCTCAAATATGATTCTCAGGTTTCCTGTCACTGATATTGCCCTCTTGCCCTTTAATCTGCCTGTTAATGGGTGGTTCCGTAATGAAGAATGGGTTGGTTCTTGAATGAATCTTGCAATAATAAATTTTGTTTTTTGTTTTAATTTCTCTGGTAGAAGTCTGAAGTGTTTCTCAAAGTTTTTGTGATAGCGGATTTGCATTTATAGATCAATCAAGATATTCAAGCGCTTCTTTGTGAGAGAGCGGTTTGGTTACATTTTTACCCTTTTTTGCTTCTTCGGACGCTTTTAGAATGTTTCGTTCCTGTTCAAGTGTTAAACCATTTTCAGTAAGGAGTTGTAGGGGGATGCCATTCCTGATAGCTATTTGCTTAAGATACATCTTTATTGCTGCACTCATGTCCAATCCTAATTCATCTAGTACTTTCTTTGCCGTATTCTTGGTTTTTTCATCAATTCGGATTTGAATCGTAGTCATTGTAGAATGTTAATCTCCATTCATTGTAGTGCTAAAGTAACTACAATGTCAATACAAGAAAAACAGGATCATGAAAATACTATACTTCATGAAAAATGAAATAATTCTCTTTGACAAAAATTTACATAACAAGGAACAAGCATGTAACTGTGTTAGAATAGATGAGTAAAATTTTTTGGAGATGCGTGTAACAATCTTACGTGGTATTTCTGGTGCGGGAAAGACGACTTGGGTAAAAGATCATGTCGCAGATGCGGTTGTAGTCTCAGCAGATCATCATTTTACGATCGATGGTGAATATAAGTTTGATCGATCTAAACTTCAGGAAAATCACAATAAGTGTTTCAAAAAATTTCTTGAGGCTATCTTGAAGTCTGAACTTTGGATTATTGTTGATAATACCAATATTGAAACATGGGAATATGCTCCTTATGTTCTTGCAGCAAGGGCGTATGATTATGAAGTTGAATTAATAACCTTTATTTGTTCAGTTGAACTTTCTCAATCCAGAAAAGATCTTGTCCCCACAGAACAACTCCAAAACATGCAGAAAAGGCTTGATGAGGAAACAGAATATATGCCGCAACGTTTCAGATCAATTCACCGAGTCATAAATATCTGTTGATTTCAAAAAAGCCAACAGTCGTTGTGACGTGTTGGCTCTAAAAAGAAACTTAGGGCACTGTTATCTTTTTTTCTTACCAGCTTTTTTCTTTGCCGGTTTCTTGGCCTTCTTTTTTGTTGCGGCCTTCTTTTTCTTTTTAGGCATGTAAAAAGAGTTAAAAATATTTGAACATTTTCATCTTATAGTATGTGAGAAAATTTTTAATATCTCAACCCAAATCCTCATAGACATCTTACTGTTTGATTTTCTTCCACTCTTTCTCCAGTTTCTTAAGTGCTTTCTCCATATCGATACCTTTACCTAAAACTTTTTTCCAAATATCACCGATTCTTTTTAGTCTTTTGAAAATTGTTTTGATGGTAAACTTTTTTGGATCCAAGCCGATTTTTACCTCTTGCCAATGCAGTGGAGTTGATACTGGTGCGCCGGGTCTTGGACGCGCTGAATAGGGTGCAACCATATTTTGTCCGCGTCGATTTTGTAAATAATCGAGATACACTTTTCTGTTTCTTTTTGCCGGCATTCTTTCGATGCTTGTTGTCTCAGGTAACTTTGCATGAACAATAGTTACTAGTATTTTTGCAAACTCGATAACTTGTTTGGTGGAATACTTTGCTTCCATGGGTACATAAACATGAAGACCGGTCGCTCCCGATGTTTTGCAAAAACTTTTTATGCCTGCTGAATCTAAAACTTTTTTCACTGTAAGAGCAGTCTCAATCACTTTAGTGAAAGAAATATTGAGTGGATCAAGGTCAAACAACAAATAATCTGGTTTATCAAGATGTTGTTGGCGACTATTCCAGGGATGAAATTCGATGCAACCTAAATTAGCCAAATAAAGGAGATCGTATTTATTCTGACAGAGAGCGAAATTAATTTCTTTGTTTTTGGATGTTGAGAAAATTTTTACTGTTTCCAAACCTTCGGGGATAATATTGATGTTCTTTTGGAAAAAGTTTTCGCCGGTAATGCCGTCGGGAAAACGATGTAAGGCTTGAGGACGATCTTTTAAGTATGGCAGTATAAATGGTGCGATCTTGTCATAATAGATAATCAAATCTTGCTTGGTATATTTTTCTTGTGGCCAAAAGATTTTGTTGAGATGGGTAAATTGTGAATTTGTTTTATAATTTTTATTAACTGGAAATATATTTTTCTCTTTCGTTACTTCCATTGGATTTTTGTCTTCGCGAATACCGAGGAATACTGGATGACGCATCATGCCTTCCTGAGTCCACTCGGTAAAACGAATTTCACAAACCACCTTGGGTTTCAGCCATTGTACCGGAGCATTTGTTACCGGTTCTCTCTTGAATGGACACTTCTTAGTGATCAGCGGTTTTAGCAGGGATTTAATTTCTTTTAGTAAACTTTCGTTAAATCCTCCACCAGTGTGACCGATATAAATTAGCTTTCCTTTCTCATAGACTCCCAAAACCAAAGCACCGAATTCTTTCCTGCTCCCACGTGGTGCGGTAATGCCACATATTACTGCTTCTTGTTGCTGAAGATTTTTTATTTTGAGCCATGATTTGCTTCTTTCACCGATTTGATAGGTGCTGGCTCCATCTTTGGCCATAATACCTTCAATACCAGCCTCAACTGCGGTAGCGAAGAGTTCTTTGCCATGCTCAATAATGTGATCACTGTATTTGACGCGAGCAAGTATTGGTAGAACATGTTTAAGAATTTTTTTTCTTTCCAGCAATGGCAAATTGCGCAAATCTTGTTTTTTGTATTCTAAAATATCGAAGACATAATAAACCAGATTACCTTTGCCGGTTTTTTTGTAATTTTGAATTCGTTGAAAATCTGCACGACCATTTTCATCTAAAACCACTATTTCACCGTCCAGAATCATTTCTTCGGATATCTTGGCTAATTCTTTGGCGATAGGTGGAAATTGTTGATTGAGTGATAAACCGTGCCGAGAAAGAAGTTCGACTTTAGTGTTTCTTATTTTACCAATAGCCCTATAGCCATCCCATTTAATTTCGAAAATCCAATCTGCCTGATCAAAGGGTTTATCAGCTAGATGCGCTAGCATCGGTTCAATTGGCGCAGAAAAGTTACTAAAAATCTTTACTTTGGGTTTTGTTGATGGTTTGGCACTGAAAATGTCAGACTTTTTTATCAGTAGCCAATTTTTAGATTTTTTCATTTGGATCAAAGCAAATTCACCATGCAGTTTTTTGCCATACAAAATAAAAGTTATATGGCCTTTCTTGAGCCCAACCAGAAGACTCTTTTCACTTTCCTTTCTATCATTGGTATTAATCGCTTCGTACGTGCCGTGATCCCATATCTTTACTTTACCCGCCCCATAATTTCCTTTGGGAATAGTACCTTTGAAAGTGGCATATGCTAGAGGATGATCTTCAACATGTACTGCTAATCTTTTTTCCTCCGGATTTGTTGAGGGTCCTTTCGGTACTGCCCAACTTTTCAATACTCCATCCACCTCGAGACGAAGATCATAATGCAAATGCGAAGCATGATGTTCATGCACTACAAATTTCAAAGTTCCTTTGCCTGGGATTTTTTTGCCCTGAGGTTCTGGAGTGCGAAGAAATGTTCTTTTCTTTTGATAAATCTTGAGGGACACAAAGTCGATTTAATGTATGTGTGAGGTCTTCCTGTGGGCTTTGTGCAAACTCTTTCGTAACGCCGCTAACAAATCAGGAACCTGAGTTGCAGAAACTTCTTTCATTTTTGGTATATGCATTTTTTTACCTTTCCTTTTGTTCTCAATTACTTTCTCAAGTTTTTCAGTATGGGTATCATGATATTTTTCAGGATCGAAATGTACTGAAAGTTTGTCGATGAGCTCTATCGCCATTGCCAATTCACGACCTGGTACTGGTGTTTTCTTGGGCAAACTCTCTTTGGGCGGATGTCGTAATTCTCCCGAGAGTCTTAATGTGTTCAAAACCAAAATACCTTTTTCGGCCTTAAGGGCGACGAGGTGTTCTTTTTTTTGGAAAACAAATTTACCTAAGCCGATCTTTCCTGTCTTTTTTAATGCTTCAAGTAAAAAATTGTATATACGATCAGATTTCTGATCTGGGCCAATGTAATATGGCTTCATATACAGCATTGGATCGATTTCTTTTTCATCCACGAAATCTTCTATGGCAATAACTTCAGATCTCTTTAAGGCTGCATGACGGAAATCCTCATCACTGAGTATCACAAAGTCACCCTTGTCATATTCATAGCCACGTACGATTTCCGGCCAGGAAACTTCTTCACCGGTTGCTTTGCATACTTTTACATAGCCAATAGGACAAAGATCTTTTTTACGGACATATTGAAACTTTGGTGTATTTTCTCTGGTTGCCGAATACAGTGTAACCGGAATATGGATAAGACCGAAACTGATTGCACCCGACCAAATGGAACTCATATATTTTTGCTTTTTGATATTCTTATCATTATATCACGAGATTGATCTTGGGAGTATTTAAAAAATATGTTAAAAAATGTGCAGAAATCTGCATTATGGACATGGCACAAAAATACAATCATGAATATGTTGATTGGCTGAGGTCGCTCCCGATGAAATTACTCGTGTATACCGTGGCACTGTTCAGGAGTAACAAACTGCACAAAATTTACCTGTGGAGTAAATGTACCGAAAAGTGTTATAATGGTATGAAGCTAAAAATAAAACTCTATGTCAAAACCAAAAATAAGTTACAAGAAAGTGGGGTATTCTCGAACATCACAACCGAGCGTTCGTGCTGTAAGAAATATTGATAAAAGCCATTTGACCGAAGGGCTCAGTAGAACTGAAAAAGACACAAATGCTGCTCCAAAAGATTTCTCCGCATTGGTCGCCAAAATCAATGGGGTTCTCGAAAATGGTGAATACTCACAAGAATTAGTGGAAGCAGATACTATGCATATAGTGAAGCTTTTGGGTGTGAAGGACTGTAAGGCTATGGGAGACAATGCGCGTCTTACTATTGAGATGGAAGTCATGAAAAAGGGACCTAAGCATCCGGAAACTATGAAGGTAAAGACAATGATATTTATGCTGACTTGTAATCCTGATACAGCTGCAGTTTCCACCGATTATAAGGGTGATCATGGTGCGCTTATTGAGAAATTTGTTGCATCCGTGAGAAATGTACTCAAAAAATAAAAAAATATGTCCAAAAATAAATTTTCTGGGTATTTACTGGGTGGTGTGATACTCGTTTGTGCCTTTTTGGTTGGTATGATCTATTTGGATGCGATACAAGGTTTGGGTTTGGCAACAGTAATTAATAATGATATCGGTTCTCTTGTTGATGCGCAGGGAGTTTCTGATCGTGCCATTCCCGGTCAGTACATTGTGGTACTCAAAGAAGATGCTGGGACTATGGTATATGCACAGAGTGTTGCTGATACCTATAAAGTATCTCCTTCATTTACATACACCAAAGCAATCAATGGTTTTGCTGCGAGCCTTACACAAACAAACCTCAGTAAAGTAAAGAGTGATCCTCGAGTTGCCTATATTGCTCAAGATCGAACGGTCAAAGTGTCTAGCCATGCAAGGAAAACAGTGAATGTGTCTACTGTTTCAAAGCAAACACTTCCTACTGGGGTTGATCGGATTAATGCGGAGAACAAAACAAACAAAGGCAAAGATGTAAACATTGCTATTCTCGACACTGGTATTGATTTCAATCATCCCGATCTCAAAGCTAATATTGCCGGTGGTAAAAATTGTTCTACCGGCACAACATACAATGACGGTCACGGTCATGGCACTCATGTTGCTGGTACTGTGGCTGCTCTCGACAACACTATCGGTGTGGTGGGTGTGGCTCCCGAAACGAAATTGTGGGCTGTGCGTGTGCTGAATAATAACGGCACAGGTAGTTGGTCATCGCTGATATGTGGTATAGATTTTGTCACATCAAAAGCGCCTAAAAATGGAGGGAAAATTACTCTCGCAAATATGAGCCTCGGTGGCTCTGGTACGAGCGACAATAATTGTGGGAAAACGAATAATGATCCACTTCATCAGGCAATTTGTCGTTCTCGGGATGCCGGTGTGACATATGTAGTGTCTGCAGGCAACGAAGGTGTGGATGTGAGTCGATCTGTGCCGGCGGCATATGATGATGCTGTCATAACTGTTTCTGCTCTTGCAGATTCTGACGGTAAGTCAGGAGGGACAGGTCCTAAAACAAGTTATGCCCCCGATGACACATTTCCATCGTTCAGTAACTACGGAAAGACAGTTGATCTTGCTGCTCCGGGAGTAAGAATAAATTCCACATGGAAAGGAGGAGGGTTGCGTGCCTTAAATGGTACAAGCATGTCTACTGCTCATGTTACCGGTGTTGCCGCGCTGTATGTCAAAAACAATCCTGGCAGTACATGGAAACAGGTCCGCGATGCTTTGATTTCTCTTGGTGAAAAACTCAATGATGGTCATAAGGATCCATCAGGAAAACATCCAGAGCCGGTAGTAAGAGCGGATACTCTGTAAAAAACTCAGGTGATGAAAGGCGATAAGAAAACTCAGGTGATGAAAGGTGATAAAAGGTGAAAAGGGTAAATCCTCCCACCTGCATAGCTCACTATTCACCTGCATTTATGCGAACTCAGGTGATAAAGGGCGATAGATGTGGTACAATTTAACGATGCTAACAAAAATAAAATGCACAAACACAAAATAAAACTTTACAGTGTTTCTGGTATATTTGCTCTCTTTGGTGGACTTTCCGGTGCCTACTATGGTGATGATTTGGGACGAGGACTGTATGCCATGTTGGGTGCAGAAAACTCACAGAATTCTGATATGAGTGTGGTCAGCCAAGCGGCATCAGAAAAAGATCGTGTCCCCGGACAATATATTGTTGTTTTCAAAGATGATGCCGGGCAAAATGCCTCTGCTCAAAGCTTTGTTGAATCATATAGTGTGGAAACTACTCACACATATAGCAAAGTTTTCAAAGGTATGGCTGCACGTATGTCTACTGCTTCCTTGGCCAAAGTTCTGAGCGATCCACGAGTAGCATATGTTGTCGAAGACAGAATAGTAAAAATGAGCAGTACAACTAAAAAGCCTAGTACCACCAAATCTACTCCCACCCTCATCTCTAAACCTACCGCTACTCCTAAATCCACTTCTTCTACTGCAAGGCCCGCCCCACAAGCAAAAAATAAGCAAACACTTCCCACAGGTATCGATCGTATCAATGCCGAAAAGAAAATAAATACCGGAGCAGATATCAATGTTGCTGTTGTGGATACAGGCATCGATTTGAATCATCCCGATCTCAAAGCTAATATTGCCGGTGGTAAAAATTGTTCTACCGGCACAACATACAATGACGGTCACGGTCATGGCACTCATGTTGCGGGAACCATTGCTGCACTGGATAACCTATCTGGTGTTGTCGGTGTCGCACCCAATGCAAAACTCTGGGCTGTGCGTGTGCTGGATAATAATGGTTCAGGCACGTGGTCTTCAGTGATTTGTGGTATTGATTTCATTACTTCCAATGCTCCCGCAAATGGAGGGAAAATTACTCTCGCAAATATGAGCCTCGGTGGCTCTGGTACGAGTGATAACAATTGCGGAAATACAAATAATGACCCATTTCACAAGGCTATTTGTCGCTCTCGTGATGCCGGTGTGACATATATCGTTGCAGCCGGTAATTCTGGGACGGATGCAAGTCTTTCAGTGCCTGCTTCGTATGATGATGCTGTAATCACTGTTTCCGCTTTGGCAGATAGTGACGGAAAGGCTGGAGGAACCGGAAAAGAGGTAAGTGGTTATAAGGATGATACCTTCCCAATATTCAGTAATTTTGGCAAAGTCGTAGATATTGCAGCTCCAGGAGTAAATATTCTTTCGACCACAAAGGGTGGCGGTACGAAGTCTCTCACAGGTACAAGCATGGCAACTCCCCATGTGACAGGTGCTGCTGCACTATATTTAAAAACTAATCCGGGCAGTTCCTGGACTCAGATTAAAGATGCATTGATCTCTTTAGCTGAAAAACTTGGCGCTGGCCATACCGATCCATCGGGAAAACATCCAGAGCCAGTTGTAAGAGCAGACACACTGTAGATTAAGACAAATATTCACCTGCGTTCATAAAAACTCAGGTGATAAAAGGTGCTAAAACAGGTGAGGAGGCTCAGCCTTACCACCTGCGAAGCTCACCTTTCACCTGCATTTATTTGATTATTTCGTTTCCACAAATTCAACGTGTTTGCGTTCTACTTTTGAAAACTTCTTAATACGGATCTTTTCCGTAGTATTCTTCTTGTTTTTTACAGAAGTCATTCGCTCGCTGCCAGTTGTCCCATCGACACGCTTAAACTTGTGTTCAAGAGTTATCCAGAGACGATTTGTTTTCTTGGCCATAATGGGTTTAAAAAGCGTCAGTAAGCTACAATAAAATGTTCGAGAAGTAAAGATAAATAATAACAATTGAAAATTAACAATTATCAATTAACAATGGGAATCAGAACTCATAAAATAAGGAGCATTAATTATTGTTAATTTTATATGAGCTTTTTCTGATAAAATTCATTATACATTTGCCATTTGGTCATGATATGTGCACCGAGGCCGATGAGGATGACGACGAAGCTAAAGAAGCCACCTATCACAGGAAGTAAACCGATGAACTCTATGACCACGATGCTGAGGAAGAGCATTCCTGCTGCCGACCATTTGTTATGGTCTTTTGCAAATTCGATACCGCTTAATTTTTGCATCAAATAAAATGCAAAAAGCAGTTTGGAAACATAGAGAAGTATGAGCAAGATAGCTCCTCCGATGAGTGCCAAAGGGAAGCCAATAATAGTAATTGCCAGAATAAAAAATCCAATAACAGCGGCAATCAGAGATACAAAGCCGAGCCCCAAACTTTGCCAAAACTTATTTCCCAAATTATCAACATGTCTCTGAAGTGCGCGAGGGATCAGTGCTAAAACAATCAAGCCGAGAATCCAATAGGAAATTGAGCCGAGAAGCTTTCCGATCCAGAAATCCGGATTGCTATATGGTGAACGTAAATTTTGTTCTTCTCGTGGAAGGATGATTGTTTTCCCATGAATTTTTGCTGAAGACATCACATTTGGTTTATTGGGTGAGCTATATTTGAAGTCTCCTGCAATTGAGGCTTTGTTTTCCAAATTAATTTCCTCAGCTTCTATCCTCGTAGATCCGCTGATGGAATTGTCCAAAGTGAAAGTTCCCCCGGTTACAACGACATTCCCGTCTACAGGGCCATTAATTTGCACCTCTCCCGCAAAAGCTTTGATATTTCCATTAATCTTACCGTTGATCATGATTTGCCCTCCCGCCAGGAGCAGATTTTTGCCGACACTCGCGGTCTCATCGATGATAATAGAGCCACCTGCAGCGATGACATCGCCAGCGATCAGTCCGCTAATCTGTACTTGTCCCCCAGCCACAATCAAGTCTCCCTCCACTTGTCCATTAATCCTGATCATGCCTGCAGCCACAATGAGGTTATCGGGAACAATATCATTACTGTCGAGTATATATTTCTCCGCTGTCTGAATTTCTGCAGCTTGTGCTGAGGACACAAAAACAAAACTGAAACTAAGTGCCAAAGTACAGATAATACTTAAGCGAAATAAAGTGCGTCGAAACATGGGAAAATGTTAAAAAGACATGTGGAGAATATCATAGAGATCACATTCTGAATCCTGAATCTTGAATTCTGAATTGACACTATTTCCCATTTTTTATTCTCTGCGCTATGATGCGGACGATTTGTAATCACCATCGAGATGGCGCTTAGCAGCAGTCAAAAGAAATTTATTGCCATTGTGGGTGGTGTTGTCATCGTTTTTGTCCTGGCATTTTTGCTTTTTGGGCGTGGTGGCGGTGGTGAAAAACGAACAATTAACCTGACAATCTGGGGGGTTGGAGATACCCAAAGTGATATTCAACCAATCATTACTGAATTTGTGAAATATGCGAAAAGTACTGATGCGTATGCGGGAGCCGCTTTGCTTATAGATTATCGAACATGGCGAGAAGATGAGTATGAGGATATTTTACTCAATCAAATGGCAGAGGGACGTGGACCAGATATTTTTTATATTCACAATACTTGGTTACCTAAATACCACAATAAATTAGTCGCATTGCCTGCCGATCAAATGACTCGAGATCAATTTCGTAGTTTGTTTCTTCCGGTAGCTGCAGAAGATCTTATATATGATAATAAGATTTATGCTCTACCTCACTATGTCGATACATTAGCGCTGTATTACAATACCCAACAGTTTCAGTCATCAGGCACGGGCAGTACACGTCCTACAGCTACCTGGAGTGCATTCAAGGCTCAGGCTGCCGCTCTGACGAATAAATTTGGTACTTCCATCACGAGAAGCGGTACAGCACTTGGTACAACAAAAAACATCAAGCATGGTGTCGATATTTTTTATCTCATGACATTGCAAAGAAATGGAAAAATCTGCCGTGATGAGAAGTGCGCAGCAGTTTTTTTGGCAGATAATAAGGAAGCCCTGCAATCAATGAACGAATATACAAGTTACAGTGATTCAAAGAGTACAAATTATACGTGGGACAGTAATTATCTCAAAGGCATGGAAACAAGCAATATTTTTAATGATATCGATGCATTCATTCGAGGTCGTGTCAGTAGTATATTTGCATATGCTGATGACTATGATCAAATCAGTGTGTTAGGCAAAAATAGCGGACTTCGATTTGAAATTTCTGAAATTCCACAGACTGATGAGTCGGCAGCGAATGCTGAAAATATTGCTTTTGCCAGTTATTGGGCTCCGGCTGTTTCACGAAACAGCAATTATCCTCAATTAGCATGGGATTTTGTTAAATATATGACAAGCAAAGATGTACTCACCGAGTACTACAAACGCCGTCCCCGACCTCCTAGTAGGGAAGATCTGATGAATACTGACCAAGAAAATCCCTTGCGTGTATTTCACAGACAGGCAAAATATGCCCAAAGTCTCGTGATTTTCGATAAGACTCGATTTACACAGGCCTTTTCTGATGCTTTGGAAACTGTCGCTGACAAGGCTATGTCATCTTTTAATGCCTTACGTAAGCTGGAAACTGACCTCAATAAGATCATTGATCCATATTTGCAAGTAGAAGGTGAGGAAGTAACTGAATCTGGTGTTCAATGATAATCTTAACTTTGACTTCTATATGCGATTTGTAGTACAATATAACGAAACTAACACAAAAAACATGTCCAAGTTTCTATCTGTAGAACATAACAATCTTGCTCATAAATCTGCGCATCGAAAGGGGGTGAGCACGATGAAACGTCTCACTCAAGGTTTGGCAAAAGTACTATTTGCTGTAACCGTTTTGGTTCCTCAAGCAGTATTTGCTCAGGGTGGCTTAGGTACTTCAACTCTTCCTTTGCCAGAAGCTCTTCCTTCTCAAACCAGTTTTCTTGATCTCTTAACATTTATTATCAACTTCTTCTTAGGATTAGTTGGTACTGTTGCTATTTTGATGTTGATATACGGAGGTTTCCTGTATCTTACATCTGCTGGTGGCGAAAATATCAAGAAAGCTAAGAACACAATTATGTATGCCATTATTGGTATAGTTGTGATCCTTCTTTCATACGCGATCGTAAATACTGTAACCAGTACTTTAGCAGGTCGTTAAAAGTTTTATTCATCATTTGATTTGGGGCCTTAGTGAATATATGATCACTAAGGTCCTTTTCATATTTTATGTACAGTTGGCATTATTTAATTAGCGGGTTTACCACTGGTGGATTTGATCGTCCACCCGCACTGTCGGAAGATATCGATTTTGTCAGTTTACTGAGCACCATCGTCAATTATTTTTTGGGTTTTATCGGTACTTTTGCTTTCATTATTTTCCTTTGGGCTGGTTTCTCTATCCTGACGTCTGCCGGAAATGCCGATAGGGTGAAAAAAGCACGCACGGCAATGATTTATGCCATTATCGGCATCGTAGTTATTCTTTTGGCCTATGCCGGGGTGACGACATTGGTAAACTATTTAGAAACTGGGGAAATTAATATAGAGGGTACTGGAGCCGGAGTAGCTACTCCCACACCTCGGACTACTAATACTGTTCTTCCAGGTACTACGATTGAAGTAAACCCCACGATTCTTGGGAATCCCGGAAGATTTGTGGGCGGCCTGTAGAAAAGATGAAGGGAATAAGATGAAGATGGAGGATACTTTCTTTTCTTCATTTCCATCTTATTCCTTATTTGTGGTATTTCTCATGTATCTCTCTTAGTCTTGTATTCGTGAGATGTGTATAGACCTGTGTGGTCGTAATGCTGGCATGGCCGAGAAGTTCTTGTACGGCACGGACATCCGCACCATTTTGGAGTAAATGTGTAGCAAAAGAGTGTCGCAGTGTATGTGGGGTGACATGCTTAATGATGCCTGCCTTTTGGGCATATTTTCGAATCATGTTTTGAACGCTCAAAGCAGTCAGTCTTCTGTTTTCTCCTAATGTGACGCTCCCCGTACTTCGTGGATGACGATAATTGATAAACAGTGGTTTCCACGTGTCTTGGCGGGTAGCTAAGTAATCTTCTAAGACTTTTTTGGCTTGATTGCTGACAAAAACAATTCGGGTCTTGCTGCCTTTACCCCGAACCATAAATTCCTTTCGCTTTAGATCAATTTTATCTCGATCCAGACCAATTAATTCACTCACACGTAAACCGGTGGAATAAAGAAGCTCTACAATTGCCAAATCACGCAGTCCTGCAGGGTTTTTAGTTGCTATCGTCCCTAGTAAACGATCTAATTCCTCCTTTTGTAAGAATTCGACGCTTCTTTGCGGTAATTTACCAACTTCAATCTTTTCCGGACTCAAAGTGGGGATATCCATCTTCAGCAAATATTTTAAGAATGCTCTCAGGGCAATAATGTGATAACTCTGTGTCTTTTTGCCGAGTGATTGGCCGTGTTTGTCATTGATTCTGTTTAAGTACAAGCGATATTTCTGAATCACCGGTAAAGTGATTTGTTCTGGTCGCAGCATGCCCGCAAAATCGACAAAACGCATCAAATAATGCTGATAATTGATGATAGTTTTCATCGACTGATTTTTCTCTATCTCAGCATGTTCGAGGAACTCGGTGATGTAGTCGACAATAGTCTTAGGAGATTCCATAGAGAATGTGTGTTTATAATCTATAACACGTATATAGGATAAGGAATAGTGATTAGGGCTTTTTTTGTTCTGTTTTCTAAAAAACAAAAAAGAAACCCTCCATACTACTCCTCATCCTATTCACTAATTTGTGCTAGAATCTCGTCGCTGTAGTCGGGGATCGTCTAATGGTAGGACAACAGCCTCTGGAGCTGTGAGTTGGGGTTCGAGTCCCTATCCCCGAACCAACCTGCGCCCTTCGGGCTTCGGTTGGCAGGCCAACTAACTTAAATTCTTAATCTATGGATAAATGGAGTCAATTAGCCAGTAAAGAATCAATTGAAACAACTATTGCGGTGCTCAAATCTCACAATATCGAGGCCATTTTGGTGGAGAATGGCGAAGCAGCCAAAAAGAAAGTATTAGAAATGTTGCCTGAAGGTGCGGAAGTAATGACGATGTCCTCGACGACATTGCAACAGATAGGATTAGTAGAAGAGATAGAGAATTCTCCCAAATATGACGTGGTGAAAAAGAAATTGTCTGCTATGGATCGGGCTACGCAAAGTCGAGAAATGCAAAGGATCGGTGCCGCTCCGGAATGGGCGATTGGCAGTGTCCATGCTGTCACAGAAGATGGTCATGCTATGATTGCTTCCAATACTGGCAGTCAATTACCGGCATATGCTTACGGAGCTGGTCATGTGATCTGGGTCGTAGGTACGCAAAAAATTGTTAAGAATATCGATGAAGGAATGAAGCGTATTTTTGAGCATAGTTTGCCACTAGAAAGTGAGCGTACACACAAAGCTTATGGCGTTCCGGGTAGTGCTGTGAATAAAGTATTGCTTGTGAATAATGAAGTGCAATCACAACGCATTACTATGATACTCGTGAATGAAGTATTAGGTTTTTAGAAATTAACAATTAACAATTGAAAATTAACAATGAACTCAACCAGGTTATTTGTTGCTCTGGCACTATCAAAACAGTTAAAAGATAAAATTATTGCATGGGAGCATGGAAATAACCTTCCTGTGCGTTGGATAATTCCGGAAAATTTGCATATTACATTGTTGCCTCCTTGGGAGGAGAATGATGTGGAAAAAGCGAAACAATTATTCAAAGATAGTCTCAAAAACACCAAAAGCGTAATACTTCAGTGTCAAGATATTGCGTATGGTCCCGAACCATCATCACCTCGGTTGATTTGGATCAATTGTGAGTCCTCTTCTGCACTTAGAATTTTAAAGTCGCGATTAGAGGATATTTTCCCAAGTCCTCGCGAGAACAGGCCTTTTGTTCCACATATCACATTAGCTCGTTTCCCTCGTCGCAAATGGAAGAAGCTCCAAGCACATGAACTCAACGTTGCTTTCCCTTGGGAAGAAAAGATTCAGGCTATCCAACTCATTGAATCCAAGCTTCTACCAGAGGGAGCGAAGTATCAAGTGATTGATAATGTTGATCTCGATTAGTCACCCCGACCGATATCATAGATATGATCCGGATCTGGATTATCGTCACTATTTGAATTGCATTGAGAAAACAAAGCAACACCGCCGGCAATTGCCAATACCAGGAATATGGCAGTGCGATCGTATTGTCTCTCCAACCTTTCTCGCTCTGCACGATCGTATTTTGATTCAATGATAAATAATGGTTTTCGTACTCTCATAGATCAGACATATTGTGGCACTCCATAGCGATCCTCCTTGTCGTATATCAAGCTAAGGAAAAGTCGATTGCTTACTTTTTCTGCCATTGTTTCGGCAATGAACCGTGCAATGAGTGAAGTATTACCTTGTTTTCGAATTTGTGGCAACTTTTCATTGTAATCAACTTTTGGCAGGATTTGGTCTTCCGGAATCACACAAATATCATCAACCACACCCTGCGCAATAGCGATATCCATGCAGGAAAACCCAATATTACCGTATTTGAATGGCAATGAACTTCAGATGATTAGATTCGGGATAATTGACTAGTATAGGAAAGTCCTTATCAGCATGAGCTTTGTGGACGATTGTGTAGTGTTTCCTTAGAGACTTGAACATGCCATTTAGCATCGATAGAAAATCCTGCCCTGACCATTGGGTGTAGTTCGTGGAACAGACGAGAACACCATGAGGATTAAGGAGAGGAATACTTTCTTTGATTAATTCTTCATAGTTTTTATTCACTGAAAATGTGCCGGTTTTCTTCTTGGCAAAGGTCGGTGGATCGAGAATGATCATGTCATAACGAATATTTTTGCGCTGGCAAAATTGAAAATGATCAAAAGTATCATTGGTAATGATGTGATTTTTCTTTAGATCTAAGCTGTTTAACACAAAATTTTCTTTGGCCCAATCATTATACGTCTTGGAAATATCGACACTGGTGGTCTCTCTTGCTCCACCCATGGCACAAGCAATGCTTAAGCTAGCTGTATAACTGAATGTGTTACAGATGCTTTTCCCTTTGCACATGGTCTTTAACCAAGCACGATTTGCTCTCTGATCAAGAAATAGTCCCGTCATGAGACCGCTATTTAACCTGACGATAAACCGGCCTCCGTTCTCGTTAATAATTAAATTTTCTGGTGCAGGTTCGCCATAAATCACCGTTGTTTCCGGTTTTTTGGGTGTAGGAGTTCGGTCCTTGGCATACATGCCATTCAAATGAGGCAAAGAGATTCTTAACGCAGCAATGAGATCATTCTGATAATGCTCTATACCGTGATTGAAGTTGGTAATGACGGCATAATCATTGAAGATTTCAATGTGGATTCCGGGAACGCCATCAGCCTCACTGTGAATTAATCGATAAGCTTCTGGGAATTTAGGAAATATTTTTTTTCTTTTCTCCAAAGCCTGTTGCAGTTTTTTTTTCAGAAACTCACCGCTCAAAGGTTTATCAATCACACATACATCGTTTTTTTGTGATCTTCCAGAATACCCAAATGCTAATGATTTCCCGTTATGAATTATTTCGAAACATGCCCCTTCTTCTGGCAGAACCTCCAGGAAGTCTTGCTTTGTTAAATATGGTATTCCCTTATTGAGTTGTAATATCCCTGTTTTGCGAATCTCGCAGGTTGACAAAAATGTAAGCATCTCTGAAAAGAGTTCTAACTTAGAACTTTGAACTTAGAATTTTGAACTTATTTTTCTTCCTTCTCGTCATCATCTTCGCTGCTGCCACCGCCTACATCTACTTCTTTCTTGAGGAAATACTCTTCATAAAATTCTTTTGCCTTACGGAGATTGTCCATGACTTTAGTTTTGTCTCCTGCTCCCATAGCTTCGAGGCTGAATTTGATACAAATTGGTTTGTTGAAATTGTCTTTTCGTAGATGTGTCAGGAAACTTTCCAGTGGTATTTCTCCTTCATCCAAAGGCTGGTTGTACATGCCATTGTGGAAGTTTGAAATGTATACGAACTCTAAGCGCTTTCGAATGATTTTGTAGACACGAAGAAGAGGAAGTTTCTGTGAGGCCAAATGTGCAGTATCTAAACAAATATAATCAAAGCGACGTAAATCTTCGATATTGCGGAGAGAGTATTGAGGCAAGAAAATACCGGTAGTTGCTGGTGGATTTTCAATACAAATCTTCACCTTGGTCTTTTTCTGAATTTTAGGAATTTCATTCTTGAACCATTGTGCGTAGCGAATATTCGTAAAAAGCGGAGGGCGAGCATTGAGCAAGGGGACGCCGACAGTTTCGGCTATTTCCAAGGCAGATTGGAAACGTTTTGGTGACGCATCTGAGGTCAAAGAGAGGCTGACAATGGGAATTTTGAAAAACTCCTGTAAACGAAGTAAATAATCAGGATCTCGAGTATCAAAAATATCATTCAAGATGATATCGACCCCTTCATAGCCAGCATCTTTTGTGAATTCAAATATTCGATTGAGTCCGTATTTGTAGAGACAGCCGGAAGATAAACACAGCATAAAATAGTGGCAGAAAAGTAATATACATGACTATATTAGCAATAAGTGAAATAAAGATAAAGCGGGTTATCTTCACCTTGTTTTAGTGCTATACTTATATGAATACCAAAAATAAAAATAAACATAAAATGCTTCGGGACAGGAATTATTATTTGCGAAAAACTTCTTTGTGGATGCTGATTATGATCATGATCATTTGGTTAGGCGTCTACCAGGTTGTGATCACGGGTGCTTTTTCCAGATCTTTCTGGGCAAGTATTATCGGTGTACAACATTCATCTCTCATGAAACATGAACCGATTGAGAAACTGACACTGAAGTAACTGGTTCTAAATTCAAAGTTCTAAATTCTAAGTTAGAAAACCAACAACTTTGAACTTAGAACACTTCGATGCACTCAGTGCAAGCCTAGAACTTAGAACTTGAGTATGTTATCTTTCGCGGGAATTTAACTCAATGTTTTTATGCAATACGCTGTTTGGTATGCCCTGATTGCCAGTGTTATCGCTTTGATTGCTGCTGGTATTTATGTCTATCTCATCATGAAAGTGAAGGTAACTGATGAGAAAATGAATGCTATTTCTCTAGCCATCCGTGAGGGTGCCCAGGCGTATTTATGGAGACAGACAAAAACAATTGCGGTTTTTACTGTGATTGTCTTTCTTCTTCTAGGGTTCACTTTACAGTGGTTATTGGCTGTTGGTTTCTTGGTTGGGGCAGTGCTTTCTTTGGCTGCCGGATATATTGGCATGACAGTATGTAGCCGTACCAATGTGCGAACCGCATTTCTCGCTAGAGAGGGTATGAATCCCGCACTGACTATCGCATTTCGTGGTGGTTTGGTGACTGGACTCGGGATTGTGGGACTCGCTTTGTTTGGCGTAAGTGGTTTCTATTTGGCTCTGCAATTTATGGGTGTTGCGATGAAAAATATCCCAACGATATTGATTGGTCTGGGTTTTGGAGCTTCGCTTATCAGTCTTTTTGCTCGTGTCGGTGGCGGCATATTTACCAAAGCTGCTGATGTGGGAGCGGACCTCGTGGGTAAAGTAGAACAAGGTCTTCCAGAAGATGATGAAAGAAATCCTGCTGTTATTGCTGACAATGTCGGCGACAATGTAGGGGATGTGATGGGCATGGGTGCTGACCTTTTTGAGACATATGCCGTTACTCTTATTGCAGCGATTGTTCTTGCTGCAGCTATTTTTAAAGGCAATTTAGCTCAGGTCGGCATCGAATATCCTTTGGTTTTGGGCGCTGTAGCTATCGTAGCTTCGATTCTCGGTAGTTTCTTTGTCCGTTTAAGTGCAGGCAGTAAAAATATTATGGGAGCTTTATACAAGGGACTTATAGCTACTAGTGTTTTTTCAATCATTGCTTTCTACTTTGTTACTCAGGCCATGATCGGTGATATGAAAATTTTCTATGCAACTTTAGTAGGTATTGCTCTGACCATCTTGATGAATGTGATTACCGAATATTATACCTCAACCAAATATAAACCCGTACAAGATATTGCTGCTGCATCTGAAACCGGTGCAGGTACTAATGTCATCATCGGTATCGCTTATGGACTGCGCAGTACATTTTTGCCGATTATGGCAATTGTTGGTGCTATTATTTTGGCCTTCTGGCTTGGTGAACATTCCAGTTTACATAGCGGTGTATTTGGAATTGCCGTTGCTGCAGTCGCTATGCTTTCTACAACAGGCATGGTCATTGCTATGGATGCATATGGGCCGATTACTGACAATGCCGGTGGCATTGCTGAAATGTCTGCTCAATCTGAAAGTGTCCGTGAAATTACTGATGCCCTTGATGCGGTGGGTAATACAACAAAGGCAGTTACCAAAGGCTATGCTATCGGTTCTGCTGCACTTGCTGCTTTAGTTCTTTTTCAGGCTTACAGTGAAGAATTTACGAAACTGGGACACAAATTAATGCTAAAAATCGACGATCCTCTGGTTCTTGTTGGTTTATTCATCGGAGCATTACTCCCTGCATTATTTTCATCTTATTGTATGCAGGCCGTCGGTCGTGCTGCACACAAAGTGGTTGAAGAAGTACGTCGTCAATTTAGAGAAATACCAGGAATCATGGAGAGAAAGACCAAACCTGAATATGGCACGTGTGTAGATATTGTCACGAAGGCGGCACTATATGAAATGATTGCGCCAGGACTTCTTGCAGTACTTGCTCCTTTAGCTGTTGGGTTTATCTTGGGAGCAGAAGCCCTTGCAGGTTTACTTGCTGGTGTGATCGTTTCTGGCTTGGTTATCGCTATATCAATGTGTACCGGCGGTGGAGCTTGGGACAATGCGAAAAAATACATTGAACAAGGCAATTTCGGTGGCAAAGGATCAAATGCTCACAAAGCTGCTATTGTCGGCGACACTGTAGGTGATCCATACAAGGATACTGCCGGTCCGGCTATTAATGCGCTCATCAAGGTGATCAATACGATTTCGCTCATTATTGCGCCACTGATTGCCGCGCTGTTGATGAAATAAATCTCCGTAAAGGCGCAAGATCTTGCACCTCAACTGTATTGTGTAGCGGGAATATCAATAGTCTCGCTCATCACTCTATGGTAAAATAAAGAGTAGTCTAAAACAAAAATGATCAGAAAATGGCGCACATGGATATGGAGTTTCCTCTTATTGATTTGGACGACGGTAATTGCCGTGTCTTTGATAGTTTTGTTTACTGCGTATTATGGTTTGCTTCTGGCCTTTGTTCTTCTTCTATTGGCAGAAACCATTGTTTTCACTGTGCTGTGGTTCAAGAGTGAGAAAGCATCTCTGCCGAAAGAAAATACATCAGGTGAAAGAGAAGCTCCATTGGACGCAATTCGTATCAATACAAGCTTGGCAATTGCGGAAAAAATTCAAAGGCAGTTACTCCCTCGAAATCTTCCTGAAATACCCGGTCTGGATGTGTATGTGAAATCTCGTCCTTCAGATGAAATCGGTGGAGATTTTTATCAGATATTGTCTTTGCCCAATGCTACACTTTTTGCGATCGGTGATGTGGCCGGTCATGGTCTGCCATCAGGCATGGTGAGCATTATGCTCGACACACTCCTTCATGCGTTCGGACCGGATTTGCGACCGAAAGATGTGCTCACAGAAATGAATAGAATACTCTATCGACGTATAGATCCCAGCCTGTTTTCCACACTGCTTTTATTATATTGGGATCATGAAAATCAACGTTTGATGTTCTCGTCTGCCGGGCATGGTTATTTACTGCATTACGACAATGGCAAAAATATGTTGAATGCGCGTAAAAGTGGGGGAATTGCTCTGGGCATGATCCCGGATATTTCTGCTCATGTTCGAGAAGAAGAAATGAGTTTTTTACCGGGAGATGCATTGGTTGTATGCACAGATGGTATTATTGAGATGCGTAATTCTCATGGGGAGTCACTAGGAGCAGAGAAGTTTCACCATATCGTCACTCAACATGCACCACTTGATTCAGCTCAAAAAGTTTTTGATAACGTATCTCAAGATATCCTTAGCTTTGCTGGTACAGCCAAACAAATTGATGATTTAACGCTCATGGTACTCAAACGAATATAGCTATGATACGAACTATCTCCCATACCTGGAATATCAAACCAGCTGATTATCATGCTTCTGACATACGCAAGGATATTGATGCTTTTCTCTCGAATCAGGGATTTGATAAAAAATGGCGTCATCGACTATTGGTGATTGCTTGTGAATTGATCGCCAATGCATGTATGCACGCATTCAAGGCTCGTCATGTGATTTTTGCCATTAAATGCATACACTACTCGTATAAGAGTTCGGTGCATATGAATATTGAAGATGATAGCAAGATCCTGCTCAAAGAGAGATATGATAATTTGGCTCATGCAGTGCAAGCTCGACGTCTGAGAAGGCCTTATCAAGGCATACACGGAAGAGGCTTACATATCATTGTTCTCTGGACAGATCGTGTACAATTTAGTAAAAAGCGGACAGGAGGATTAAAAGTGAGCACGATAAAGGACATCCTTACAAAGAAATAGTTATGACAAAATTTGCTTTCGACATAAGTGATGCACAGTTTGGAAAGACCCCCGCGAAGCATATAGTCATGCGTGGTGAATTGGACGAAAGCAATGTCGATCATCATGCAGAAACCATGTATGAGGCAATTCGCTTGGTCAAACCCGGAACCTATTTTATCTTTGAAGGTAGTGGACTCAGCTATATTAATAGCAAAGCTATAGGTTATCTCACTGATTGGTACAATAAACTCAATGAAAAAGGTGGGAAAATCATTATCGTCGGCCTAAAACCGACCATATTCGACATTCTCGATGTCGTCGGCATTACACAGATCATTCCCGTCTATAAGAATCTTGAAGAAGCAGAGAAAGAACTATTGAAGTAGTGCAGAGTTCAGAGTGCTGAGTTGTGAGTTAAAAACTCTGAATTCTGAACTTATAACTCTGAACTTGAGTTTATTCTTTTATCTCCATCCGTATTCCTGGGCCCATGGTGCTTGTTAGAGTTGTGCTTAGGATATAATTACCTTTGATTCCGGTAGGACGAGCGCCTCTTACCGCATTGATGATGACAGCGACATTTTCAGCGATTTTTTCTTTGCCAAAAGAGAGTTTGCCGCCGATTGCATGAAGATTGCCTTGAGGATCGTTGCGAAACTCAATACGACCTTTTTTGATTTCGCCTATTGTGCCGGCAATGTCTGTCGTTACCGTGCCTGACTTGGGATTTGGCATGAGACCTTTGGTACCGAGGATTTTACCCAGTTTGGCAATTTTGGGCATCATTTCTGGTGTAGCTACAGCCACATCGAAACCTGTCCAATTTTCTTTCACTACTTTTTCCATAAGATCTGTGTTTCCAGCGAAGTCAGCTCCAGCTTTCTTGGCTGCAGCTACTTGGTCATCATTGACGAAAGCTGCGATAATTTTGCTCTTACCGCTACCGTGCGGAAGAGATACTGTGCTTCGGATCTGTTGATCGGGATACTTAGGGTCGATATTGAGATGAAAATGTACTTCTACCGTACTGTCAAACTTGGTGGTACCTGTGTCAACGAGAAGGCCACAAGCTTCCTCGAGAGGATACTTTTTTTGACGGTCGAACTTGGCACTAGCGGCTTTATACTTTTTGGAACGTTTCATAAAATAGGGGATTAATCTTCCACCGTTATTCCCATACTACGTGCAGTGCCAGCGATCATTCGAATAGCCTGATCGACGGAGGTGGTGTTGAAGTCAACCATTTTGACTTCAGCGATTTTACGTAATTGGGCTTTGGTGATTTTGCCGACTTTCGTCTTATTAGGCTCACCAGAACCTTTGGGGAGATTGATTTCTTTGAGAATCAGGTCAGACGCGGGAGGAGTTTTGAGTATGAAATCAAAGCTACGATCTTGATAAATGGTGATAATTGCAGGAATGAGCACATCACCCATTTCTTTGGTCTTGTCATTAAACTGCTTACAAAACTCTTGAATATTGATGCCATGAGGACCAAGAGCCGTACCGATAGGAGGTGCGGGATTGGCTTTTCCAGCCTTTGCTTGCAGCTTAACTTTTACTAATACTTTCTTTGCCATAACTGAAATTTAAAATGTAAAATTTAAAATGTAAAATTGAAATTAAACTTTTTTAATCTGGGTGAATTCCAATTCTACCGGAGTTTCACGGTTGAAGATAGAGACAAGTACTTTGATCTTTCCTTTGTTTTCATCGATTTCACTGATGGTACCTTGATAACCGGCAAATGGGCCTTCAGTAATAGCAACGATTTCACCCAAAGTAAAGTCTGCTTTGAATTTGGGCTCTTTGACACCCATGCGCTTACGTATGCGCTTGATCTCATCGTCAGTGACAGGGACCGGTATGGTGCCGGAACCGATAAATCCGGTCACATTGGGGGTGTTTCGCACGACATACCATGATTCATCGGTCACAATCATATTTACGATGACATATCCGGGGAACATGCGCTTTTCAACCAATTTTTGTTCGCCTTTTTTGACTTCAATTTGGGTTTCTTTCGGAACAATGACATCAAATATAAAATCCTGCATATTCATCGTCTCTGTGCGTTGGCGGAGGGCCTCAGCTACAGCGTCTTCATATCCGGAATATGTGTGAAGGACATACCATTTGCGTCCTTGGCTCGTTTGTTTAGACATACTGCTTATTTAAACTCCTCCAGCTAAAAAAGTGGAGAGGGACTGGTAACCATAACGGAAAAATGCATCCAAAAGTGTAATGACAACTGTCGTTGCCAATGTTATTCCCAACACTATGAGAGTGCTGTCGACAGCCTGTTTTCGTGTGGGCCAAGCGACTTTTCGTAACTCCTCGATAGAATTTTTGACGTAATTCGTTAGGCGGCTCATAAAGATTTTTAAAAAGCCCTTCCGGGCTCTTAAGCGTCCGTATATTAAATGGTTATAGATAATTACGCAAGGTCTTTTTTCTTATCTTGCAACTCTGACCCCATTTGTGTTTATTTCTATTGTTGTCATACGAATGTAAGTGCGTATAATCGATTCAGAATTTTATGTGAGATTATTGAATTCAACTTTTAACTTAGAACTTAGAATTTAGAACTTTCTTATGCCCGCTTTTGATATTCGTGCCAAAGTCGTCTCCAATGTCCGCGTTACTGACAATGTATGTGTTCTTACTTTTGCTATGATCGAGCCGCAAGAATTGCAATTTAAAGCTGGTCAGTATCTTTTTGTTCACGCTTCTGAGCGAGTACTTCGTCCTTTTTCTATTTCCTCATCGCCTGATAACATCACAACTTTTGAATTCTGTATTGAAGTCATCCCCGACGGAGTTGCTTCCAATTACCTATGGAATTTGAAAGAACATGATGAAGTCCTGCTCAAGGGAGTCTTTGGCAGTTTTGTCTATCATAAAGATCCGGATATTGAAGAAATCTTCATGATTGCTACCGGTACCGGGATCGCCCCGATAAAGTCCATGTTGTTGTATGAATTGAATCACGGTGAAAAGCGCCCCACACATCTGCTTTTTGGTGAAAGCATGGCAAAAGATTTTTATTATCTCGATATTTTTGCGGAATTAATAAAGAAATATCCCAATTTGACGTGTGATCTATGCGCTTCCCGCGACCAAAAAGAAGGCTATATAAACGGTCGTGTTCAGACCGCTCTTGAGAAATATTTTCCCATCGGCAAAAAATCCAGTTTTTATATTTGCGGAGGCAGACAAATGATTATGGATGTTTCTGATTTGATTATCAAAAATGGTGGTGACGCGAAACACATTTATCACGAAAAATTCTTTTAGAGTGCAGAGTTCCCTCCTTCGCAAGAGCTTCGGCGGGCAGGCAGAGTGCTGAGTGTTGAGTGAAAATTCGACTACTCGCTGATTTCTGTGATTTTGATCGCTTTTTCTTCCACTTGTTCACGAGGAATGACGATTTTCAAAATGCCGTCTTTGAAGAAGGCTTTGATTTTTCCAGGGTTGAGGTTAAACGGAAGAATTAAGCTACGAGAGAAACTACCCCAATAACATTCTTTCAGTAGATAATCAGATTCGGAAATCTCATCTTCATGAGTTCGTTCACCTTTGATCGTAAGTGTATTATCACTGATCGTGATATGAATATCAGCCAATTTTACTCCTGATACTGGTGTGCGAATAACAATTTCTTTCGGTGTTTGATAAACATCAACAACCAATTGTCCTTCTTGTTTATCCTGTCCTCCAAAAGAAAGTGGTTCTGCAGAGGTGTTCGGTAAATCTTTCTTACGCTTAAATAATGAAGGCATGGCTCAAATTTAAAATGTAAAGTGTAAAATGTAAAATAAAGTTTTGAATTGTGAGTTTAGAGTCTTGAGTTTCATTTTGAACTTAGAACTTAGAATTTAGAACTTGCCATTATCCTAACAGAGGACATTGTTGTTGTAAAAATTAAACTTGTTGAATGACCCTCAACATCTCTTCTGCGGTTCGCTTCCAGCTGAATTCTTGGCTGCGAGCTACAAGATTTTGGGAGAGTCTTTGACGTAAAACTTCATCTTCGAGAAAGAGGCGCAATTTTACTTTCATGTCATGAATATCATATGGGTCGAAATAGAGACAATCATCCTTGGCAATTTCTTTTAAGGAAGAATTAGGTGTTGTTATCACTGGTATGCCGCAAGCAAAAGCTTCCAAGATCGGCAGGCCGAAACCTTCATAGAGGCTAGGTAGGACAAAACCAGTGGCTCCGTGCAGCAGATAGGGCAAATCCTGATCGGGTACATAGCCTGTGAAAATAACCTGTTTTTCTAAGAGAGTACCGGCTATTTCACTGAAGATTTCCTTATAATACCAACCTTTTCTGCCTACGATGACTAATTGATAATCCTTTTGTAATTGCGCCGGGAGCAGTTTGTAGGCTTTTATGAGGCGTACCAGATTTTTGCGAGGTTCTAGGGTGCCAATGAACAATAAATAATGCTGACTAATACCGTAGTCTTTTTTTAATTGTTCGGTCATAGCTGGGTCGCGAGGTACAGAAAATTGTTCGCGAGCTGCCTCAGGGATGACAGTGATTTTTTCGGGAGCGATGTCAAAGAGTCGTTCGATATCTTTCTTCGTGTTCTGTGAGACAGCGACGATAGTTGTGGAATGTTCCAGAGTTCTCTTGAGGGTAAATCGTTCAATGGTAGTGGCCTTGGCTTGATGGCGTCTGGGAAAAAGGAAAGCAATAGTGTCGTGAATGACGGTGATGACTTTTGGTTTCTTGCCCATGAGTAAACTGGGCACGATATAACTCGCTGTTGCTAAGAGAATGTCGATTTTGTATTTGCGAATTTGCCACATGAAATGAGGATGCCAAAGTAAGAGGGGCATCTTTCTCTCGATAATGTGAAAATTATTCGGCAGATTGATGTTTTTTACCGGATGACGAGTAAAAAGGAAGTAGTCATTGTCTTTATCTATATTTCCTAGAGCAGTTAAAAGGCTTAGGGTATACCATTCTTTGCCGGTACGTTCGCCACTGATACCACGAATGTCGATAGCTATGCGCAATTTTTGTCCGGGAAGTGGCGCCGGTTTATTGAGAAAAAATCTTTGCCAGAGCACTTTGCTGAGATCCGTAGACAGGCCACCAGTTTTGGTAAGCAAGAAAATATAGAGGATGCCGGCGGTAAAAAAGGCTGTAGGAAGGCTTAAATATACTGACCAGTGGCTAAGTGCTCCTTTGATGAACCACAAGTATATACCTGTAATAATAACTGAAAAAAGAGTTGCAAAAGTCGCTTTCCAGGAAAGTTTTATTGGTCGTATTCGTGCAACACCCCAAGTCACTCCGAAAAAATTGATGGTTTGAGCAACGACGATAGCCCAGGCAGCTGCACTTGCCTGACCAAAAGGTGGGGGAAGAGGAATGAGAATATATGCAAAGATTATGGCGATAACAGCTTCCAGAAGTGCGATCGCAAAGAAAACTTTGACTCGATTAAGACTGACAAGGACATACTGAAAAAGACTGGAAAGAAAATTAAAAACACTGGCAATAGCCAAAATCCTCATGAGATTGGCTGCGGGCGCAAAATCACTGCCAGTGGAAATCAGACGAATCATCTCTTCAGCCATGATGAAACTTCCCACACTCATGCCAAGCCCGGTCATGACCAAAACATCCCATGATTTTTGAAAGAGTGAAGAAAACTTTTCCGTGTGAATATTCTGGGCAAGACTTGGAAGAATAGAATTCATGAAACTGAAAGGTATGAGGAGTAACAACTCAAAACTACGCAAAGCTATACCAAATACACCGACAACATTGTCGCTGGTGAATTGGCGTAGCATGATCGTATTTATACGCAGGTAAATAGATCCAAAAATTAATGCTGCACCATAGACGGCGCTTTTTTTCAGTAGTCGCCAGATTTCTTCTCTATCGAAATAAAGTTTGATGGGGAGTAAACGATGAGAAGCATAAGTAGTGACTCCGGTGACAAAAAGGTTGTTGATGAGGCCTGCAATGATCAGATGCAGAAAACCCCAGCCGAAAAATGCGGTCAAAGCGATATATCCCACCATCAAGATCTTGCCGATGATAATTGCATAGGCATTGATGGTCATTTTGAGATTTACCTGAAGTGTTGCTGCTACCGTGCTCGAAATCAGATTTGCAGCGATACCAATAGCTGCAATGATCACTGCTATCGACATGACCGGTGTGAAGTTGGGGATCAAGAAAGCGCTCGCTGTAGTGATAGTTCCGATAATGAGAATAAGAATAAGCCTGAGTCCCAATATGGATCCAAGCACTCTCTGCATGCGCTCCTTGGTTTTTGCCATTTCATCAACAGCAATAGTAAACAGACCGAGATCACAGGCTATGCCAAAGAAACCGACCAATTCATACACAAGGGTGTATTGTCCATATCCTTCTGTTTTGAGGTAATGGGTGATGATCTTGATAATAACCACGCTCAAAACCGCATTGAACATCTTGGACAATATTTGGGCAATGGTATTGGAAGCGATCTTTTGTGCTTGTTCCATACTTAGGTGTAAGACAAAATAAGCTGAGCGATTTGGTCACAACTTTTTTCACATGAAAATGCTGCCAACTTTTCATTGTCGTAGTGTTTCTGTTCTATGTGCATGAGTTTGTCGAGTGCAGCAAAGAACGTGTCTGTCGTAATATCTTGCTCTTCCAAAACAGCGATATTAGTTAAATCCTTTACCAAACGTGCATTGACGATCTGATCACCTCGACTTTGGGCTTGGGTAAGGGGTACGAGTAACGCCTTTTTCCTGAGTGTCAGGATTTCTGCGAGAGTAGTAGCTCCTGCGCGGGACACAATAATATCCGCTGCTTGATACAGATCTGCCAACTCAGGACCAAGAAATTCAAACGGATGATAACCTTCTGGATGAGTATGAAGAGTGTTTTTATTTGGTCCTGTACTGTGAACGACAGTAAACTTTTGCAGCAATGCAGATACATTTTGTGTAATGAATTTATTGAGAGATGCAGCGCCGAGACTTCCTCCCAAGATCAACAGAATTGGTTTGCTTTTTTGTGCTATTTGTAAAAACTGTAAACCACTTTCTCCTGATCCATGAAGAATACTTTCTCTCAGTGGAATGCCAGTGAATACTAATTTCTCCGGATGATTTTTAAAATACTTTTTACTCGTTTCGAATCCCAAAAATTGCTTAGTCACAAAAGGAAAACAGAGTCTTGTTGTTAGTCCGGGGACTACATCTGATTCATGTGCAATGATGGGGATTTTACGTAAATGACCTGCGTAAACCACAGGAAAACTGACATAACCTCCTTTGGAAAAAATAAGATCTGGTTGTAATTTACCCAGTAGCCACCAAGCTTTGATAATACCAACGGCCGTCTTAAATAGGTCAGTGAAATTATATAAGGAAAAATACCTTCTCCATTTACCTGCCGGTACGTGATGAAAGGGGACGCCTTGGTCTTGGCTTGTCTTCATCTCGCTTCCTGTTTTTGACCCAAGCCAATAAACGGTGAGACCATTTGTTGATGAAATTGCCTTTTTTTTGAGCTGGGATAGTACGGCGACTAAAGGTTGGATGTGCCCCCCACTGCCCCCGCCGGTAATTACTAGTTTCACGAGTGTGGCGTGAGATATTAAGAAGAATGGCAATAGCGATAGTCTTACTCAGGAGAGAAGAACCGCCATAACTGATGAATGGCAGGGTAAGTCCTGTGTTTGGAAGTATCGCCATGATTACGCCCATATTAATGAATGCTTCGATGCAAATCCAGCTGACAATGCCGGTAGCCAAGTAACGAGCAAAGCGATCAGGAGCATTTTCGGCGATTTTCATACCGCGCCAAGCAATGATGATGAATGCAATAATGATAAGTGTGACGCGAATGAATCCTAGTTCTTCAGCTGCTACAGCAAATATCGCATCTCCCTGAGCTTCCGGTAAGTATGCGAATTTTTGGCGAGAATTACCGAAGCCATACCCGAAAAATCCTCCCGAGCCGATAGCGATGAGAGCTTGTTGGATCTGGTAGCCAATACCGCTTGGGTCACTTCCGGGATTTAAAAATGCAGTAAATCTTTGAACGATATATTTTTTTTGACTCATGATGCTGATAAAAAGCACACTGCCAAATGTTGCAGCACCTACCATATGCCACATATTGCCATTGGCTACGAAGAACATGCTTATCGCAATGAGTCCATACAACAAAATACTTCCAAAATCCGGTTCAGCGATGAGGAAGATGAGGAAAAATCCCACAATGATGATAAAAGGCAGAAAACCTTCTTTCAGGTCACGCAGCCTACCGCCCATCTTATCAAAAAGACCAGCCAGATAAATAATGAAACCGATCTTGGCAATTTCTGATGGTTGTATGGAAGGAAGAAAAGGGATATTCAGCCAGCCACGGGCGATCGTCCCATAATCAGAACGTAAAGGGGTAAAGACGGTTGCAAGAAGTAAAAGGGAAAAAATAACTATAGGTAGACGATAATTGTACCAGAAGCGATAGGGTATTCTCTGTACAATTATCCACGCGATAAGAGCGATAATCAGTGAAGAAAGCTGATTCCAGAAATAATAGTCTGTGGCTTGGCCTTTTGTATTGAAAAAAGAATTAATAGCACTTGCGCTACTGATCATAATCACACCAAAAAGCATCAATCCAAAAACCGTAATTGCCAAAACTCGGTCAAATTTCGCTGCCTCAAGAGACTGAAATTTTTTAGCGACTAAATGTTTTTTTCGCCTGGAGAAGAGTTTTGAAGACATTCAGAAGGAAATACAGAAATGGTTTTAAAATGAAATGATACGTGCCCGCATAACTATACACCGATCCGCCAAGCTTTTTTTTGAAATCAGTAACACCCTGCCAAGGATGATTTTTGCCAGCATTTTCCGGAGCTATCCCCAAGAAGTCATACACATGATATCCCTCACTCTTTGCGGTCGTAATGACATGCCATTGCAGCCCATATGTAGCCATGGTCTCCCTGCTTTTGTTTGCTGAAGCACCATAATAATAAGTGACTGTATCGTCAAAAAATACGGCTAGAATTCCAGCTACAACGGTGTTGTTTTTATATGCCAGAAATAATCGAGCCTGGGATGATAATGTTTTTAAAAGGTTCCGATAATATTCAACATCATGTATTCCAAAATGATCCCGCTTTGCCGTCTCTTCGAGCATCTTATAAAAGTCTTGGAGAGCTTTATCAGATCCTTTTTCTTTTTCAGTAAATACTTGGTACGTCACGCTGTGCTTTTTGGCAATTTTAATATTATACCGACCTTTTGGTTTCATTTGTTTTAAGAGTTCGTGCTCTGATTGTGTTAGGTCCAGTAATAAAGTTGTGTCCGGTTGAGTTGCCAATGATGTTTTTTTAAACCCTAATTTTAGTAATTCTTCTTTATAGGGTTCGTTTTTCTCCCAAGGTGGCTCAACTTTGATATAAAGGCAACGATGTCTGTTGGCAATGTCTAAGAGTTGTGGCCAGAATGGTTTTAGTGACCTGACCGGGCCGCGATTAACGTACAGATAATTATGTCGAAAAACAGTTGGGATGGTTGTCCAGTATAACTTTTCTCCATCTTTTTCAATATATCCCGTTTTTCTGCCTGATAATGTTTTTTGGAAGTTCTGCCACTGCTGACTTTGGAAGAAATTTTTATTTCCCATGATTTTCTTCCTTCATCCTTTCTTTATAACGTTGTAATTGTACTTTTAGCTTATCATGAGCCAAATCAATAGCTTCTTCCACTGTCACGCCCTTGGTTTCCGACATGAACGTTTTTTTGCTCACAATAATTCTTACACTGATGTTAACGAGATTGCTTGAACGCTCTTTGTTTTGGCTGATTTCGATATTAGCGGTGCTGGTATCATCATCCCCGACATTATAATATTTCTTGAGATTCATAATTTTCTTTTCTATATAGTCACGAGCGCTTTCGTTGAGACCGATGCCTTTGCTGTGGAAGTGGATGAGCATAGAGTGAAATTTAAAATGTAAAATTTAAAATGTAGTTCAGAGTTATGGGTGAATTTTGAACCCTTCGATGCACTCAGGGCATGCTTAGAATTTTGGAACTTGAGTTAATAATGTGAACTTCCTCCACCAGCTGTATCCCAAATTTCTCTTGAACAGTCTTCTTAATGTGAGCCGCGAGCATCATAACATCCTTGCTTGTGGCTTTTCCAGTATTGGTCAAGAAATTAGCATGTTTCTCTGATACCTGGGCTCCGCCGATTTGAAAGCCCTTGAGTCCTGCTTGATCAATGAGATAACCGGCTGATGTGTCAGGTGGATTCTTGAAGAATGATCCTGCCGTAAAGCCTCCTGGTTGTTTTTCTTTGCGCCAATTCTTTGTGTCTGCCATCAATTGCTGAATTGCTTCGGGATTTCCCGGAGTGAGCCTGAGCGTACAACTCACTATAAACTGCGGATGTTTCTTAAATTTGCTTTCCCGATAATCAAACTCCAATTCTTTTGGAGATGCGATTTCTAATCGCAAATCATCATTGATAAATGTCACATCTTTGAGTACATCGCTGATAGATGTTTTGTGAGTTTCGGCATTGCCGCGAATGGCACCACCAATGCTTCCTGGTAAGCCAAATAATCTTTCGATGCCGGAGAGTGATTCTTTTTGTGCGTATTGAGCAAGACTTGTTGTATATGCACCGGCACCGACCCGTAATTCATGGCCATCTTTCTCAATAAAATTAATGCTGTTTTTGATCACCAGTCC
>MEWR01000011.1:66655-67273 GCA_001773455.1 Candidatus Abawacabacteria bacterium RBG_16_42_10
AAAAAAACACTGTCCAATTATTCTGCTTGGCAGTTTGTAAGGCCTGAACTGCTTCATCTGCGGTTTTTACCTCTACAAAATTATCAGCATTGCCGCCAGTATGAAATGAGCTGTAGAGCTTAAGTGGTACGTCTTGTTTGATATCCATAACAAAAAAGTTCGCGCGCGAATAATAACAGAACTATGAATAATTATGAATCATAAATCGTAAATGAAACTCGGTTCCGTCATGCCGAGCGCAGTCCCAGAGGGACCGGCCTCGGCGAGGCCTCTCTTTTTCGTGAAGTCAATATTCGACATTGCAAAGAGATCCCTCGAACTCTCCTTCGCTACGCTCGGCTCGCTTCGGGATGACAACTCACGATTTAAATTACATTAATCCTTCGTGACCTTCAGTGTAATTGTCGGCTGATTCTGTTGTTCTTGCTGTTTAAATGCTTCTGCTTCTTTCTCCTGTGGAGTCATGATGTTTTTCTCTTCGAGTAAACTTTGTTCCTTAGGTGCTTCTGGCTTATATCCCAAGAATTCCTTCGGAAGTGTAGCTTTCTTTTCAGTATAACTGGTTTTGAGAGCTGCGGCTTGTTTGCTGCTCATGCCGGAAGGAGGAATGGCGCCAGC
>MEWR01000011.1:67296-67938 GCA_001773455.1 Candidatus Abawacabacteria bacterium RBG_16_42_10
GGGTAAGGGTTGGGTGTTGGTGGGAGCAAAGTAGGCGCCGCAAGATCTTGCGGCGGTACAGTAGGAGGCACAATTGATTGTGCCGGTACCGTCGGGGCGGTTTTCAAACCCGCCTGTACTACTTCTGTCTCGGATTTGAGGGTCGAATGAACTGGATGTGCAGCGGGGGCTTCTGCTTGAGTGCGAGCGAGATAATCTTTCATAAAATTACGAACGGCGTCGAGAATGGCTTTCTCAGCTTCAGCAAGAGGTTTACCAGTGACGCGGAAACCTGCAGCGCGAGGATGTCCTCCACCATTAAAGGGCAATACAATCGGGGTGATATCAATATTTTTGATCGAGCGCATACTGACTCGGACAACACCGTCACTTTGTTCCTTGATAAGGAAAACAATATCGGCATCAGATGCACTGGTGATCAGCTGATCCATGAGGCCTTCGAGTTCTTCTTCGGTGGCATTGGCGCCTGCAAAATCTTCTTGAGTGACTGTAGCCCAGGCTAAGTGTAATTCAGGATCATGTTGCAATTTGGAAAGTGTTTTTCCCCAGAGACGCAGGGTTGAGAGTTCATGCATCTTGAATAAATATTTGATGATTTCTTGCTGACGAGCCCCGGCTGCGAGAAGTTTTGCAGCTACTTCG
>MEWR01000011.1:67945-93223 GCA_001773455.1 Candidatus Abawacabacteria bacterium RBG_16_42_10
CTTGGGTGTGGTATTCGCATTTTGAAAACTGCCCGTATCGACGATCACGCCACTGAGTAAACAAGTGGCCATATCAGCATCCATTAGAGGCATTTTTTCTTCCAAGTTTTCGATCAGTTGTAAAATTAATTCTGCTGTAGAAGTGGCATTGATATCGACAAAGTTTACTTTGCCGTATTGCTCATTGGTAATGTGATGATCGATATTGATAATCGGTGTTTCATAAAAAAGTTCAGCTTGAGGACCGTTTGTAAGACCGGTGTATTCGAGATTGGAAGTATCGAGTGTAAAAATAAGATCAAATTTCTTGCCACCATTCAAAAATTTAACATCGTCTTTACTCAAGGCACCATTCTTCGGTGTGACAATAATATTGAGTTTAGCTCCTTCTTCCACAGTGCGGACTTGATCGACTTTTGTTTGAGTAGTGTCGATCTGGATAACAAAATCTTTGTTCAAACTAAATTCACTTGATATCCCCTGAATACCTGGTAAAAAACGAAAAACCTCCGGTACAGGATTTCGAGAATAAAAAGTCACTTTTTTCCCTAATTTAGCTAGGGCCATTTGAAGGCCTAGACCGCTGCCCAATCCATCGCCATCGATGGATGCGTGGGAAATAATCAGAATATTGCTTGCTGTATCGAGTACATTGCGTATTTGCTGAAGAGTATCCGTAGCCATAAATTATTAAAGACTATTCATATAAATGTATAATATTTGTCTTGTTACGTCAAGGATATAAGCTTTCATTCTCCACGCGTATTTTACATTGACAATCCCCACCTGTCTCATGTAGCTTAGGCCATGCTTTTTATTATCTATGCCTGTAATTAAGTCCGTATTCAAAAATGTCCGTGTAAACGAGCGCAAAAGGCTCATTAACCTCAAAACCAAGAATTCTTTCAAGAATGAGGTAAAAGAAATTAAGCAATTGTTGCTGGCTAAAAAAATCGCAGAAGCTGAGAAATTGTTACCTAAAGTTTATAAAGTCCTGGATATTGCAGCAAAGAAACATGTTATTGCCGCCAATAGTGCTGCTCGCAAGAAATCCAGCCTGGCTCGACAGATAGCTGCTGCTAAGAAATAGGCACAAATAAGTGAATAGGATGAGGAATAGTGATTAGGGTTTCTTTTTTTCAATTTCCTAATCCTATTTGCTATTTTTACAGTATCTACGTGAGCAAGTTATATACAATTTTTGCAATCTCCGCCCTCGTCACATTCTGATCCGGGTAGAATTTGCCTTGGAAGCCAGACACAATTCCGGCACCTTGTGCGTAGTCCGTGTAGGCTCTTTCTTCAGGTGCTGAGACATCGCTAAATGCTCCGGGACCTGAGGTTCCCGTGCTACTTGGTGCAGAGCCTGATGAACCTGATCCTTCCATCATGGGCAGTGGTGTTGGGTATGGACCAGGAGCTTGCTGGAAAGCATTGATGAGAATTTCTAGACATTGGAAACGAGTAGCTTTTTTATCAGGATAGAAATAATCGCTGGAGGGAATAATGCCTAACTGATAGGCTTCGTAAATGTAGGGATACAATGAATGAGTGACAGGGACATCTTTGAAGGGGAATTGTTTCTCGTAACCCATACAGCGGAAAGGAGCATATAAGGTATCAGATGCAGCAGGAGCCGCAAGATCTTGCGGCTGGACTGAAGATGAATCCATCATGAGACATCTTTCTGGGTAAGCATAGAGTCCATGTAAGCGAGCACTGTTGATAGCAATTTTGACGATTTCGGCTCGAGTAATGTCATTTTCTGGGCCGTATTTGCCGTTGCCATAGCCATTTACAATACTGTTTTCAAAGAGGTATTGAATGTACGTATAGGCCCAATGGCTTTGGGGGACATCAGTAAAACTGGGAACAAGAATAGAAAATGTATTGGTTAGGCTCTGATTATTGCCTTTTACGACAACTACATAATTGCCAGCCAAAAGATTTTTGAGAACATAATTGTATGTATAAGGTTTTATGACCTGAGCAACGACCGAGCCCGGCGGTAAAGTGTTTTTGGCAATAACTGTTAAGGCAATAATGACTTGGTTAGGAGGGCATGGTGCGCGGAAACAATAAATCGGAGAAGTCTGGCGGTATTCTTTGACTTCTTTGATTTCCCAGCCAGGATTAGGTAGATATCCGCTAATATGAACAGTGACATTATCGCCAATCTGAGGAGATTCAGGACTCAAAGTAACTGCATCAACGGCTGCAAGCATTGTTGTACCATCCCCGATGGTAATATTTTTCTCAACAGTATCACTATTTTCTAAAAACACGCGGATAGTATAAATACCTTCTGGAGCCTGAAACTTTGAAGAAGGACAAGGCATGGGCCAAGGATAGGCACTGGTATACATAACAGGGCACATTTCATAGATCATTTGATCCCAGGTATCGATAGTTTTTGTTTCGTGAGCACTCAAAGTCATAGAACGAAACTCCATAGTACAAGCCATGGTGGGGTCACCAATGCTCAGTTCATTGCCACTGCTATCAAGCACTGAAAAAAATCGATGGCAATTGCCGGCTTCATTGATAATTACTTCCGAATTCGTCGTATTTGTAACGCTAATATTGATCTGCTGTCCGATGGCATATTGATTTTGCAAATTTAGTGTGACATTTGCTGCACTAACAATACTTAAGGGCACAAAAATACCGGTAATTATCGAGATGAGCACCAAGCGACGTAGGAAAAACATAAGAAAAGGTTAAATCATTCATTAGTCAGTACGCATGATAGCACACGCCGTGTTACACGCGGAATGTAAAATCTAATATTACTCATTCTACATTTTACACTTAACATTTTTCATTCCCGAAGGGCTTTGTGATATACTCGCGGCAAATTGTTATCCCCCATGCGTAAGGTCATAAATCTCGTTATCGCCGGTGCTTTCCTCCTGTTCATTGTCTACAATTATTTCAAATTTCATCCCTATTATTTTGATCTGCAGTATGGTGTGATTTTCAATAATCCCGGGCTGATATTCAAAGTGCTTGTACTCATCGGTGTTATTGTTTTTGGCTCGTCGATGTACCGTTTGATGAATAATGCGGACGAGAAAATTACGAGAAACATTCGTCCGCTTGGAATATTCGTGTATTTCAATCTCTTTATTTTGCTTGTTTTGGGACTCTATTTCTTCGAATCCATTTTTGCAGCGAACACGAGTTTTTGGGCGAGTGTCATAGCATTCTGGGGGCATTGGCTGTACGTATTCTTCTTTTTATTTCTCTTCGTAGTAGTTGCTTCTTTAGGTGGTTACCTGGTTTTGAAACTACTCAAGGTTGATTTTCCGGAACGATCTCTACGTTTAGTAATGGGTGCTGCTGTGGGGATGGCAGTGCTGATTTTGCTTCTCAGTGTTTTAGGGCTTTTGGGTTGGCTTACCTTCTGGCCGATAGTGATTTTAGGTGCTGCAATTATATTAGTGAGTTTTTCAGTATGGAGGGCAGTTTTTAATGATCTCATGTGGGAGAAAGTAGAGATTTCTTTCGCTTATAACACGATTTCTTGGTTTTTATTCACAATTCTTGCCCTGGTAATGTCGATGAATATCATCGATCTCATTCGACCTTTCCCAATCGGTTGGGATGATATGGGCGTATATCTTAATTTTCCTCACTTAATCGCCAATAGTGGCAGTTTGCTTGCTGGCTTTCCCAATCAAGCATATATGCCTGTTTCGGCACTGGGTTTCATTGTCGCCAATTCGACGACGGTTGCCTTATTTATATCTTGGCTGGGAGGAATTCTAGCTACATTCACTTTGTATGTTTTTGGTAAGCGCTTAATAAATACTGAGGCAGGATTACTGATGGCGACAATTATGTATAGCTTGCCCATGGTGATGCATCAGTCATTTGGCGATATGAAATTGGACATGCCTCTCTTCTTTTTTATCATTGCGGGATTTTTGGCAATATTTCTCAGTATCGAAAAGCGAGAAGACTTTAAAGTTGCACTATCAGTTGATAAAAGCTTGTGGATCATTGCCGGTTTTTTGTTGGGTACAGCAATGGCTATCAAAGTGACGACAGCTATAGTGATTTTTGCTCTGATTGTTCTCCTTGCATGGCGTTTTTCCGGAATTTTTGCAGGTTTAACTGCGTTATTCTTTTTGCATGCTGTGTATTTTTATCAGTTTGTCACTGCATCGGACATTTCAGATCCTCTCAAACGTAAGATAGCAATGGTATCTCTTTTATTGGCTGTGGTCTGCGGAGCCTTTACACTCTTTAAACGTGAAAATATTGTAAAATCTCTCAAGCCATTGGGGATCATCCTTATCGGCATGGCTGTGGCCTTTGCACCTTGGGCCTATAAACACTGGTCAGAAACCCACACTCTCAGTATTAATGCTCTCCTCTATGGTGGCCCGGTAGTAACCCCTCAACCGGATTTTACTGCTGCCGGTGTTAATCTGGCTGCTTGTCAATTTACCAGTGGGAGTGAAGAAATGGGTCGTTATATTAACCCCGATGGTGGCATTATGCGTTATCTGGGTTTACCTTGGGATTTGACAATGAATATTAATCAAGCAGGATTTTATGTGGATATCAGTTTCTTGTTTTTGGGTCTTATACCGCTGCTTCTGTTATTTTGGAAACATAAAGAATGGCCTGAATTTTGGCAAAATGTGCTTTTGATGTTTGTCATCTCTTGGTATTTCTGGCTTTTTGTCGGCAGCGGCATACCCTGGTATGGCATCGGTAGCTTTCTTTTTGCCTTATTGCTCATCGTCCGAGTTAAGGAATTATTCGAGAAAAAAGTCTTATGGGGCAATATCCTGATAATCCTGGCAATTGTGATATCTCTTGTTTCCGTTGTCTCCCTCCGTGAATCCAAATTTGGCAGTGAGGTTTTTCTGTCATATGCCTTTGGACTTCGAAATGCTGATCAAGTCATGGATGCCACCAGTCCGAATTACCGTTTGATTGCCAGTACAATCAATCAAGAAACGAGCACGACAGAACATCCCAATTATGTGTACCGCATCGGCACTTTTATTACGTATTTCTTGAACAATAATCGTGAGCGTTTGTATAACGATGCGCAGTTAGATGTCTTTAACTGTATTGATGGTGATCATACTGATGATGCTCGCACAGTGGAACGCTTACGAAAACTTGGTTTCCATTATATGGTTTATGATACGAATACAGCCACAATTGAAAAAGACATCAATGGTACTCTGCATCAGAAAGTAAACCGTTTCACGAGCTTTGCCATGAATAATCTCAAGGTCATCGCACCTACAGACCCATCACGCTATAATGAAGGCATTCTCTTCCTAGAGATTCCCCAAACTTAATATGAAGACTGTCGCTGTTATTCCCGCTTACAACGAAGCAAATCATATTGCAGATATCGTTCAGGCGGTACTGCCGCATGTCGAAGAAGTGGTGGTCATAGATGACGGTAGTAGTGACAATACTTCCGAGAGAGCTTTGGCAGCGGGGGCCACCGTCCTTACGCATGTGATCAATTGCGGTGCCGGTGCTGCCACTCAGACCGGCCTTAGCTATGCTCTCGACAATGGTGCTGATTATGTAGTGACTTTTGATGGTGATGGTCAGCATGATCCGAAAGATATCCCTGGCATGTTGGAATTTATTCAAAAAGAACAAAAAGATGTTGTCCTTGGTAGCCGTTTTCTCAAGAAAAACGATATTCCCAAGTTGCGACTCTGGGCAAATAAGATTGCCAATACCATTACTTTCTTTCTCTCGGGTATAGCTATCTCAGATAGTCAGTCGGGCTTCAAAGTGTTTTCTCGGCATGCTCTTCCGCGTATCAACATCACTGCCAACGGTTTTGAGTTTTGTACGGAAATCATTCGTACGATTGCCAATGAAAATCTCAGCTACACCGAGTATCCTATATCTGTGTACTATTCAGAGGAAAGTATGGCCAAGGGACAGAACTTCTCTACCGGTGTTGTTACGGTATTCAAACTCATCGTTCGTAGTCTCATGCGCTAAATATGCCTGCAACTATCAATCTTTTTAACATCCTCGTTCCGCTCTTTGCTCTCATCATGATTGCCAAGGCCTACTCGCATTTTCGTCGTACTGAGAAAAGCTTGCGAGAGCTTATAACATGGATTTTCATCTGGGGAGCAATCGGCTATATCGGTTTCAATCCTGATATTGTCACAAGACTTTCTGGTTTCCTAGGGATCAAATCGGGTCTCAATGTGATTATTTTCTTTTCGATTGTTATTTTGTTTTATATTGTTTTCAAATTGATCATTGCCTTGGAACAGACTGAGATGAGGATCACTCGGCTGGTGAGAGGGATGGCTTTGAAAAATGCTCACAAGAAGCCTCCTGGAAAATAATATGAAGATTTTATTTATTTTTGATTACTACTTTCCCCATATCGGTGGGGCAGAGACTTTATACCAAAAATTGGCAGAGTATTTTTCTCAAGATCATGAAGTGCATGTTGTTACTCAACAGACGAGTCAATCTGTAGCAGAGGAAGTATTGAATGATGTACATATTCACCGTATCTCTTGTTTCCATCGTGCCTTATTTCCCTATGCTGCCTTGGAAACTGCAAAAGAGCTCGCTCAGGATGCGGATATTATCCAAGCAACTACCTATAGTTCAGCAGTTTTGGCCAGTAGGTTGCGTAATTACTCCAAGGCTAAAATGATTTTATTGGTGCATGAGGTTTTGGGTGAGCGTTGGTTTCAATTGGGTTTACCCTGGTTACAGGCCTGGCTCTATCATCGATACGAACGCATGATCTTCCGTACACCGTTTGATCGCTATATCGCTATTTCTCAAAGTACGGGAAAACAGTTAGAAAAGGTTGGTGTATCTCCAACAAAGATGGAAATCATTTACAATGGTGTCGACAATGAGCTTTTTCAAGAGCGAGAGATGAATTGGGAATTACGTCATCAATTAGGTATTTCCGATCATGAATATGTATATCTCTATGCTGGTCGTCCTGGTGCGACGAAAGGCGTCTTTACTCTATTAGAAGCAGCAAAGGAATTGTCGAAAGATAAACGTTTCTGTTGTGTGCTGATTTTGGGGAAAAATCCAACGCATGATTATCAAAAAGTAAAGAATTTTATCGCAAAGAACAGATTGGGAAAAAGCATTATCTTGGTTGATTCAGTTTTACGATCAGATCTCCCTCACTATTTGGCAATTGCTAATGTGGTAGTGGTTCCTTCATTCACCGAAGGTTTTGGTTTCTTAGCAGCTGAAGTATCAAATATGCAAATTCCTATGATTGTGACTAATGTTGATGCCTTGCCTGAAGTGGTATCGGGACAGGTGATATTCATCCCCAGTAAATCAAGTAGTGCTATAGTTGCTGCGGTTGAGAAAGCAGAGCAAGGTATGTTTCAAACTGTTTCTCCTAAAGATTTCTCTTGGGAGACATCTTTAGCTCAGTATGATCACTTATATGAACAGCTCAGTACTACCTAAAGAACAGCCATTAGTAAGCGTAGTAATCGCTACCTACAATCGCGCAAATGACATTATGCGAGCGATTAATTCTGTGCGCGATCAAAGCTACACCAACAAAGAAATCATTGTGGTAAACGATGGTAGTTCAGATAATACTCAACACACTTTAGAACAACAATCAGACATCATATTGATCAATAACAAAACCAACCTACGATTGCAGAAATCTTTAAACATTGGCTGCAACGCTGCTCGCGGGAAATATATTGCTCGTTTAGATGATCATGATCAATGGATTGATGAGGAGAAATTGGCTAAACAAGTCGCATTTCTTGAGAAGAATCCTGATGTCGCTATTGTGGGGACGGCTGCAAAATCAGGTGAAAGAAAAATTATGAACCCTTTGAGTGATAAGGATATTAGGAGACAGATGCTATTCAGATGTCCTTTTTGCCATATTACTATTGTGATGAGAAAAGAGGCTTTTGCAAGTGTAGGTGGTTATGATGAGACCCTCACTTATAGCGAAGATTGGGCATTGTGGATGAAGTTGGGGCAAAAATATCAGTTAGCTAATTTGTCTGATGTCACAACAGTGATTTCTGAAGAAACAGGGCTTACCAATATAAATTATGTTTCCCAATATACGACAAACAGGACACTCATTAAAAGCTATAAGAATATTTATTCCGGATTTCTTCGTGCTATGACGTATCATTGGTCTGTGCGACAATTCCTTCGAATGTTTAAGCTGGGAGGCACTATGCATAAACGATTTATCAGAATATATGATTACTTTTTTCTGAGAATGCAGTAGTATACTGTCAAATCCTTATATGAATAGTCATACACGCACAAATCAATGGGATCTTTTTAAGATTCTTGTGCATGCAGAGTTAGTGCAAAGGTATCAGGGATCAATGCTTGGTTTCTTGTGGGTTTTTTTGAAACCATTATTGTTGTTTTTTGTTTTGCTTGGTGTGTTTCAAGTATTTGCTATTTCACAGGGAATCAACAATTATCCGTTATATTTATTACTCGGTATTTTGACTTTCAATTTTTTTAGCGAGGGGACCACATTGGGTATGAATGCAATCTTAAATAAAAGCCATATCATCAAAAAGATTGCTTTTGATAGAAAATTGGCAGTATTGGCGAGTGTTACTCATGCGGGTATGAATTACCTTTTTTCTCTGTTGATTTTTACTCTGATATCTTTTTATTTAGGTAATTTTGTTTCTTTTGTTGAATTATTCGTGTTTGTTTTTCATGTTATTGCACTCGCGCTTTTGATAGCGTGTATCAGCGCTTTCTTAAGTATTGTTGTTGTGTGGTTTCGAGATCTGAGTAGTATCTGGGAGGTTTTATTGTTAATGCTTTTTTACCTCACGCCGGTTTTTTATCCGGTACAAATTGTTCCTCCAGCATGGCGGGATTTATATATGCTTAATCCTCTGACGATACTGATTACTAATATGAGAAATATATTGATAAGTCATGATCTTTCTCAAGTAAGTTTTACTTGGCTGCTTGCAGTTATAATCGGTCCTTTGGCAATTCTGGGATATATTTTCTTTGGCCATTTCTCAAAGTATATTGCTGAACAAATCTAATTTTATGAATACTCAACAAATGGTTTTACAAGTAGAGGAGATCTCGAAATCATTCTTTATTCCAGAAATGATCGTAAACACTTTGCGTGAGCGCTTTATCACCAGTCTTTTTAAGCGAAAGTTAACGCTTCATGAACATCAAATTTTGAAGGCTGTTAGTTTTTCGGTCGAGAAGGGACAGTTTTTAGGAATCATTGGTTCTAATGGTTCTGGTAAATCTACTTTGCTCAAAATTATATCGGGTATATACGTTCCTGATCAGGGTAATATCATTATGAAGGCTAAGTTAGTACCTTTTTTAGAGTTAGGAGTGGGTTTTAACCCTGAGTTAACTGGCCGAGAGAATATTTTCTTAAATGGCATTATTTTGGGTATGACTAGAAAAGAAGTAACTCATCTCTTTGAAAAAATAGTAGAATTTTCGGAACTTAAAGAGTTTTTGGATTTGAAACTTAAAAATTACAGCAGTGGTATGCAGTTGCGATTGGCTTTTGCTATTGCTGTTCATGTGCATGCTGATATTTATATATTTGATGAGGTTTTAGCTGTTGGTGATTTGCATTTTCAACAGAAATGCTTACAGGTCTTTGAGGAGTTTAGAAGAAAAGGAGTTTCAATTATTCTTGTGAGTCATAATCTGGAGCAAATAAAAAACTTCTGTGACCAAGTGATTTGGTTAGATAATGGAAAGGTACGGATGATGGGAGATCCTGAACCGGTGGTCAGTGAGTATATCAAAGCTAGTTAATTTTTATGTCCCCAAGTCACAAAATACCCTTTGAAGACATTAGTTGGACCTTCTGGTTCTTTATTGAGAAGCTATATAAGCAATTGCTGCATGATGGAGTGAGAGATGTTTTTTTTCTCGCACGGGAAGGAGACTTTCTTAAGCAATTGTTTGATCTCTATCAAAAGGATCTAGCGAAAGATCCTTTGATTAATACACATTATCTTTTGGTCTCTCGACGAGCCACTTTTTTGCCATCTTTGCGCCCCTTGTCAGGGGAGAATTTCGCTCGTTTATTTTCGAAATTCCTTGATTTCTCTCTCAACAACTTCTTACGTAGTCTCAATTTTTCTTCTGACGATATACAACAAGTTCTTGCTGAAATGAAAGTTGATCAAAATACACTCATCAGGTCTTTTAAAGACTCGGAAACATTACAATTATTACTTCAGAATCAAAGTTTTCAGAAGCTGTATGAACAAAAGAGAATAGAACAAAAGCAAAAATATATCGGGTATTTGCAATCCTTTCCTGTTGAACTTGAAAAAGGAATGCATGTTGTCGATATTGGTTGGCATGGCAGTATACAAGACAATATGTTTCATATTCTTGATGAAGAAATTCCCATAAGTGGCTATTATCTTGGTTTAGTGAAGCATGCAGATATGAGTTTGGCTCAGAATGATAAAAAGGGCTTATTATTCTCGTATTTTCCTACGCCTACCAAATATTACTCTGTATACAGTCATAACTGCTCTTTATTTGAACTTATTGCTGGGACCCCGCATGGGATGGTGTTATCATATGTAAAAAACAATAACACTTTTCAAGCAGTTTTAGATGAAGGGAAAGAAGAAATAGATTTGTTTCATAGCAAAATAGTACCGATACAAAAAAGAATTTTGGCTTACTTTGAGCGATTCACTCTTTTGTCTGATCAAGAGAGAGAATATCTTATAGCCAAAGGTCATGCTCGAATGGTATTTTTACCCTCAAAAGCAGAAATAGATTTTTTCCGTAGTCTCTATCATTTTGAAAAGTTTGGTTTGTTTCAAAAAACATACTTTCAACACATATTTAGCAATAATACGCTGTCACCTATTTGTTGGCGACTACTTACATTGTATAACACGAAAATCCCTTTTCTTTGGCGTGTATATGGTTGGTTTAAATATCTAAGGCATTTTATCTTGGTTTGGTAGCTTCCATTATCAGAATGAAAAGGGTATTTTAATGCGTAGTTTCCTCTATCATAAGTCATTGTTGCCATGTTTATTGTTAGCCCTCGCCAGTTATCGAGATTAGTCGAAAAAAACCAAGTAAAAACTATTACTGTCGATATTTTTGACACCGTGCTTTTACGGAAAATATATCCTGAAGATAGACAGTTTTTATTGCACGCCAAAGAGGCGGTGGTCATTATTCAGAATCACTTAGATGTTGATATTGATCCCTTTTATTTTTATTCACTGCGGAAGTATTGCCGTTCTATTATAGATGATACCAAGGCATGGAATGGTTTAGAACGTGAGGCCCGTATTCAAGAGATTTTTGGGCTGCTTATTGAAACGCTAACTCAAAAATATGAAATAACGCTTCAATCAGAAGAAAAGCAAGTTATCATTAATGAACTGATTGAAAAAGAATTAGATATCGAAAAGAAAAATCTTCGCCTCAATTCTCCCCTGGTTGAGGCTCTAAGGAGCATTAAATCTCAAGGAATCCGTGTTTTCTTCCTGTCAGATATGTATCTAAGTTGTGATCATGTGAAGGGCTTGTTAGATCACTTTGGTGCAAGTGATGTCTTTGATGATGGTTTCTGTTCATCAGATTTTGGTTATGGGAAGTCTAGAGGAAAATTATTCTTGCACCTAAAAAAAGAGAATCTGATTCCTGGTTTCTATTTAATTAACAATCTTCATGTCGGGGATAACGAGATTTCTGATTATCGAGCGCCACGCATTCTTGGTGTTTGTGCAGTGCATTATAGAACCTTGCGAAATACTTTTTATCGCACTACTAAGTTTTGGTGGGGAGTGTTAATGCTTCGCATTAATCAATGGGGTAATAACAGGAGATTGCAGAAAAAGATGAATGCTTATGTAAAAGCTAAGTGTGCACATTTTAGTAAGAACCAAAAAGTGTTGTACAGATTTGGTTTCTCGATCGCTCCTGCATTACTCAAATATCTGGATTATGTCTCTCTTACCAGCCATATAACCAAGGAACCGATATTTTTCTTATCTAGCGAAGGGAAAACTTTTATAGAATTGTTAGAGGTACTTGGGAAAAAAGATTCTGTTCATACGTTGGATTCTTTTAATAGGATTAATTTATTAAGAGGGTATACTTATCTTCATTTTATTAAATCTTCTGTGCAACATCCTGAACCTTTATTGAAAGTGTTTAGTAAAGGCGAAGGTAAAAGTACATTGGATGATTTCTTAAAGAGTATCGGGGTTTCTCGTTTCGATTATGGGCTTACCAAACTAGCTTTGCATCAGCTTTCTTTGAAGGAGTTGATTCAAAAATTATTACAGTCTGAAATTGGTAATAAAGTAATGCTGGAAAGTCTTAATAAGAGTTATGATGATTTGCTAAAAGAATTAAATGAATCAGGATTTTTGAATTACCAGAAGGTGATTGTTGCTGACATTGGTTGGGGAGGAACAATACAGATTTTATTGGAACAGATGTTGGAATTCATTAAGAAAGATATGTCCTTAAGGGGTGTTTATTTTGGTCTAACAGGTTTTAATATGTTTGACTTGCCGCGTCCTTATAATATGAAAGGAGTGATATTTGAGAATATTTATGATGAGTTTGCTAGAAAGGCGCTGATTGAGGAGATTTGGGAGAATATTCTTACTACAAAAAACACTGACGACGAAAAGTTAATGCACATTCAGAGCGGTATTTTTGATTGCTTTAGATATTACAGAACTGGATTGCAGTGTACGCCTGCAGATCTATTTGCCTTGTATAGAAATAAAATAATTAAAACATTTGACAACCCAAGTAAACGTGAAGTTATGTTGTTGGGTTCCATCGAACACGACGTTGGTTTTGGTAGTAACCTTTCTCGTCCTCTTGTAGACATGCAGCACAGTAAATGGAAATTATATGCCATAATGTTTTCGTCACCGCGCAGATTTGCGAAACTTTATGCTGACCAGTATTGGAAACAGGGGTTTGGAGTTTGGTACGGAATGAAAAGAACATTGCACACAGGCACAAACGTTTTCCTTATAATAAGGAGGATTTTCGGTACACGAAAAAAGAAGTAAATTACCAATCTATATATATGGCACTTTTATTACATTCTATGTTTGAGTTCTGGCCAATAATTGAGAAAATTCTCAAACTGTCAGATGCAAAACTAGTGACAGAGATCGGTTCGGAAAATGCTACTACAACAAAAGCTTTATGTGATTGGGCTGTGCTAGATAAAGCGTGTAGGATTATCTCTGTTGATGTGAAGCCTGATGAACAATTGTTGGCACTAGCAAAAGATTTTAAGCAGCTAAAAGTGTTGGCAAAATCGAGTTTGGAAGTATTACCAGAGCTGCCAGTGCAAGATATCTATCTCATTGATGGAGACCACAATTACTATACCGTTTATTCTGAGCTACAAAAAATCCACGAAAAAAGTGTCGCCCATGGGCACCCTGTGATAATTATTCTTCATGATGTTGGTTGGCCATGTGCCAGACGTGATCTATATTATTATCCAAGTTTGATACCGGAATCGTTTAGGCAGCCTTTTTCTTTTGACATGGGGATCACTTTAGATAATAGCGGTTTAATATCAGGAGGATTTCGAGGAGAGAGTGCCTTTGCCTGTGCAGAAAAAGAAGGGGGGCCGCGTAATGGCATACTCACTGCGATTGAAGATTTTATGGGCCAGAATCCTGTATACGAATTTGACAAAATTGATGCTGTCTTTGGCTTGGGAATAATGATTTCGGACCAACATCCAGTAAAAGTATTGGTGACAGATTGTATAACTTCCTATTCTGGTAACTTTTTACTTTCCACATTAGAGCGAAACCGTTTAGAACTTTTCCTGCGTGTTATCGCTTTGCAAGATGAGGTTTTGGAACTCAAGAAATCACAGGATTCTTCAATTTCTCCCTCCACACCTTCCCAATAAATACAAAAGTTGCTCGCATTATTCTGATAAATCTGAAAGGCTGGGTAATCAGTCGCCAAAACCATTCTAAGTTCATTCTTCGGAGCAGTCCAGGTGCGCGTTTGGCTTTGAAACCCTTGTGAGCAATGTGTGATGTCTTAGCAATGAAATCAAAAGTACCGCCGACGCCCATGGCTAATTTAACATGATGTAATTTGTGAAAATGTTCGGCAATCCAGATGTCTTGGGCAGGGAATTGAAAGGCCACAAAAAGCACCGATGCCTTACTATCATTGATAATATGAATGATCTTAGCCGCATCCGTTTCCTTCGGTGATCCGGGAAAGAATCCTGCTATCTTGATACCAGGGAAAAATTCTTGAAGTTTCTTGGCGGTTTTTTCTCCTACGCCATTGGCGCCACCCAGGAGAAAGATTCGTTCCTGATTTTTGTTCAGTTCTTCGACAAGTGGCAGAAAGAGGTCACTGCCGGTGACGCGCTCGGGTAGTGGATCGCGTGTGACTCGCTTTGTAAAAGGGATAAGGACTAATGAATAACAAAGTTGCCAGAAGATGTAGAGGGGCTTGGTGAGTTTATAGAGTCGTGGAAAGAGTGGTTTTCTCGCCAGGAAATGTGTAGCCCATAATATACCAATGCCATCAGCCAGATGAATGTCAGCAGTTTTCAATACATTTTTAAATTGCGCATTTTCCATGCTCTCCAGGACAAACTCAGGATTAATGGTGACTACCCGAGTTTTGTGCTGCGCTTTCACTCGATCAGCAATAGCTTGAATTGCCTCTTTTTGAGTGTAGGGATCGAAGGGAATGTCGAAGAGAGAAATGGGATGTTGCATATAGTGATCCCTTTCAGTCTTACCGTGAGTAGGTAGTCTGTCAATGAGTTCTAAGTTCAAAGTTCTAAATTCTAAGTTAAAAAACTGTCAAGAAGAATTATTTCATTTTTGATCTGGTATCATGGCTTTAAATTCTATGGTATAGTATGAGTAGTATTACTATAATTACTATGAATGCTATACTTACAGTTTTTGGCAAGGGACAGGTTACTTTACCCAAATCTATGCGAGATAAGTACAAAACTAAATATTTTCTAGCGAGGGAAGTAGATGGAGGGATTTTTATTCAGCCTATTAGTGTAGATGAAAATGTTACATTTTCTGAAACCGAGAAAGATATTTCTTTGTCTTTCAATCCACCGATTAACGCTAAGAAATTACTTAAAAAGTTGAAAGAAGCAGATGGAACATTATAAGAAGTTTTTAGCAAAGTTATCTGCTAAGAACAAAGAAAGTGTATATGTGATTATTGAAAAACTGATAAGCCTGGATTTTGCAAATCTGGATATCAAGAAATTAAGGGGATATCCTTCTTGGTATCGTGTTCGGGTTGGTAAAATCAGGATAATATATCGCTATAATGGTAGGTTTGTGCAAATTATCGATATTGGTTTTCGTAAGGATGCCTACAAATAGTGATTTCTGTGTTTTTATACCAACACTTGTTTAGATGTATTGTTAATTGTATACTATGTTGTCTACAAATGATTCATTAATTGTTGGCAGTGCGGAATTGAGAGCGAATTCTGCTGAGATCTTGGATACCCTCAAGCACAAAAAAGTGATCGTTACTCAACGCGGTAAACCGGTGGGAGTCATGCTGGATTTTGCAGAGTATGAAAAAAATGAAAAATATATTGAAATGGTCGAAGATATAGTATTAACTCATATTGCAAATGAGCGATCAAAAAACTCAAAACCATCTGATTATTTGACCGCTGAACAAATGCAAAAGTTAATTTTTTCTCAAAAATAATGGCATATTCTGTTCTCTTTAATCCATTGGTATGGAAGGAAGATCTTAAAAAGATAGCTATAGTAGATCAGAACCGTATATATAAAGAAATCATGAAGAAACTGGCCATCTCGCCACTAGACTATGGTAGGCCGCTTTCGGGAGACTTAACGAATCATTTCTTTCTGCGTATTGGACAATATAGGGTGGTTTATGAAGTGAAGAAACAGCAGGTTCAGGTTTTGGTTATCAAGGTGGGTTTCAGACGAGATATGGAAGCATATCTGCAAGCTGTAAAGAGGATTCTGAAAGATTAATTTATATGCCAGATATCTCCCTCCTTCTTCGATACATCGATAAAGTAAAAAGTCATTATTTTGCAAAGCGAAAAACCTATCAAGAACGTTTGGCACTTTTACAAAAAGCTTGGCAGTCTTTGGTAAAAGATCGTTTGCCACTGGCTGACCACCAGATCAATTATCCAGGCTATAAAAAGACACAATACCGAGTATTATCTGTCGATAGTTCGCCCATAGATCTTTCTCGACATCGTAGTATTCCTTTGAAGGCTTTGTCGTTATCGAGAGTGCTGACTGATTATAAAAAAGGCGAAGAAATTATTGAGTCAGAAATACAAGATATTCCTGAAAGTGATGAAATTGGTGCTCTGGATTTTCCCTTGCGTGAACTCAAATATGCTTGTGACTTTGGAAAAGAAGTTGATATCATTATGCTCGATGGCAGCCTGATTCGGTGGCAGTGGTGGCAACTACAAAAGGACAAACGAGATGTCTTTGTTAAAAATTATGCAGACTTGCTCAACGCTTCATATGCAAAAAAACAGCCCGTCTTGGGCATTATTGACCGTTCTTTGAGCCGAGATATCACTCATCTTTTGGAATTGGCCACCAAGCAAGATTTTGCTGGTTTTGTGGATAGCGATCTTTTCTTGGGTGTATTGCAAGAAGATCAGTTTTCGCCCGTTTTCATAAGCTATTCACCCATTATCAAGCTTTTACCAGAATACAAAGTGGCATATTGCTACTATCGTAAATGGAATAATGTTTTGCGCATAGAATTTTTATCGAGAGATATTTCAGAAAATGTGTGGCAATATTGCGTTGATCAGATTGAAAAAGTCAAAGGTTTCCCTTGGAGCATAGCGCGTGCTCATAATCTGTGTGTTGTGAAGGAGTCTCAAAAGCAGGTGATAGAAAGACTTCTGACCCAAGAAGGACTGTCTCAAAAAGAAATAATGAAACGAACGGGAAGTTGACAGCTTCTCTGAAAGTTGTAACATGTTTCATTCCACTATAAAAATATCGCTTCTTTTATTATATGTCTAACACGATAGACGAGCGTGGTGTGATCATTACCGACTCACTCAAATTGCCCGAGTTTTCTCGAGAATTGCCTTTTTGGACACCGGTTATATTGAGAGCGGTGCGAGAAAGTCCGTTCTATGAAAATCGAGCACGGTGTGCGCTTGAAACACCACAAACAGAAGAAGAGCAAGTCTTTGGAAACGGCCTCAGTGATTTCCTCAGAAATAAAAATTATATTGTCATGGTTTTGACGCATTATGAGACCATGTTTAAAAAACCTTATAAACAATGGGCAAATGAGGACTGGCATACTGTAAGCCATTTTGAAGCACAGGCACTGTTACCATTGATTCAACAGGGATGTTTATCTGAGAGAGATATTAAACCGATTTGGGGAGAAAAGTTTTTGGCTCTCAAACCGGAACAGCGTATTGCAAAGGTTATTCAATTACTAACCACTTTCTTATATCAAGTGTTTGAAGTTGCCATTACCAGAGCTGACATCAAAGAGCTTATTAAGCAAAGTCGTAGCGACACGATTGCCCCGCTTGTCAGTGATCATCCTTCTTCCAAACCACCTGTAGCTCAAGTGGCAGAGTGGGAAGATCAATTTCAACAATTCTTTGCTCAAGTCCCCCCGGAATATCAAGGGAAGGATTATCAGCTGTATTATCGTTTTGCGTTTTTTAGAGGCCATATCACGGATGCTTTTGAGAAGATGGGGCCTATTTCCTCTGTGTCTGCTGAGGCAGAAGAACATGCCATTGAGCATGTACAAAAACAAACAGGGATTTCTTATGATGTGATAAGAAAAGCATATCGTGTCTATATCCAGGATCCTGAATTAGTAAAAAATCCTAATTCTCCTATCAGTCATATCATGGATCGAGAGCGCAGCATGCGGCTACAAGAGGCGAAACGGCAATTGGAAAAAGAGCCTCAATCTATCAACAGCATTAAAACTATTACTCAAGGACTCACCAGTGTCAGGGGAGATAATCCAATGATGCCACAAGGTGCTGCTATGCAAATTGTCACCGCAGAAGGTATGGTGGCATGCATCTATGCGGACGAACATCGCATGGTGGTACGCTATCCCAGACTCGAATATGATATGCACAAGATCTATGAAAAGGTTTGCGCATTTGTGCAGGCACAGAGGGCATCTGGAAGAGAAATTGTCAGTTCTGCTGCTTTTAAGAAATTGGATACGATGCTGTCTTCACAAGTAGATAACGTTTTTAATACGTATTACACGCAGATAGCATACAATCAATCACACCAAGTTTTGGCAGAACTCAGAAAAAATGTGGAAGAACGAAAAGACTTTCATGTCGAACATATTACCAAGGTGCTTGAGATGGTTTCCGGCCTAAAAGCGTGTGTGCGGGAGGGTTTTAACCCCATGACGTTTAAAGCACTTGAGCGTTTGTTTATGCATGATAATACTGAATGGAATGAAACTATGGCCTGGCTTTCCAGTCCGGCAATCGTTTCCGGAGATATGACCGATGAAAAATATGCAAATATTTTGGGGCAGGTGGAGCAGATTGTCGATGCACGAAGTGAAATAGCACGCATTAGAGCTGCCAAGCCTTATTTTGTACATTTAAAAAAGCGATTACGCGAATATATTTCCCATCTACAGCCATCCGAACACGGTTATGCCAAAGCATCTATTGATGCTCTCACGAAGTTGGAACAAAAGTGGAAATCATTTAGTGATTGCTATGATGCATTGAGTACACATCCCGATGAAGATCAGGCCTCTAAGCAAGAATTTTTGCTTTGGCTAAACATATTGCATGACACACTTCATGAACAAGAAAAACAGTTGCAGAATATCCCTCAAATCATTGAACAACAATTTATCTCATTAAAAAATGCCATGTGCGAGGGAGAGGTAAATGATTCTGTTTGGGGTTGGGCCCAGAAACAGTACGAAATGCGTCATGCAGGACAGGCGAGGCGTCTTGATTCTGCAGGCTTTGTTCCTCTTGTGAGAAGATTTACTTTGGATGATGATACTATGAAAATGATTTGGCAGCACTGGCAGGAAGGTATGTTTGGCGCAGTTCTCAACAATCAGATCCCACCGGAGAAAGAAAATCTCCATGAATTAATTCTTGGTAATCTGCCTGTTTTCGACCAGGACATTGGTCGTTTTCCCAAGATATATCCGGAATTTTGGTATATCAATCCTGAACAATATTTGGGTATGAGTGAATCAAAAGTTCCTCTAGCCGATGCCGTTATCATGACTGTGAATACCGACCAAGGAAAACTGGAACAGTGGCAGCTTCTGTATACCCTCGGTACATTGAAACTACGCAAGATAGCTGATGTCCCAGGAGGACGTGGCGGTAGAGCCCAAACGATATTTACAAGTGAAGGACACTAAACAAGTTCTAAGTTCTAAGTTCAAGGTTAAAACTCAGAATTCAACTTAGAATTTAGAACCCTTCGACATGCTCAGGGCATGCTTTAAACTTAGAACTTGAATATGCTATTCTCTTGTCGCTTTAAAAAGTGAACATGGGACTTTGGAATTGGATCTTTCCTGACGCCACAACGAAGGAGCTCAAGCGTATTACTCCGATGGTGGCACGTATCAACAAATTTGAAGAAGAATATCAGTCTTTCAGTGAAGGAGAATTACGAAGAAAGACTGAAGAGTTTCGCGATCGTATTGCCAATGGAGAGTCTGTGGATAGTCTTCTTCCCGAAGCCTTTGCAGTGGTGAAGAATGCATGTCGTCGTCTCATAGGGACGAAATATACGATTTCAGGGCTCGAAAAAACGTGGAATATGATTCCTTTTGATGTGCAGCTGATTGGTGGCCTGGTGATGCATCGTGGTCAGATTGCCGAGATGAAAACCGGTGAAGGAAAAACCCTCGTATGTACTTTGCCTGTGTATCTCAATGCTCTGGAAGGCAAGGGTGTTCATGTGATCACCGTCAATGATTATCTGGCTCGCCGCGATAGCGAATGGATGGGACTAGTCTATAGATTTTTGGGTCTCTCGGTAGGAACGGTAGTTCATGGTCTGGATGAGAAACAAAGAAAAGAGGCATACAGTTGTGACATTACCTATGGTACGAACAATGAATTCGGTTTCGATTATCTGCGTGACAATATGGTGCAAGATATCAATCATATTGTTCAGAGAGATTTGCATTATGCCATTGTGGATGAAGTGGACTCGATCTTGGTCGATGAGGCACGTACGCCTCTGATCATTTCCGCGCCTGCACAAGAATCAACTTCAAAGTATGTTAAATATAGCCAGTTAATTCCTCGTCTCAAAAAAGATGAAGACTTTGTTGTTGATGAGAAGTTAAAAACATCAACATTAACAGAAAAGGGCATAGCAAATATGGAACAAATGTTGGGTTTAAAAAATATCTATACTGATGCTGGATTTACTGAAGTCCACCACATTGAGCAAGCGTTACGGGCACAGGCTTTGTTTATGCTTGATCGCGACTATGTGGTCAAAGATGGCGAAGTGGTGATCGTTGATGAATTTACCGGTCGTCTCATGCCAGGGCGACGTTTCTCAGAAGGACTTCATCAAGCTTTGGAAGCCAAAGAAGGCGTAGAAGTAAAAAGAGAAAGCAAAACCTTGGCCACGATTACTTTTCAAAATTATTTCAGACTCTACAAAAAACTGGCAGGTATGACCGGTACCGCCGCTACTGAAGCAGAAGAATTTGAATCAATTTACAATTTACCCGTTATTTCTGTACCCACTCATAAACCGGTTACTCGTAAAGATTTGCCAGATCTTGTCTACAAAAATGAACGCGGTAAATTTATGGCTGTGGTACGCGAAATTAAAAAGAAATATGAAGCCGGTCAACCAGTGCTCGTCGGTACCATATCAATTGAGCGATCGGAGCATTTGAGTGATCTCCTCCACAAAGAAAATGTCCCTCATCAAGTGCTCAATGCGAAGTTTCATGAGAAAGAAGCAGAAATTATTGCTCTCGCCGGTCAAAAAGGAGCGGTAACTATTGCTACCAATATGGCTGGTCGTGGTACCGATATTCAATTGGGGGCTGAAGTTGTTGAGTTGGGAGGACTGCATGTCTTGGGCACAGAGCGTCATGAATCTCGTCGTATTGATAATCAGTTACGCGGTCGTTCTGGTCGTCAGGGAGATCCCGGTAGCAGTCAGTTCTATGTGTCAATGGAAGATGATCTTATGCGCTTATTTGCAGGAGATCGCATTAAGACACTCATGGAAAGACTGAATATTCCGGATGATCAAGAGATTGAAAATTCAATGATGACATATTCGATTGAAAGTGCACAGAAGCGAGTAGAAGGTCGTAACTTCGACATTCGTAAACATGTTTTACAATATGACAATGTGATGAATCGTCATCGCCACCTGATCTATGCACGTCGACGCAAAATACTACTCGCCACAGATTTGAGAGCTGATATTCGAGAAATGCTGAGAGGTGAAATCGCCAGTTTGGTCCGCGGACATATCAATGTCGAGACTGCTGAAATAGATCGTGACAAAGTCCGTGAAGATCTCATGGCCATCCATAAACTGGATCCAGATAGTATTTCTACCTTGCCGGAGGATATTATCCACGATACTGAAATTCTCATTGAGAAAGTTACCGATGCGTATATAGCTGCTTATGATGACAAGGCAGCGAAAGCTCCGAGCGCTGAAGCAATGCAATTGTTAGAAAAGTTCGTGTGTTTACGAACCATTGATTCTCTCTGGATGGATCATCTCGATCATATGCAGTACTTACGCGAGAAAGTGTCACTCAAGGCTTATGGCCAGAGAGATCCTTTGGTTGAATACAAACAAGAAGCATATCTGGCGATGGAACGTCTCTTAACCATGGTTCAATCAGGAATTGTTCATACTATCTTCAAGGTCGACTTCACGCCACAAATACAGCAAATTGCCCAGCCTATTAATATTATGACGAATGAACAACAAATTGAGAATCAAATTGAAGAAAGTAGTTTGATTGCGAAGCCTCAGAAGATGACTACAATCCGACAGGGTACAAAAGTTGATCGTAATGATCCCTGCCCTTGTGGCAGCGGCAAGAAATACAAGAAATGCCATGGCAAATAAACTAGACTAACAAATTTACGTCTGCTACGTTGCTTCCTTAATAATAATATTATGAGGAATACTGTTTTGGTTGTAGATGGGGGTGGGCGTGGTGCAGTTTTGGTAGATAAATATGCTCAAAGTGAACATGTTGATAGAGTTTTAGCAGTGCCGGGAAATGATTTAATGAAAATAAATACAGACAAATCAGTGATTACTTATCCAAAGGTTAAAACAACCAGTGTTCGCGAAATCTTAGAAATTTGTGTACAAGAGAAAGTAAATTTGGTCGATGTAGCTCAAGATAATGCGGTTGAAGCTGGTTTACTAGATGCTCTTGTTGAAAAAGGCATTCCTACCGTTGGTCCAACGAAAAAAGCTGGGCAAATTGAATGGGATAAGGCCTGGGCGAGAGAATTTGGAGAGCGCCATGATATTCCTCAACCCTGCTTTAAAGTGTGTTCCTCTCCCCAAGAAGGATTTGATTATATTGAATCTCAACCTAATCAACCCTGGTTTATCAAAGCCTCTGGTTTAGCAGAAGGAAAGGGTGCATTACCAGCAAAAAACAATGAAGAGGCCAAACAGCAAATCAAAGAGATGGCACGTTTTAAGAAGGCTGGTGAGGTTTTTCTTATTGAACAATGGCTAAGAGGTGATGATGATTCAGCTGGAGAAGAATTTTCTAGCTATATTTTTAGTGACGGGAAAAATTACAAGATAGTGGGTCATGCTCAAGATCATAAACGGGTTAATAATTTTGATGTAGGTGAGAACACCGGAGGTATGGGCTGTAGTACGCCACCGTTAGTTTTGGAGGAAGAGCTACTAACTAAAGTTGAAAGAACTATTCTTGATCGGGTGATTAATGGTTTACATCAGGAAGGGCGTCCCTATAAAGGAGTCTTATATCTTGGTGGGATGGCTGTAAAAGAAAAATCTGAACAGGTTCCCTACGTTGTAGAGTTCAATGCTCGTTGGGGTGATCCTGAAGCCGAAGTGATTCTTCCCGGACTTGAAAATGATCTTTTTGAAGTAGGTATGGCTATTGCTGAAGGAGATCTTAGTAGTATCCAGCTTAAAACTGATAGTCGAGCGAGAGTTGTTATAGCTGGAGCATCAAAGGGTTACCCTGGGAATTATCAAAACGTCAAAGGCAAGCAAATATTTGGTCTTAATGAGGCACGAAAGTATCCGGGAGTTAAAATATATAGTGCTGGAATTAATGAACAAGGTGGCAGGCATTTTGCGAATGGGGGAAGATTGTTTTATATAGTTGGCGAAGGAAATAATGCCATTGAGGCCAGACAAAAAGCATATGAAGCTATGTCCATGGTGAGTATAGATGGTAATAATCTTCATTATCGGACTGATATTGGTTGGCGTGATGTTCAGAGACTACGTTTACAGCAAGCGCTGTCCTTGAGCTCTGCAAGGTAATCTTGTAACCTGGGGGCGACACCCTTTTTGCAATTAACCTTTCCCTATGAAACGTGTTCTTTCTTCAATTGTTGTAGCTAGTGTCATGATGTCTATCATGATTCCATTTGTTTCTGCTGATGAAACCACAGAGCCAACAAGTACTCCAACAAAAACTGAATTAAATCGTCCTCATCCTTTACTTCAACGTTTAAAAGAAGATCGATGGCAAATCATCAAGAACTTCTATCATGCTATGAGGGAGAAGTTTGAACGTGCGTACAATAAAATGTCCGAGATCGCAGATCGTATGCAAAAGAAGGCTGATGAGTTTGAAACTAAGGGTGCTGATACTGCAGATGTAGAACAAAACATTGCCGATGCCAAAGCAAAGCTCGCTGATGCTAAGGCTTTAGTTGCTACAGCGACTGAACAATTTGAGGCTATTCACGACGCTGAAGACCGAAAGGCTGCATTTGCTGCTTTCCGCGCAACTGTCCATCAGATTCGAGAAAATCTCCATGCTGCACATCGTTTACTCAAAGACGCCGCTCATGGACTACGTGAGATTCACAAAGGTCTTGTGGCTGAAAATGAGCAAGACAATAATGAGAATGAACAAGAATAAGGAATGAACGTAGTAGCAAAAGTAATAACCGGTTTAGTGATACTAGGAGGGATGACTGCCTGCGGGCAGCTCCCTTCTTTGGTTTCTCCTTCACCTTCATCTCCATCTTCACCTTCATCTTTATCTTCGTTCTCTCATGATGTTGATTCTATAAATATAGATAATATTGGCGATGAAGAAATGGCAAAAATCCTTGCAGAATTTAGTGGTACGGACTCTCTCGACGCTTTCGATGCAGAATTATCGCAAGTTGATGTCAATGACACGGATACTGATTTAGGGAAGATTGAGAAGGGACTCTGATTCAAGTTCAGAGTGCAGAGCGCCCCAATGGGGCCCCTTCGGGGCTGAATGATGAGTTGAAGTTTCTGCACTCAGCACTCAGAATTCTGCACTTTTGAGTTTTATTTCTCTTGCTTTAGCTCCATTGGCCGGACCGATGATGCCCTTTTGTTCGAGTATATCAAGCAGTCGTGCTGCGCGCGCATAACCGATGCGTAAATGTCTCTGTAACAATGTTGCTGAGGCTTTTTGTGTACGGATGACGAATTCGATAGCCTCTTTTTCGAGAGCATCCTCAAAATTGTCATTGCTACCCAAAATTCCCATGCTGCCGGCATTAGGTAAACCCTCGGGGATTTCTCTTTTCTCTTCAATGATATCAGTGTGATAATCAGGCGAAGCAGTTAATTTAATTTCATTGGTCACTGCCTTTATCTCATCAGGACTGACAAATATACCTTGTACACGGACGAGACGAACACTGTTAGGATCTTGATAAAGCATATCACCAGCACCGATCAGACTTTCTGCCCCTTGGCGATTGAGGATGGTACGCGAATCGATTCCTGAAGAAACGGTGAAAGCGATACGCGCAGGGATATTTGCCTTAATGAGCCCGGTAATGACATCAACTGAAGGTCTTTGAGTAGCAACTATCAAGTGAATACCAACGGCACGAGCCATTTGCGCAACGCGACAAATACTGGCTTCAATCTCTTTGGAAGCCACCATCATAAGATCTGCTAATTCATCGACAACGATGACGATATAGGGCATTTTCTCATCAGGTTTTTTCTT